>CALNAU010000027.1 GCA_937874275.1 uncultured Clostridia bacterium | reverse complement strand
CCTTGTGAATGTCTATGCAACATCCATTGTAGCGGAGTCCCGGTGGCTTGCCCATATACTTTCTGCTTGGGCAAAGTTGCGAACATTAGTGTACTCTATCCCTAATGATGAGAGGAAAGTTTCCGGTTGCGCCAGCAGTGTTAGGTCTCGTTTTGGGAGGAATGTTTGAAAGGGAATTCAGGCTGTCTTTAAGAATGTCTGGTGGTGATCCTAGTATCTTCTTGTCACGCCCTGTTTCTGCCATCATTATTCTTGCAAGCTTTGCTATGATTGCTCAGAGTGTATGGAAGAGGCACAAGAACAAGGGTGAAGTAGAGGACGAAAACCTCATATAGAGATATGTAAAAGGGCAGAGCACCAAAAAATCATTAGTTAGTTATGTGCCTTGAAGTGCTTGCGATTGAGCGTGAAGCAGGCGTACAATTCTTCAAAATCGATGCTGGCGCATCCTCTGTCGATCACCTGGCTTCACTCCTTGGCGGACACGTGGATATGGTTTCCGTTCCCTACAATGTTGCCAAGCCCTACTTGGAGACTGGTGAACTAATCGTCCTTGGCAATGTATCTGCTGAACGAGACCCGTTGATCCCCGATGTCCCCACCATGAAAGAGCAAGGTGTCGACCTGCATTTTAGCAAAATCTATCCATTTTTCTTCCCCAAAGACACACCGGATGATATCGTAGAAACATTTACTGCGGCACTGAAGGCTGTTGTCGAAAATCCCAAGTATGTGGAGGATCTTGCTGGTATGGCAATGTGGGCCAAATATTACAGTCCGGAAGAGGCCAAGGCTGCATTGGATGCCGTATACGAGTTTTTCAATACCTTTGATGAAATTAAGCCAAAAAAATAAAAGGAGTGTAAGGATGGACATCAATAAAATAGTTGATATCCTAATTGATGCTGAGGAAAATTGCAAAGAGATTACTAAAATTACCGATGACGAACCGGAATTGAACCACAGCAACGCGTATGATGTCCAACACCACTTAGTGGAGAAGAAGTTGGCTGATGGGGCCAAAGTCATCGGCATGAAAATGGGCCTGACAAGCCGTGCGAAGATGGAGCAGATGGGTATTAGTGATCCTCTGTATGGTCACCTGTTTGACTATATGCAGGTGGAGAACCATGGTCAGGTTTCAATGGGGGATTTGATCCATCCAAAGGTTGAATCGGAAATCGCTTTTATCTTTAGCAAAGACCTGTCTGGAAATAATCTCTCGGACAGCGAAATTGTGGATGCTCTTCAATATGCTGTTCCAGTGATGGAATTGGTGGACAGCCGTTTTAAGAACTTTAACTTTACACTGCCTGATGTTATTGCCGACAACTGCTCCTCCTCCCGCTACGTGGTTGGAGATAAAATGACTGATGTAAAAAAATTGCCATTTGATCAATTGAATGTCAGCCTCTCTATAAACGGTGAGGTTGTGGACAAAGGCAAAGGATCTGCGGTACTTGGCCACCCCTTTGCGTCAATTCGGGAACTGGCAAAGATGCTTAGCCGCCGCGGACTTACCATTCCTAAAGGGTACATTATCCTAACTGGTGGAATAACCAAGGCCTATATTATCAAATCAGGGGATCAGGTCAAGACCTCTGTTGAAAAATTGGGCGATGTATCCTTCAATGTAGTTGAATGAATTTGGAGTTATGATTCCAACATTAATTTCCTAATTGTGGGCGATAGCAAAACTCTCCTGACAGATTAGTCGAAAGAAAACGGAGCCAAGTCCGGCAGAAGCGGGGCAGGGCTTCGTTTTCTGGTACAATTCAAGCCACGCCACCCTTCCTGTTCAAGATCATCATCTATGCGGTCATAGAAAGCTTCTATTCCAGCCGCAGCATCATCATCGAGGCCGGGCGGCGCGAAGCCGTGGGCGGCCAGGAGGATTGGCTGTACGAAATTGCGCGGGAGCTGGCGGTTCAATAACCGCAACCGGCAGTCGAAATCCATGTAAAATCGACGTAAACAGACCCTGCCCGCCCCGCTTGCTGTGCTATCATACCGGGTAGTATGGTATGCGCGGGAGGACGGCATGAAGCGGATAGCGGTCATCTATGAATCCAAGTATGGCGCGACGGCGCGGTACGCCAAGTGGCTGGCTGAGGCATTGGATGCCGATTTGTTTGAAAACAAGCGGCTCAGCGTACAGACGGCCGCGCCGTATGAGGTTATCATTCTGGCAGGCGGTTTGTTTGCCACCGGCATCAAGGGTTTAAGCTTTCTGCGGGACAATATGGCGGTGCTATCAGGCAAACGGCTGTATTGCCTGGGCGTGGGGGCATCCCCGGATGAGCCGGAGGTGTTGGAGGAATTGCGCCGCGGCAACGCCAAAGGGCCGCTTAAGGATATTCCGTTTTTCTACGCTCGAGGCGCGTGGGATGTGCAGGCCATGACCCCCATTGACCGCGCCATGTGCACCATGCTGTATAAATCCCTGCGCAAAAAGGACGCGGACAAGCTGCCCGCCTGGGCCCGCGCATTGATTAGCGCCTGGCACGAGCGCTGCGACTGGACGGACCGCGCCAACCTGATGCCCCTGATTGACCGGGTGTTAAAAGACAATCAATCACCATGATCCGAGCCATAGCGTTCTCAAAACAGTAGCCCCTGCCCGATCGGGAGGGGGCTACTGCAATGCTATCAGACGAACGCGCTTACGTACCCGCGGCCTGTGCCGGCAGCAGCTTCAGCGCTTCCTCATAAGCGGCCTTCAGCTGCGGGTCTGCCATGTCGCCCAGATCGAAATAGGTGTCGGCCAGCGCTTCTGGCATCTCCACGATGATATCGGGGGTCACGCCCTCCTTATGCACCTTGTTGCCCTTGGGGGAGAAATATTGCGCGCTGGTGAACTGGAAGCCGGACTTGCCGTCGCTTAAGCCCATCACATATTGGATGATGCCCTTGCCGAAGGTCTTGGTGCCCACCAGCGTGGCACGATTGAGGTCCTTCATGGCGGCGGACACAATCTCGGTGGTGGAGGCGGAGTTTTCGTTGAGCAGGAGCACCAGGGGCAAGTTGCTCTTGCCGTCGGTGGTGTAACTTTTTTCCTGCTCGCCCGCGCGGTTCTCCGTGTAGTACAGCAGCTCCTTATTCAGGAACATGTCCGCCAGCTTGACACCGGCCTCTACCCAGCCGCCGCCATTGTCGCGCATGTCCACAATCAGGGATTGCATGCCCTGCTTGTCCAGCTCGTCAAACGCGGCTTTGAAATCCTCATAGCTGCCGCCGGCAAACTCGTACAGCGCGATATAGCCCACCTGGTTATCCAGCATCATGCTTTCCACCCGGTTGACGGTAATCTCGGCTTTGGTGATATCAAAGGGCAGCACCTCGCCACCGCGCAGCACCTCCACGTGCACCTTGTCGCCCGGTGTGCCGCGCATCACGTTGACGGCGTCCTGCATGGTGGCGGTGGTGACCTCCAACTCCTCCACCTTGTAGAGGATATCGCCCTTGCGCACGCCCGCCTCTTCCGCCGGGGTGCCCTTGAACACACGGATGATGGTGACGGTGCCATTTTCATAACTGCCCAACATCTGGATGCCGATGCCGGCATACTTGCCCTCGTCCTCTTCCCACAGGGTTTTCCAGGCTTCCTCCGGGTAGTAGAAGGTGTAGGCATCCTTGGTGCCGCTGAGCAGCCCCTGGATGGCGCCGTCCATCAGCGCCTGCTGGTCGGGCTCCTCATAGTAATAGCTGTCGATGTACTGCTTGACTTCATCCAGCTTTTCATACTGCTGCAGGCGCTCATATTCCTCGCGCGTGATGGTGACGGTGTCACCGGGACGCACGGGGATGGCTTCGGCTGCGGCCAGCATGGCCCCGGCCACAATCAGTACCACCAAAATGACAGATAGTCTCTTACTCATGTGAGCGCCTTTCAGCGGCCGTTCTCCGGCCGTTTTTCTGTGATGTGCAGTGTTTTTTGCAGGTCCAACAACAGTTTGAAAAGGAAAGCGTCCTCAAACCTGCGCAGGTCCAGGCCGCAGCGGCGCTGAATCTTGTCCAGCCGGTAGACCAGTGTGTTGCGGTGGATGTACAGCTGGCGCGCGGTATCGGACAGGTTGAGGTTCTTTTCCAGGAACATGGCGGCGGTTTCTAATATTTCGTCGGTGAACAGGGAGGCGTTTTGCTGGTTGAACAGCAGGTCATGGTAATGTTTTGCGCGCTCAGGTGGCACCTCGGCCAGAAAGCGGGCCAACAGCATGGGCTGCCAGGCATACACGCTGCCCGAGGGCATAAAGGCCGGGCCAATCTCCAGCATTCGCTGCGCCTGCCGGTAGCTTTGCTGCAAGGCCGTAGCATGCATGACCACATCGCCGATGCCGCAGTGCAGGCCCTGGCCGCTTTCCTCGCGTACGGTTTCCTCCAGCGCGCGGGCAAACTCCTCCGCCTCGCCGGGGCCCTGCTCCTCATCCATCGCCTGGATGAGGATGGCGCAGCCGCGGTCCAGCGGCAGCAATACATCCTGCTCGCCCAAGGGCACCAGGTCGTGTAAAAAATCATACGCCGGCTGCCGCACCGCTTGCGGCCGCAACAGCATCACGCACCGGGGTAGGGTAGCCGGGATGCGATATTCCCGGATAAGCCCGGCTTGCTCCAGTTCATCAGGTTGCTCGGTCAACAGGCGCAGATAGGCGGCCTGCTGGGTATCCTGCGGGGGCTGCAGTTCGATCAGCGAATTGATAGCGCTTTCGGCCAGGCGCAGCATGTCCTCGGCCTGAGGAGCTGCGCCGCTGAGCAGAATGTGGCCATCCTCGCCCGCAAGCCGCAAATAGTGGGAGCCGCGGAACGTAACCACCTGGCCGGGCACCATGCGCTCGGGCAGATAGTATTCGGTGGCATCTGATGGAATCAGGCTGTGCCCCAAGGGATCAAGCAGCCGCAGCTCATGGCTGAGGGAGCCCAGCAGCACCCCGATTCTCTCCAGCAGCAATGCGTTCATGCGGTATTCCTTCCCTGTGATGCGGGCGCTTGCGCGCCACAGCCGCATTATACCATGAAGGCGCGGGAGTTGGAAAGCAACGCCGCGGGTTGCTGATACAGGCAGCGGGGTGCTATAATCTATGTTAAGTGAATAACGGACGCATGGTGTCGCACCTCGCGATGAAAAGGGAAGCCGGTTCAAATCCGGCACAACAGCCATTACTGTGATTGGTTGGTGAAGACAACAGCCATTGGGCGCATGCCTGAGAAGGTGCTTTCACCCCGGGGAAACCCAGACCATCAGTCAGGAGACCTGCCATGCACCCGCCGTGACAGTTTTTGGGCACACGAAAGGCGCGTCACAACCGGCATGGATGCATCATGCCGCTGCGCTTTCTTCTGCTGCCGAGGAAGGTGTTTTTTATTGGGTAGAATGGGCTTGGCGGCTGTGTAGCCACGAATAGATGACATGAACAAGGGGACAGGTGTTATGAACGCGAAGATGACAGAAAACCGGGACGGAGCTGCCCGGCATGTGTTGCTGAAAGATTACCTCACCATGACGCTGGCAATACTATTGTCAGCTATCGGCGTATATTTCTTCAAATTTCCCAATCATTTTTCCACCGGCGGGGTGACCGGTTTCGCCGTGGTGCTGGCACAGCTGATTCCTGGTGTGACGGTGACCATGCTGAGCAACCTGATGAACATCGCCCTGCTGGGGATTGGCCTGGTGCTGATTGGGCGGGACTTTGGCATCAAGACCGTGTACTGCACGCTGCTGCTGTCAGCGCTGCTGTTTCTGTTTGAGCGCTACATCCCACTGGATGGTCCGCTGACCGATGAGCCGTTGATGGAGCTGATGGTGGCCATGCTGCTGTCGGCCACGGGGGCGAGCATGCTGTTTCACATCGGGGCGTCCAGCGGGGGCACTGACATCGTAGCCATGGTGCTGCGCAAGTACGCCAACCTGTACAGCATCGGCACGGCGCTGATGATGACGGATTTTCTGGCGGCCGCGGCCACCTTCTTTGTGTTTGACATCAAGACGGGCATCTTCTCCATCTTCGGCCTGCTGATGCGGGGTGCTCTGCTGCAAGCGGTGCTCAACACGCTGCGCCAACGCAAGTACTTCCACATTATTACCGAGGACGCACAGGCCATTGAGGCATTCATCATCGAAAAGCTGGCGCGCACCGCGACGGTATTTGAAGGGCACGGGGCATACTCGCAGGGCGCGCGCTCGCTGATTGTCACTGTGGTCAACGCCCGCGAGGCCGTGTTGCTCAAAAACTATGTCAAGACCTACAGCCCGCACTCGTTCCTGCTGATTACCAACACCAACGACATCATTGGCCGCGGCTTTAGAAACGCATTGTGATCATGTGGATGACCAATCAAATGGAGGAGAAACCATGAAATACCGGGGAAGGGTGACAGGCGGGAAGTGGGGCAAGCATCTGACAAAAGACCGGGTCGCCAGCCATGCGAGGCACCTGCTGTGGGACGCGCTGGGCGGCATTGCCTATGCTATTGGAGTGTATACCTTTGCTTCGCACGCCAGTTTCGCGCCTGGCGGCATCACGGGTGTGGGCGTTATCCTCAACTACCTGCTTGGGGTGCCCATCGGCGTGACCACTCTGGCGCTCAATATCCCCATTATTTTGCTCTCTATCCGGTACCTAGGCAAAGGGTATCTGCTGCGTACGCTCCAGACGCTGGTCATTGGCGCCGTGTTGATGGATGTGATTGCCCCGCTTTTCCCGCACTACACCGGGAACCCGCTGCTTGCGGCCCTCTTTGGCGGGGGCATCAGTGGGCTTGGGTTGGCATTGATTTACAACGCGGGCAGCTGTACGGGCGGCAGCGACCTGGTCATCATGACCATGCGCAAGCTGCGGCCTCACCTGTCCGTAGGACAGATTACCCTGTTGATAGACGGCTCGCTGATACTGCTGGGCGCCTTTGTGTACAGCAATGTGGACGCGGTGCTCTACGGCATCCTGTTTACGCTGGTTTCCACCTTTGTGATTGATAGGCTGATGGATGGCTTTGCCGGCGGCAGAATCGCGCTGACCATCAGCCCGCACAACCGTCTGATAGCCCAGCGCATCCAGCAGGAGCTGGAGCGCGGGGTGACGATGCTCAAGGGGGAGGGCATGTACACTGGTGCCCAGCGGGATGTGCTGATGTGCGCGTGCGCGCGGGTGCAGCTGCCGCGGGTGCGCCGCATTGTCAGCGAGTGTGACCCGGCCGCCCTGCTGATTGTGCTGGATTACAGCGAGGTGCGGGGCAAGGGTTTCCTGCCGCATGGGGAGTAGGGACAACCCTGAGCCGACGCTTGTGACGATGGATGCTTTAGCCCGGTCAAATGCTTGCATAAGATGGCGCTGTGGTGGTATTATGTAATGTAGCGTTTTCTGCATTGCGGAAAACGGATTCCGCAAAAAAGCAGGAGGTACCCATGGACTTCACCACTGAAAAACTATCCGGCAACAAAGTTAAGCTCTCCTTCACCGTGCCCGCTGAGGATTTTGACGCGGCCATGCAAAAGGCGTACCTGAAGACACGCGGGCGCATCAACGTGCCCGGCTTTCGCAAGGGCAAAGCCCCGCGCAAGCTGATTGAGTCCATGTACGGCGAGGGCATCTTTTATGATGAGGCGTTTGACGCCATCTTCCCGGATGTGTATCAGGAGGCGATTACCAAGGGTGACATCCACCCCGTGGATAAGCCCGAGCTGGACCTCCAGCAGATTGGCGCTGGGCAGGAGCTGAAGTTCTCCGTAGAGGTCTTTGTGCTGCCTGACGTGACGCTGGGCGACTACAAGAAGCTCAAGGCCACCAAGCACCTGCACCCTATCACGCAGGAAGAGATTGACCACCGCATCAGCCATGATGTGGACAAGGCCACCACCCAGCAGGATGTCACCGACCGCGCCGCGCAGGCGGAGGATACGGTGACCATCGACTACCTGGGCCGCGTGGATGGCGTTGCCTTTGATGGCGGCACCGCCCAGGGACAGAAGCTGGAGCTTGGCAGCAACACCTTTATCCCCGGCTTTGAGGACCAGGTGATTGGCATGGAGGTTGGCCAGGAGAAGGACATCAACGTCACCTTCCCCGCCGAATACCACGCAGAGAACCTGGCCGGCAAGGAGGCCGTGTTCACCGTCAAGCTGCATGGCATCACCAGCAAATTAAAGCCCGAGCTGGATGACGAGTTCGCGGCCGACGTATCCGCCTTCACCACCTTTAAGGAGTATAAGGACTCCATTGAGAAGGAATTGACCGAGCTGCGCGACAAGAACGCCCAGACGGCGCTGGAGAACGACCTGATTCGTCAGGCCACCGACCAGGCCGACTGCGACATCCCCGACGCCATGATCAACGACGAGATTGATGCCCAGCTGCGCAACATGAAGATGCGCATGGCCTACCAGGGCATCAGCTTCGAGGACTACATCCGCTACACCGGGCAGACCGAGGACCAAATCCGCGATATGATCCGCCCGGACGCGCAAAACAGCGTCAAGACCCAGCTGGTGATTGACGCCATCGGCAAGGCAGAAAAGATTGAGCCCAGCCAGGAAGACATCGACGCCCAGATTGACCGCCACGCCGAGGAGATGGGCCGCAAGCCCGAGGAATACCGCAAGACGCTCAACGAGCGCCAGCTGGGCTATTACAAGGATCTGGCTGCTTCCCGCCAGGTGGTTGACATTCTGGAAAAGAATGCCGACATCAGCCTGCACGAAGGCCCCGAGGAGGAGGACGCCATCGACCCGGCCCAGGTGCTGGACGAGGTGGTGAAGGCCCTGCCCGAGGATGAGGCCGAGGAAGCGCAGGCCGAGGAAAAGCCCGCGAAGAAACCCGCCCCCAAGAAAAAGGCAGCCAAGGAGCCTTCGGCGGAAGAAGACAAACCCAAGAAGGCAGCCAAACCTGCTGCCAAACCCAAGAAAAAGGACGAACCCAAAGAGGAGAAACCCACGGATGAGTAATTACCTGATTCCCTACGTGGTCGAGCGCAGCGGAAGCGGCGAGCGATCTTACGATATCTATTCCCGCCTGATGAAGGACAGGATTATCTTCCTGTCCGGCCCCATTGACGACGGCATGGCCAACACTGTGGTGGCGCAATTGCTGTTCCTGGATATGGAAAACCCGGGCGCGGATATCTCGCTGTACATCAACAGCCCCGGCGGCTCGGTGACGGCAGGCATGGCCATCTATGACACCATGCAGTATGTCAAGGCCCCGGTGCGAACAGTATGCGTGGGCATGGCGGCCTCCATGGGCGCCTTCCTGCTGATGGCGGGCGACAAGGGCAAGCGCATGGCCCTGCCCAACAGCGAGGTGATGATTCACCAGCCCTCCGGCGGCGCCCAGGGCCAGGCCACGGATGTGACCATCCGGGCGGAGTGGCTGCTGCGCACCAAGAACAAAATGAACAAGATGATGGCCGAAATGACCGGCCAGCCGCTTGAAAAGGTGACCCAGGATTCCGAGCGCGACTACTTTATGTCCGCGCAGGAAGCCCTCAAATACGGCATCATCGACCAGATTTACGAGCCCCGCCCGCGGGATGAGGAGAAAAAGACCGATGCCTAAAGCCCCGGACGAACCGCGCAAGATTCATAAATGCAGTTTCTGCGGCAAGCCGCAAAACGAAGTCGAGCGCCTGATTGCGGGCCCCGGCGCCTATATCTGCAACGAGTGCGTGCACCTGTGCAGCGAGATTCTGGATGATATGCCCGACCTGGGCAAGCGGCTGGACGCCAGCCGCCTGCTTAAGCCCGCGGAAATTAAAAAGACGCTGGACGAGTACGTCATCGGGCAGGAGAAGGCCAAGCGCGCCCTGTGCGTGGCCGTATACAACCACTACAAGCGCATCCGCAGCAACACCGGCAAAAACGATGTGGAGCTGCAAAAGTCCAACATCCTGCTGGCCGGTTCCACCGGCACCGGCAAGACCTACCTGGCCCAGACACTGGCCCGCATCCTCAATGTGCCCTTTGCCATCGCGGATGCCACCTCGCTGACCGAGGCCGGCTATGTGGGAGAGGATGTGGAAAACATTTTGCTGCGCCTGATTCAGGCTGCCGATGGCGATATCAAGGCCGCCGAGCAGGGCATCATCTACATTGACGAGGTGGACAAGATTGCCCGCAAGAGCGAAAACGTGTCCATCACCCGCGATGTGTCCGGCGAGGGCGTGCAGCAGGCGCTGCTCAAGATACTGGAAGGCACCCAGGCCAACGTGCCGCCCCAGGGCGGGCGCAAGCACCCGCAGCAGGACATGCTGCGCATCGACACCACAAACATCCTGTTCATCGTGGGCGGCGCCTTCGATGGGCTGGAGAGCATCATTTCCACCCGGCTGGGCAACCGCACCTTGGGCTTTGGCGCTGAGCTGACCGCCAAGGACGAGCATGAGACCAGCCGCACCATGGCGCATATGCGCCCGGAGGACCTGGTCAAGTATGGCCTGATTCCCGAGCTGGTGGGCCGCCTGCCCGTCATGCTGACGCTGGACAGCCTGGATGAGGAGGCGATGGTTCGCATCCTCACCGAACCCAAGAACGCGCTGGTCAAGCAGTACCAGCGGCTGTTTGAGCTGGACCATGTGGAGCTGCGCTTCACCGAAGACGCCCTGCGGGCCATTGCCCGCCTGGCCATTGAGCGCAAAACCGGCGCCCGCGGCCTGCGTGCCATCATCGAATCCGCGCTGCTGGACACCATGTTTGATTTGCCCGGCGAGAGCGATGTGCGCAGCTGCACCGTGACGGAAGACGTCATAGCCCGGGGTGCCGAGCCCGAAATTATCCGCGAGGTGCCCGCCCGCGGCAAAGCCAAGCGCGCGGCGCTGCAGCCCGCGACCGACAAACTGGCAGGCGACGCTTCGTAGCCGCGCCAAATAACCCCCACTCGTAATAACAGGATGACCGCCTCTTCCCGCCCATCCGAGCGAGGAGAGGCGTTCCTCAACAGGAGGACCCATGGCAGGAACCAAAACCGCTTCTTCACCCCGCGTGCTGCCGCTGATGCCGCTGCGCGGGATGATTCTCTTTCCCCATACGACGATGGACTTTGACGTCGGCCGGCCGCCCAGCATCAAGGCGGTGGAAAAGGCCATGGAGCGCGATCAGCGCATCTTCATCGTCACCCAGAAAAACACCGAGGTGGATGACCCCAAACTGAAGGACCTTCAGCCGGTGGGCACCATCGCGCGTATCAAGCAGGTGCTGCAAATCACCGGCGGCATGCTGCGCGTATTGGTGGAGGGCGAACAGCGCGCCCAGTTGCAGCGCCTGGCTGTGGCCGAGGAGGCGTGGGTGGCCTGGGTGAAGCCCGTGCCGCTGCTCAAGCAGCAGGATGTCACGCCCGAAATGGCTGCCGCCGTGCGCGTGGTGCACGAGCATTTTCAGGAGTTTTTCGAGGCCAGCCAGCGCATCTCGCCGGAGGCGCTGCGCACCGTCAAGGGCATCAACAGCCCGGAAGAGCTGGCCGACGTCATCGCCGGCAACGCCATCGGCCGCATGGAGGAGAAGGAGCACCTGCTGGGCATCATCGACCCCATGGAGCGCCTGGAGGCACTGGCCGCGGCCCTGATGAAGGAGACGCGGTTCGCCGGCCTTGAGCGCATGGTGCAGGTGCGCATCCGCATGCAGATGGACAAAAACCAGAAGGACTATTACCTGCGCGAACAGATGCGCATCCTGCAGGAAGAGCTGGGCGAGGAGGAGGACGAGGAGCTGGAAAGCTACCGCAGCCGCCTCAAAAAGACGGCCATGAACGCGGAGGCAAAAGAGCGCGCCGAGAAGGAAATCGAGCGCCTCAGCCGCATGGCCCCCGGCACGCCCGAGACCACCGTCAGCGAGAACTACCTGGACTGGCTGCTGGACCTGCCGTGGGAAAAGTACACCCGCGACAACCTCAACCTGGGCCGCGCGCGCCGCATCCTGGATGAGGATCACTATGGCATGGAGCAGGTGAAGGAGCGCATCGTCGACTTCCTGGCGGTGCTTGGCCTGCGCCAGCGGGCGGACAAGAGTGCCGCCATGCGCGGCCCCGTGCTGTGCTTTGTGGGCCCGCCCGGCGTGGGAAAAACCTCCATCGTCAAGGCGGTGGCGCGTGCCATGGGCCGCAAGTTTGTGCAGATGTCGCTGGGCGGCGTGCGCGATGAGTCCGAGATATTCGGCCACCGACGCACCTACATCGGCGCCATGCCGGGGCATGTCATCAGCGGCATCAAGCGCGCCGGCAGCATGAACCCCGTATTCCTGTTTGACGAGATTGACAAGATGGGCAACGACTACCGCGGCGACCCGGCCAGCGCCATGCTGGAGGTGCTGGACAGCGAGCAGAACATGCACTTCCGCGACCACTACCTGGATATACCCATGGACCTGTCGCGGGTGATGTTTGTGACCACCGCCAACACGCGCGAATCCATCCCCGCCCCGCTGCTGGACCGGATGGAAATCATCGAGGTGCCCAGCTACACCGAGGAGGAAAAGCTGCAAATCGCCAAGCGCCACCTCATGAAAAAGCAGCTGACTGAGAATGGTCTTGATCCGAAGAAAGTGCGGGTGACACAGGATGCGCTGCGCTTTGTGATAGAGGGGTACACCCGAGAGGCGGGCGTGCGCACCCTGTCGCGCATGCTGGCCAAGCTGGCCCGCAAGACCGCCGTCACCATGCTGGAGCAGGATGTGGATACCGTGCGCATCGACCGCAAAACCGCCCGCGAATACCTGGGCGCCGAACGCTACCTGCGCGACAAGCCAGGGCGCGAACCCCTGGTGGGCATTGTCAACGGTCTGGCCTACACCGAGGTGGGCGGAGAGATGCTGCAGGTGGAGTGCATGGTGATGCCGGGCTCCGGCAAGCTGACGCTGACCGGCAGCCTGGGCGACGTGATGAAGGAGAGCGCCCAGGCGGCGCTGAGCTGGCTGCGCGCCCACTCCAAGGAATACGGCCTGGCCGATGACTTCCACACCAAGCAGGACATTCATATCCATGTGCCCGAAGGCGCTGTGCCCAAGGATGGCCCCTCTGCCGGTGTCACCATGGCGACCGCGCTGCTGTCCGCCGTGACAGGCCGACGCGTGCGGCAGGACCTGGCCATGACGGGCGAAATCACGCTGGCGGGCCGCGTGCTGCCCATTGGCGGCGTGAAGGAGAAGATGCTGGCGGCCTTCCGCGCGGGCATTGGTACGCTGCTGCTGCCCCGCGAGAATGCGAAGGATGTCAGCGAGATACCCGCCTATATCCGCGAGCGCTTCCTGATTGAGTATGTGGACAACATCGCCCGCGTGGCCGAGCTGGCCCTGTTGGAGGATTAAGCATGGACATCACTTCCGCCCGCTTCATCACCAGCCTGGCCGAATACGGCGGCTTCCCTGGCCGCGGGCTCAAGCAGATAGCGGTTGCCGGCAAGAGCAATGTGGGCAAATCCAGCCTCATCAACAGCCTGTGCCGCCAGAAGGCGTTGGCCAAGACGTCCGGTACGCCCGGCAAAACCAGGCTGATCAACGTGTTTTTGCTCAACGAAGCCTTCCACCTCATTGACCTGCCCGGCTACGGCTACGCCAAGGTGGATAAGAAAGAAAAGGCGGTTTGGGGCAAGCGCATGGGGGATTACTTCGAACAGGCGCAGGAGCTGAAGGCCGTGCTGCAACTGGTGGACATCCGCCATGAGCCTACCGCCGATGACCTGACGATGGTCAGCTACCTGCGCCAGATGGGCATTCCCTTCATTACAGTGGCGACCAAGGCGGACAAGCTGTCCCGCGCCCAGCGCCACCGGCATATACTGCCCATCAGCTTCAGCCTGCAGGTGCAGCCGCCGGATATCATCGCCTACTCCAGCCAGACGGGGGAGGGGCGCCAGGCGCTACTCAACGCCATTGAGGCCGCCCTGCAGTCGTAGCCCAACCTGCTTGTCACTTGTGACCAAGTGCGGCTTATGCTATACTCCGCACAAGATTCAACCGCAAAGGGGGATGCCAGATGATTCATGTGGAAATCGTCAAACCCGCGGCCGGAGCTATACAGCCCTTTATCCGCCTGGCGGATGACATCAACCTGGGCGACCCGAACTGGGTCAGACAGCCGCGGCGGGACATCACACGCCTGCTGACCGGCAAGGATAACGAGCTGTTTGCCCAGGGCATACAGCGGTTTTTCCTGGCCTATGATGGCGACAAGCCGGTGGCCCGCGTGCTGGCCGGGGTGGATATGCGCCGCAACGCCCAGACCGGGCGCAGCGAGGGCTACTTCAGCCTGTTTGAAAGCTATGACAACATGGACTACGCCAGCGCCGTGCTGGACGCGGCGGCCGCGTTTTTGAAGGAGCACGGCATCACCCGCGCGGTGGGGCCGGTGGCGCCCTACTATACCGACCTGAACCGTGGCCTGCTGGTGGAGGGCTTTGATGGCCCGCCCGTGCTGCTCAACCCCTACAACCCGCCCTATTACCAGCGCCTGCTGGAGGATTATGGCTTCACCAAGGACAGGGACTTTTTGGCCTACCTCATCCAGGTGGACGACATGAACCTGGAGCGGTTCGCGCCGCTCAACCTGCGGGTACAGCAGCGCTTTGGCTTCAAGGTGCGCAACATCGACCTCAACCGCGAGAATATGGCGCGTGTGGCGCAGGATATCGCCACCGTCATCGCCGAGGCCACGCCGGAGGAGCCTGGGCAATACCTGCCCAGCACCGAGGACATCATGGCCTTTTTGCAGAAGGTGAAGCCGGTTTTCCGCCCCGAGCTGGCCGTTATCGCCTATGCGGGCACACGCCCCATCGGCATCATGATCGGCATCCCGGATTACAACCGTGTGCTCCGCGCGTCCGGCGGGCGGCGGGATCCGGTGTCCTGGCTGCTGGGCCGCCTGGTCGTGGCCCACATCGATACCGCGCGCTGCCCCATGCAGTACGTGGTGCCCGAGTACCAGAACAAGGCGGTCAACGCCGCCATGTACTACCACGCCGCCCAGGGGGCCAAGCGCATTGGTGTGCGCCAGATAGAGGGCTCCACCGTGGATGAGACCCACATCGCCTCCATCAACAACACCCTGCTGGCCGGCGGCAAGCAATACCGTGTGTACCGGCGCTATCAGAAAGCGCTCTGAATTTGTTTCCGCACCCGCGTGCCCTTCCTGGGTGAAACAAGATGATGTTTGACAACGCTTATTTCATCCAAGGCACGGCCTATGCCGGAAAATCCACCATGGTCAGGCTGCTCGCGCAAAAGCATGACGGCATCGAGTGCGGGGAAAACTACCACAATGCGTTATTGCCGGATCTGGACAAGCAAGCCTTTCCCTGCCTGACCTACACGAGGGATTTGGAGGACTGGCGGGATTTTGTCACACGGCCGCCCGAGGTCTACGAGGCGTGGGTGGATGGCGTTTCCAAAGAGTGCGAAATCCTTGAGCTGCGGATATTGGAAAACCTGCGCACACAGGGGAAGCCGGTTTTTGTAGACACCAACATCTCTTTGGGCACATTGAAAAACATCGCACAGCCACAGCATGTACTCATCATGCTGGCAGACCCTGAAGTGTCCGTGCATCGTTTTTTTGAGCGGCCTGACCGGGAAAAGCAGTTTTTGTATCGGCTGCTCATGGCGGAAGACAATCCCGAACAGGCGATGGAGAATTTCCGGCAGGGTTTGATGCGCGTCAATTCGCCGCAAAGGTATCAACGCTTTTTGGGCTCCGGTTTTCCTGTCATCCTCAGGGACGACCGGCGGAGCAAAGAAGACACGCTGTTGTTGGTGGAGAAGGTCTTTGGCCTGATATGACGCGACCGGGACCGCTGAAATGCCTGGCGGCCAAGCCTTGAAATATGTTTCTGCTTGAGGTATAATGCATTTTGCTGATTTAACGGAAGGGGATTTTCTCATGACCACTGTCCAGATGATTTTCAACATTCTCCTGGTGATCGCGTCCATCGTGCTCATCATATCGGTGCTAATGCAAAAGGGCGATGCCGAGGGCGGCATGGGAGCCATCATGGGCGGCAGTGGGGCAGAGAGCTTCCTGGGCCGCAACAAGGCCAAGACCATGCAGGGCAAGCTGGCCATGATCACCAAGGTATCCGCCGGCGTGTTTGTCGCCTTGGCCCTGATTATGATTTTCGTGAGCTGATCAGGTGGCTATGGCCAATGAGGCTGGCGCGTTGCGTCGGCCTTTTTATGTGATACTGAATTCAATCCTTAACGCTTCGATGAGCTTGTTTTATTCCGCCACCATCAGTCGACGCAGCGCCGCTACGATTCCTTCTTTCGGCTTAGCGGGAACGAAAAAATCCGGCGTCCATCATTGCATTTTCTCATTCGTTTCGTTTTAATTATCCAGTCGTTTGATTCTTTATCGGGGAGAGTTCTGTTGATTGTACTGACCGTGGCGCACCTCAAAAAATCCTTCGGCGTGGAGACCGTGCTGAAGGATGTGAGCCTTGCCCTGCATCAGGGTGAGCGCCTGGGGCTGGTGGGGGCGAACGGCAGCGGGAAGACCACGCTGCTACGCATCCTCAGCGGCCGCCTGGCCGCGGACGAGGGGCAGATTGCCATGCAGAAGGGCATGGTGGTGGGCTATCTGGAGCAGAGCTATCAGCCGCAGCCCGGTACCACGGTGCGGAAGGAGTTGGAAAGGGTATATGAGCCCATCTTCCGCATGGAAGCGCGCCTGCGCGAGATAGAGAACGAGATGGCGCAGGCTGGGGAAGAGGCGCTGCAGCGCCTGGGCAATGAGTACAGCCGTCTGCACGAGCGCTTTGAGCAGGCGGATGGCTATGCCTGTCGCTCCCGCGCGCAGGGGGTGCTGCAGGGGCTGGGCTTCAGCAGCCGGCAGCAGGAGCAGCAGGCCAGCCAGCTGTCCGGCGGCGAGCTGACGCGCCTGTCCCTGGGCCGCTTGCTATTGCAGAAGCCGGATTTGCTGTTGCTGGACGAGCCCACCAACCACCTGGATTTGGAGGCCCTCAACTGGCTGGAGGAATACCTCAATGACTATGCCGGCGCCGTGCTGGTGGTGAGCCACGACCGCTATTTTCTGGACCGCGTGTGCACCGGCATGGCCGAGCTGCTGTTTGGCGAATGCGAGCAGTACCGCGGCAACTACACCCGCTATATGCAGCAGCGGGAGGAGCGGTTTTTATCCCGCACGCGCGCCTGGACACAGCAGCAAAAGGAGATTGAGCGCCAGCGTGCCATCATCGCCCGCTACCGCAGTTTCAACCGTGAAAAGTCTATCCGCGCGGCCGAGAGCCGCGAGAAGGCGCTGGAGCGCATGGAGCTGCTGGACCGCCCGGAGGAAGAAAAGCAAATCCACTTCAGCTTCAAGGCCTACAGCCGCATGGGGGATGAGGCGCTGAAGGTGGATGGTTTGGCGAAGGCCTATGGCGACCGGCAGCTGTTTGAAGGCGTTGACCTGATGCTGCGCTCGGGCGAGCGCGCGGCGCTGATTGGCGCCAACGGCATCGGCAAGACCACGCTGCTGGAGGTGCTGCTGGGCCGCATTAGGCCGGATGCGGGCATCAGCCGCTTTGGCGTGAACGCGGATGTTGGCTACTACGACCAGAAGCAGCAGACGCTGTCACCCGAAAAGACGGTGCTGCGCGAGGTGTGGGATGATTTTCCCCGGCTGCTGCAGCACGAGGTGCGCGGTGCCCTGGGGTTGTTCCTGTTCAGCGGGGATGATGTCTTCAAGCCTGTCAGCGCGCTGTCGGGCGGGGAGAAGGCGCGTGTCGCCCTCACCAAGCTGATGCTCAAGCACAACAACTTCCTCATTCTGGATGAGCCCACCAACCACCTGGACAGCGACTCCCGTGAGGTGCTGGAGCAGGCGCTGGAAGATTTTGACGGCACCATCCTGGCCGTGTCCCACGACCGGTACTTCATCAACCGGTTTGCCTCCCGCGTGTTGGTGCTGGAGCAGGACGGCATCCGCAGCTTTGACGGCAACTACGACGACTACATGGCCGCGCTGGAGCGCCAGCGCAACCCGGAGGATGCCGACCTGGGCGGGCGCACCCGCACCGAGGTACAGAAGGAGCGCAAGCGCCTGCGCCAGGACCAGCAGCGGCTGGACGCCCTGCGCCAGGCGCTGGACCAGGCCGAGGAGGCAGTGGCCGCGGGGGAGGAGCGCCTGCAGCAGCTGGAGGACCGCCTGGCCGACCCGGCTGTCTATGCCGACCCGCTGGCTGCGGCGCAGGCGGCGGAGGATATCCGCGCGCACAAAGCTCTGCTGGAAGAATATTACGCCCGGTGGGAAAGTGCCGAGCACGCGATGGCGGAGGCCGAGGACTAAGTGATGCTCGCCCGTTTGTATTGATGCAGTTTTTGACATCTTATGCGCGGGCGAGGGGTTGACAGGGAGCAACGGAGGGGCTACAATGCCCCCATCAAGCGAAAGCTGCGGAAGGAGGGCTGTGTCATGACGAGGCATACCATGCGAATGTCTATGATGATGCGCAGCTCCACACCGCGCTTATTGCGTCGCGCCGCTTGATCTTAGACAGGACACTCAAGCCCGCTTGCATAAGTGCGAAGCGGGCTATTTGTATGCCGTCAACACCAAGGAGGAACACGTTTTGCCGCAACAGCCGCTGATCCAGATACGGGATCTCTCCAAGATATACAGCACGCCCGAGGGCGAGGTCGTAGCGCTCGACCACGTTGACCTCAACGTGCACAAGGGGGAGATCTACGGCGTCATCGGCATGAGCGGGGCAGGCAAGTCCACCCTGATTCGCTGCATCAACCGGCTGGATACGCCCAACAGCGGCAGCATCCTCTACCACGGGCAGGATATCCTCACCATGAGCAAGGCCGACTTGCTGCAGCTGCGGCGCAAGGTGAGCATGATTTTCCAGCAGTTCAACCTGCTGATGCAGCGCACCGTGGGCGAAAATGTGCGCTACCCCCTGGAAATCGCCGGTGTCGCCCGGCGCAAGGCCGATGCGCGGGTCATCGAGCTGCTGAAAATCGTGGGGCTGGAGGACAGGGTGAACGCCTATCCGGCGCAGCTGTCCGGCGGACAGCGCCAGCGCGTGGCCATTGCCCGTGCCCTGGCCAGCGACCCGGAGGTGCTGCTGAGCGACGAGGCCACCAGCGCGCTGGACCCCATGACCACCCAGGCCATCCTGAGCCTGTTGCAGGACATCAACCGCCGGCTTGGCATCACCATAATCCTCATCACCCACGAGATGGCCGTCATCCGCCAGATTTGTGACCGGGTCACCATATTGGATGGCGGGCGCATCGCGGAGGAGGGCACGGTAGACGAGGTGTTTATGCACACCAAGTCGGAAGCCGGGCGCAGGCTGTTTGGCGCCGCGCCCCAGGATCCCCAGGACGAGCCCACCGGCCCCGCGCTGCGCCTGGTGTTTGACGGCTCCTCCGTGGACCGGCCGGTGATCGCGACACTGGTCAAGGAACACGGCATCATGGTCAACATCCTGTCGGCGGATATGAAGCAGATTGGCGGCAAAACCTATGGCCAGATGCTCATCCGCACGCCGGAGGACGAGGGCACCAAACAGGCGGTGCTGCGCTTCCTCCAGCAGGAGAACATCCCGGTCAAGGAGGTGAATATACAATGAGTCAGGCACAATGGGCGGATCTGCTGCTGGGCGGCCTTTGGGATACGCTGTACATGACCATCCCGTCTACCATTTTGGCCTATCTCATCGGTATGCCGCTGGGCATTCTGTTTGTCATCACGGGGCGCGACCACATCCTGCCCCGGGTTCGCCTCAACGCGGCCCTCGGCGTGGTCATCAACTTCCTGCGCTCCATCCCCTTCATCATCCTGCTGGCCATGCTGATTCCGATTACACGCCTGGTGATGGGCAGCGGCATTGGCACCCGCAGTCTGATATTCCCGCTGGTCATCAGCGCCTTTCCCTATGTGGCGCGCATGGTGGAAGGTAGCCTCAACGAGGTGGACCGCGGCGTCATCGAGGCCGCCCAGTCCATGGGATCCACCACCGCGCAGATTATCTTCAAGGTGATGATTCCGGAAGCCATGCCCTCCCTGCTCAATGGTGCTGCCATTGTCACCGTCACCATCCTGGGCTATACGGCCATGGCCTCCGCTGCCGGCGGCGGCGGGCTGGGCGCCATCGCCATCACCAAGGGGCTGAACCTGCGCCGCATGGACATCATGTACGCGGCCTCCATCGCCTTGGTCGCCCTGGTGCAGCTTATCACCATCACCGGCAACCGCTATACCCGCTCCATCGACCACAGAAAACGCTGACAAGCGTGCCCCATTAGAAAGGAGAAACCCCATGAAAAAGTTGATCGCTCTGGCCCTGGTTCTGGGCCTCACCCTGTCGGCTGCCTCCGTGCTGGCCGAGAACAAGAAGGTCGTCATCGGCGCCACCCCCAGCCCCCATGTGCTGATTCTCGAGCAGGTCGTGGAAGACCTCAAGGCCCTGGGCTTTGACCTGGAAATCCTCACCTTCACCGACTATGTGCTGCCCAACCCCGCCACTGCCTCGGGCGAGCTGAATGCCAACTACTTCCAGCATCTGCCCTTCCTCAACGAGTACAACAAGAACGCCGCCGCCGATGCCCAGCTGGCGGCCGCCATTCCCGTGCACTACGAGCCCTATGGCCTGTATGCCGGCACCAAGAAGGCGCTGGATGAGCTGGCCGAAGGCGACAAGATTGCCGTCACCAACGACCCCTCCAACGAGACCCGCGCCCTGCTGCTGCTGCAGTCTGCCGGGCTGATCAAGCTGGCGGAGGATGTGGGCCCCGATAGCTCCGTCACCGCGCTAGACATCAAGGAGAACCCCAAGAATCTGGAGATTGTGGAGCTGAACGCTGAACTGATCCCCGCCTCCCTGGGCGACGTGGCCTTCGCGGTCATCAACGGCAACTTTGCCATCGACGCCGGCCTGAGCCCTGCCGAGGATGCCCTGTTCCTGGAGCCGGCGGAAGGCGATGCCGGCAAGACCTACACCAACTATGTGGTCGTCAAGGCTGGCGATGAGAACGCCGACTATGTCGAGGCCCTCAAGAAGGTGCTGTACAGCCAGAAGGTGAAGGACTATATCCTCACCAACCCGGACTTCGCCGGCGGCGTCATCCCGGTGTTTGAGGTGCCCGCTCAATAATAAACAAACTTGGTTGATACGCAAAAACGGGCCGTCATGGCCCGTTTTTACGTACCTATGGATATGTGGATTACTTGATGTGCGCGGCCCCGGCCTGCAGCGCCTGGATGTTGAGGGCGACCAGCGGTGCCTTGCTGCCTGTGAAGATGCGCGACAGCATTTGCTCCAGCGTCTCCATCTTCAGCGCGCCGGTGGCGGCGATGTAGGCGCCCAACATCACCATGTTGGCCACCTTGAAGTTGCCCAGCTTGCCCGCCTCCTCCATGCTGGGCACGTAGAAGGCGCGCACATCCGTGCGGTGCACCTTTTCCAGCGCCTGGGAGGAGTTGACCAGTATCAGGCCGCCCTCTTCAACATGGGGCTCAAACTTCTTCAGCGAGGGGCCGTTCATGGCAATCAGCTCGTTGGGCTGCACCACCAGGGGCGAGCCTACGGGCTCGTCTGAGATAACCACCGCGCAGTTGGCGGTGCCGCCGCGCATTTCCGGCCCATAGCTTGGCACCCAGGAGACGTTGTACCCCTCGGCCATGCCGGCCTCTACCAGCGTTTTGCCCATGGACATGACGCCCTGGCCGCCAAAGCCGGCGATGATGATTTCCCGCGTCATAGCGTGCCCTCCACATCCTTGATGACGCCCAGCGGGTAGTACTGGGTCATGGTGTCCTTTACCCACTGGCCGGCGGCCACGGGGGACATGCCCCAGTTGGTGGGGCAGGTGGACAGCACCTCCACAAAAGTGAAGCCAATGCCCTGCATTTGCAAAGTGAACGCCTTCTTGATGGCGCGCTTGGCCTTGTGCAGGCTGGGCATATCGGCCACGCACACGCGCTCGGCATAGGCCATGCCGTCCAGCGTGCTCAGCAGCTCGGCCATGCGCACGGGCAGGCCATGATGCTGGCGGTCGCGCCCCAGCTGCGAGGTGGTGGATTTCTGTCCCTCCAACGTGGTGGGGGCCATCTGGCCGCCCGTCATGCCATAGATGGCGTTGTTGACAAAAATGGTAGTGAACTTCTCGCCGCGCATGGCCGCGTGCATGATTTCGGCAGCACCGATGGCAGCCAGGTCGCCATCCCCCTGATAGGTGAATACGGGCAGGTTGGGGCGGGTGCGCTTAACGCCGGTGGCGACAGCGGGCGCGCGGCCATGGGCAGCCTCAATAAAGTCGCAGTTGAGGTAGTTGCCGGCGTACACGGCGCAGCCCACCGGGCAGATGCCTACGGCGCTTGCGCACAGGTCCAGCTCAACCAACGTTTCGGCGATAAGCTTATGGATGATGCCGTGGTGGCAACCGGGGCAGTAGTGGGTCTCCACGTCCTGCAGGCCCGCGCTGCGCTGATAAACAATCTGGCTCATGCTTGTTCCTCCTTGAGGATGCGGCGGATTTCCTGCGCGACCTGCGCAGGCTCGGGAATCATGCCGCCGGTGCGGCCAAAGAAGTGCACGGGCTTGGCGCCGCAAAGCGCCAGGCGCACATCCTCCACCATTTGCCCGGCGGACATCTCCACCGTCAATACCGCGCGTACATTGGGGCGGCCTGCCACCTGCTGTAGTGCCAGCGTGGGGAAGGGCCATAGCGTGATGGGGCGGAAGAGACCGGCCCGGATGCCCTCCTGGCGCAGCTTGCGCGCGGCAGACAGTGCGATGCGCGCCGTGGTGCCAAAGGCGACCAGAATCAGCTCCGCGTCCTCGCAGTCCACCTCCTCGTAGCGGGTTTTCTGACGGCCGATGTCCGCGTACTTTTGCTGCAAGGCTTCGTTGAAGGCCTCGTTATCCACCGAGTCCAGCCGCAGCGAGGTAACAAAGTTGGTGTGCCCGCGCTCTCCCTGGCCGGTAGTGGCCCAGGGCTTGTCCACAGCGGGTGCCGCGGGGCGCTGCTTCCACGCGATGGGCTCCATCATCTGGCCTATCATGCCATCGGCCAGCATCATCACCGGTGTGCGCCAGCGGTCGGCCAGGTCGAAGGAATCCTGCATCAGGTCCACGGCCTCCTGAATGCCGCTGGGGGCCAGCACAATCATGTGCCCGTCGCCATGGCCGGGGCTGCGGGTGGCCTGAAAATAGTCCGACTGGCTGGGCTGTATGGTGCCCAGGCCGGGGCCGCCGCGCATCATGTTGACGATAACGGCGGGCAGCTCCGCGCCGATGAGGTAGCTGATGCCCTCCTGCTTGAGGCTGATGCCCGGCGAGGAGGAGGAGGTCATGGCACGCATACCGGCCGCGGCCGCGCCGTACACCATGTTGATGGCTGCAAGCTCGCTCTCCGCCTGCACAAACACGCGGTTTTCTTCCTGCATGCGGCGGCTCATATACTCGGGTATCTCGTTTTGCGGGGTGATGGGGTAGCCGAAGTAGGCGTCGCACCCGGCGCGCACCGCGGCTTCGGCGATGGCCTCATTGCCCTTCCATAGTTCCTTCTGCATGCTATTTGTCCTCCGGGAATTTTTCGACCGTGATCACCGAGTCCGGGCAGATGCGCGCGCAGTTGCCGCAGGCGATGCACTTGTCCTGATCGATGATGCCCGAGGGGTGATACCCCTTGACGTTGGTGACAGTCTCATCCAGGCTGAGGATGTGCTTGGGGCATACGCTGACGCACAGTCCGCAGCCCTTGCAGCGGTCGAGGTTGAAGGTAACCTTTGCTTTCATGCGCTCTCCTTATCGTTTGCTAACTGGTTTCCCAGGGACGGTTCATGTACAGGGTGAGGGGCAGTTGGGGTTGCAGGTCGTGCAGCTCATCGGCCAGCGCCTGCGGAAATGCGTGGCACACAATGGGCAGGTTCGCCAGGTGAGCGACCTCCTGCGCGAAAGCCGCGCCGTCGCGCACCAGGTCAGCGGTGGTTTCGTGCAGCAGATGCGAGTTGCTGAGGATGCCATTGACGCGCAGATTGGCGTAGGCCTCTACCTCCCGCAGGCTGCGCAGCGCTTGCTGGGGCGAGCGGTTGTCCGGCCTAGCCCGGTTGAGTACATACCACACGGCGGGGCGCTGGGCCTCAATCTGCTGGGCGAAACCGGCCAGCACCCGCGCGCCGTTGCGGTCACCGCCCACGTCCAGCACGCCGGTCAGATCCTCCCCCATGATGGCCTGCCACACAGCCGCGGGCAGGGCGGGCAGGTCGGCCGCCGCCGTGGCGGGGGAAGGGGCGATAACCCGCACACCGGCCGCCTCCAGCAGGTCGGCCTTTTCGCGGGAACGGAAATACGGGTTGACGATATCCAAATCGGCCAGCGCAGGGTGCCGGCCTTGGGCCGCCAAGCGCAGGGCAAGGTTGATGGCTACTTCGGTTTTGCCCGAGCCATACGGCCCGACAATGACATACAGCCGATGCCCCGCAGGGGGGAACAGGTGCGCGCTCATGTGAGCGCCTGCGCCTTCTCCTGACCTGTCAGGCAGCGGTATGCGCCTTCAGCCAGGGCAGCCAGTTCATCCTCACCGGGGAAGACGCTACAAGGCGCAATCCAATCCACCTGCGCCATGATGCTGCGGGTGGTATCCTCGTTGTAGCATAGGCCGCCGGTCAGCAGGATGCCGTCCACCCGGCCGCGCAGGACAGCGGCCATGGCGCCAATGGCCTTGGCCACGCCATAGTACATGGCATCCAGTATCAGGCGCACCTCGGGCTCATCTCCGGCGCGCGCTACCATGGCCCGCACATCGTTGCTGCCCATATAGCTTTGCAGGCCGCCCTGGCGGTACAAATCGCTCTTCAATTGCGTGACATTGCCCGCGTATGCCCGCTCCAGCAAATTGAGCACGCTGACGCAGGAGAGCGAGCCTGCCCGCTCGGGCGAGAAGGGGCCGTCGCCCTCCACCGCGTTGTTGACGTCCACGGCGCGCAGGCTGTCCCACGCGCTTACGCTGATGCCGCCGCCCAGGTGCGCCACGATGTAGCGCCCCTGCCGCGGATCCTGCCCCTGCGCCTGGCAGTGCATGTGAATCACACGCCGGGCGTTGAGGGCGTGGAATACGCTGCGGCGCTCCACCCCCCGGAAGCCGGATACGCGCGCCACGTCGCTTAGCTCATCGGTGGTGGGCGCGTCCACAAAGAGTGCCGGGATGCCCAGCTGGCGGCTCCACTCGTGGGCAATCGCCAGGCCGATGTTGGCCGCGTGCTCCCCCCAGCGGCAGCTGAGGGCATCCGCGACCGCCGCTTCGTTTACGGTGAACACGCCGCTTGGCACCGGACGAATCAGCCCGCTGCGCGTGGCGATGGCGTCCATGTTTTCCAACGGCAAGCCCTGTTCGGCCAGCCAGTCGCGCATCATGCCCTGGCGGTGCGCCTGCTGGGCCATGATGCCGCCATAGGGGGCCAGCTCCTCCTTGGTGTGGCGGATGGTATGGGCAACCACCGGGGTTGTGTCTTCGAACACGCCCAGCTTGGTTGAGGTAGAGCCCAAATTCAAGGCCAATATCTTCATGCGGCCTCCGATTCAAGTTTGTCGGTGTGTTGCGCTCAGCTACGTGGGAATAGAATATCCGATTGAACGTCAAAATGCAAGAAAAAAACATTTTTTTATGCAACGTATTGCGCTCTGAGAAATCAAGCCATATAATGTGGCTAAATCAGACATATACGGAGGTAACTATGGGCGGATTTTCGGTGTTTGAGGCCATGGAGCGGTATCAATATGAGCAAATTATTCACATGTATGACCAGGCTACAGGTCTGAAGGGCATCACGGTCATCCACAACACCACGCTGGGCCCCGCGCTGGGCGGCACCCGCATCTGGAATTATGCCAGCGACGAGGAGGCCTTGGTGGACTGCCTGCGTCTGGCTCGGGGGATGACCTATAAATCCGCCGCTGCCGGGCTTAACCTGGGCGGCGGCAAGACGGTGCTGATTGGCGACGCCAGCAAGCTGAAGAGCGAGGCCTATTTCCGCGCCCTTGGCCGGTATGTGCAGAGCCTCAACGGCCGCTACATCACGGCGGAGGATGTCAACACCTCCACCAAGGACATGAGCTATGTGGCCATGGAGACCAACCATGTGGTGGGGCTTGAGGGCAAGAGCGGCAACCCCTCGCCGGTGACGGCGCTGGGCGTGTTCCACGGCGTGAAGGCCGGTCTGCAGCAGAAGTTCGGCAACTCAGATATCGATCGCTATACCTTCGCCGTGCAGGGCGCGGGGCAGACGGGGTATTACCTCATCGGCTATCTGCTGGAGGGCGGCGCCAAGAAAATCTACTTCACCGAGCTCAACCCCAAACACATTGCCCGCATGCAGCAGGAACACCCTGAGGTAACCTTCGTGCAGCCTGATGACATTTTCGGGCTGGATGTGGATGTGTTCTCGCCCTGCGCGCTGGGCGGCAGCCTCAACAGCGATACCATCCCGCTCATCAAGGCGCCGGTTATCGCCGGTTCCGCCAACAATGTGCTGCTGGACGAGGATGTGCACGGCAAGATGATCATGGACCGCGGCATCATCTACTGCCCGGACTTTGTCATCAACGCGGGCGGCATCATCAACGTGTACCACGAGATTCATGGCTACAACCGCGACAATGCCCTGGCCGACGCCACGCGCATCTATGACAGGTTGCTGGAGATTCTGGCCATCGCGGAGCGCGAGCATATCCCCAGCCAGCAGGCGGCAAAGGTGTTTGCCCAGCAGCGCATCGAAGCCATCCATCAGCTCAAGCGCACCTATATCCCCCGCTGATACAATCCGCACTTCTACATACCTGAATAGGATGAAACGTCCGCCCGCCAATCCGGCGGGCGGGCGCAGTTATTGAGCGATTCTGTATGGTGAGGTACGGGCAAAGCATCAGAATGGGATTTGTTCACACCGTGAAACGCGCCATGTGCTTTGTCGTATATAGTGAACCACATTCGTTCGATTTGTAGTATACTCATGGTCATCTTCATGGTGAAGGAGGCGCAGACTTGGGCAATCGGGTAAAAGCGAAGAAAAAGCCAGGGTATTACCTGAGCATTCTGCTGTTCATGGCGCTGGGCGGCCTGGCCGGTATGCTGGCCGCGCCTTTGCTGCGGGAGGTGCTGACGCAAGCAGGGAATCCGGGGCAAACCATGCTTCGGATTGCATGCCTTTTATTGCTGCTCGCCTTGGCCGTTTGGCTGCAGATTGTCATCCACGAGGCCGGTCACCTGGTATTCGGCATCATGACCGGCTACCGGTTCAGCTCTTTTCGCATCGGCAGTTTGAATTTCATCAAAACGGGGAAACACATCCAACTGAAACGGATGGGGCTGGCCGGTACGATGGGCCAATGCCTGCTGTCACCGCCGGAGGACCGGGAGAATTTCCCCGTGATGCCTTACCTGTTGGGCGGCGCAATCATGAACCTGCTGGTCAGCTTGCTATGCCTGGGCGGATACTTCCTGCTTTCCGGTGTGGCGCTGATGCGTTTCTTTTTCCTGTGTATGGGGCTGGTGGGCATCTTGTACGCTGTGCTCAACGGCGTTCCCAGCCGCATGAACATGGTGGATAATGATGGCTACAACGCCCTGTTGCTTCGAAAGAACCCGCAGGCGAAGCGCGCATTGTGGATTGCGCTGCAAATGAACGCGCGGCTGGCCCAGGGGGAAAGCCTGGCTGATATGCCCGAGGAATGGTTTGACCTGCCGGATGAAGCGCAGATGGGCAGCAGCCTGGTGGCCTCCCTGGCGGTTTTCCGCGCCAACTGGCTGATGGACAGGATGGCCTTTGAGGAGGCGGACCGGTTGATGGCGTGCTTGCTCAGCCGCAGCGGCGTGAGCCTGCCGGGCATTTACCGGCATGTGTTGCTGAGTGACCGGGCTTACTGTGCCTTGATGGGGGCCGGGTCATCCCAGGTGCTGGACACCTATCGCGGCCAGGCGCACCAGAAAGCCATCAAACTGCTCTGGTCCCAGCTGGGCATTCTGCGCACGGAATACGCCTACGCGCTGCTGGCATCGCGAGACCCGCAGGCGGCCAATGCCGCGCTTGAGGAATTTGACAAACAGGCCGCCCAGCACCCGTATGCCGGGGATGTGCGGAGCGAACGCAAACTGCTTCAACTGGCAGCCGAACGGGCAGCCGCACAGGCCTGACAGGAAGCAACGAGTTTGTATCATGGGGCAGGGCTGATTCGCCTCCGTAATGCCAAAGCGGGAAGCCAATCATCTTGGCTTCCCGCTCTGCGATAGTTGATGCTCACATTCTGTCTTTATACGCCCGCTCGTATTGCTTGGCCACCAGCTCCGGCCTGCCGTAGCGCACGGCCAGGTCGTTGAATTTGTTGGGGTTGCGCAGCAGTTCACGCCCCAGGGCTACCAGGTCGCAGGCGCCGCTTTCCAGCGCGTGCAGGATGAGCTGATCCTCATCCAGGTAGCCCACGCCGATGGCGGGCAGGCCTGCGCCCTGGCCCACCTGGCGGGCGAGGGGCAGCATGTAGCCGGGGTACACGTTCACATTGGCCTTTTGCAGGCCGCCGCTGGATACGTGCACCATGTCCAAGTCGCCGCGCAGGCAATCCAGCCAGCCAATCCAATCCTCTGCCGTGATGCCGCCCTCCAGCCAATCGGTGGCGGAGATGCGGATCCACAAGGGCTTTTCCTTTGGCCAGACGGTGCGCACCGCCTGTACCACCTCGCGCAGGAAAATCAATCGGTCCTGGCCGTACAGGTCGGCCCGCTGGTTGGACAGGGGGCTAAGGAACTGGTGAATCAGGTAGCCGTGCGCGCCATGCAGCTCCAGCCCGTCATAGCCCGCCGCGTCGGCCCGCTGGGCCGCCAGACGAAAGCCATCCACCACGCGGGTGATGTCTTCCTGCGTCATCTGGGCGTAGTTGATCTCGTGGTTGTTGTAGGCGATGGCTGATGGTGCCAGATGCCCGGGGGCAGCGGTGGTGGACTTGCGCCCCGCGTGGTTCAGCTGCAGGGCAATTTTGCTGCCTTGGGCGTGCACGCTGTCCACCAGTTTGCGCATGCCCTCCACCTGCGCGTCTTCCCACAGGCCCAGGCACTGGTCGCTGATGCGGCCCTCCGGGGTAACCCCGGTGGCTTCCACGATAATCAGGCCCACCTGGCCGATGGCGCGGGCAGCGTAGTGCGCCAGGTGGAAATCGGTCACCCGTCCGTCACCGGCAAAGCAGGAATACATGCACATGGGCGGCATGACCAGGCGGTTTTTGACCGTCATTTGGTTGACGGTGAAGGGTTCAAAGAATTTCATGCGGTCTCCTTTACGGTGGGGCAGCTGTAGAGCAATTCTTCGCCCGTCAGGCGAATGTCCTCGCCATTGGCGGGCAGCAGCGCGGTCTGGCCGGCGGCCAGCGCCAGGCTGCGGTCAAGGTAGTGAAGGGTGGCCGGCTGGATGGCAGTCAGCATGGCGAAGCGCCGCCTGTCGGCGGGCAGCAGCGCGTCCCGGCACCCGCTGTAGCGGGAGACGGAGAAGAACGGCGTATCCAGCAGCAAATCCAGCTTGCCCTCCCCCTGCAAGGGGCAGGCGCGCACGGCCTGGGGCAGCGGTGGCTCACCAAGGGATACCACATCCAGCGCCTGGCGTGTGTGCAGCATACGCTTGTTGCCATGCTCGTCCCGCCGCTCCCAGTCGTAGAAGCGGTAGGTGATATCGCTGGACTGCTGAATTTCGTACAGCAGGATGCCCTCGCCAATCGCGTGCACGGTACCGGCGGGGATGTAGAACACATCACCCGGCTTGACCTCTACATAGCGCAGCAGGTCTTCCACCGCGCGGCCTTGCTCGGCCGCAGTGCCCAGCTGCGCGCGGTCCACCCCCTCGCGGATGCCGTAGACCAGCTTGGCGCCCGGTTTCGCGTCCAGGATGACCCATGCCTCGGTCTTGCCCAGCTTGTTCTCGTGGCGCTGGGCGTAAGCATCATCCGGGTGCACCTGCACGCTGAGCGGAAGCTTGGCGTCTATCAGCTTGAGCAGCAGGGGAAACTCGCCCTTGACGGCGGTGCCCAGCAGCGCTTTGCCATAGCGCTCTATCAGGCGGCTGAGGGGCGTGCCATCTGCATCCGTGCTGTTGAGACCGGGGATGGCGCTGACCTCCAAGCTTTCGCCGGTGCGCGCGTCGGGTGTGTCCTTGTGGTACACATCGCGCAGCAGCGAACCGCCCCAGGGGGTGGCCTGGCCCGAGCGGAAGGCGGGCTGCATCAGAATCGGGGGAAGGGGCATGACGTCCTCACTTTCGTTTTCCAGGGGTATCGCTCATAACGCATCGTCATGAGCGATCTTGTCCTTGTCTCTCAGGGCAGCGACCGGGTGGCGATAAGGTCCACACCGGTTTCGGCCACGTTGTGCAGCAGCACCTGGCCCATCTGGATGGGCAGGGTCAGCCGCATGGCGCGCACCTCGGCCATCACCTGGTCGATTTTATCCTTAGGCACGGGGTCGGCGGTCTTGAGGCTGACGGGCACGGCGCTGCCGGCCACACTGGCTACGGCGGTCAGCATGCGCCGGGGCTGCACGCTCTCCTGCCGGGCGTATATGTCGCCCCGCTTGCACTGGTTGCCTTCTACCGACAGCACCTCGCCGCCTTGCAGGCGCACCGTCATGCGGCAGCCCACCGGGCAGCTGATACAGGTGAGTGTCATTTCCTGTTCTTTGGTCATGGTCGATTACGCTCCCGCCAGTTTGACAATGGCATAGGCAATGATGCGCATGCTCTTGTACAGGTTGCCCACGTCGATATATTCGTCTGCCTTGTGCGCCACATCCGGCTCATCCGGGAACAGCGCGCCAAAGGCCACGCCCTCCTTGAGGGAGCGGGCATAGGTGCCGCCGCCGATGGCGATTGCCTGCTTGGGCAGGCCGCTTACCTCGTGGTAGGCGTTGAGCAATGCCTGCACCAGCTCGCTGTTTTCGGGCACATAATGGGGTGTCTTGGCGCGCGCACCCTGCACGGTGATGCCGGGCAGGTGCTGGCGGATCACATGCTCCAGCATGTCGGGGTTGACCAACAGCGGGAATCGGATATCCAGCCGCGCCTTCACCTGCTGCTCATCCACCCGGATGATGCCCATGTTGCACGTCAGCGGGCCCGAGATGCGGTCGCTCACCTTGACGCCCAGCCCCTCGCCATCGTACTGGGTGCCAATGGCGTCGGCCAATACCTTGAGCGGGCCTTGCACGCCCAGCTCGCGCAGCGTGAGCAGCACCTGGCCGATGGCATTGCGGCTGCCCTCGGGATGCGCGGCGTGGCCGGTGATGCCCTGGGCGCTGATGGTGACCAGGCCGTTTTCTTCCCTGGCCTCCACCGGCCAACCAAAGGTATCGGCTACCTGGGCTGTCTTCTCAATCAAATCCTGCCCGCCGCGCACCGTGGCCGTCGCGGTGCCGGGGATGACGTTGGGGCGCTCGCCCACGTTGAAGGCCACCACCTGCAGGCCCCCTTTGGCGGGCGGGGCAGTCAGCTCCAGGCCGCACATGCCTTTTTCGATGTTGATGACCGGGTAGCTGGCGTCCGGGCTGAAACCCATGCGCGGCATGGTGGCCACCTTCTTGTAGTGCTCTATGTCCAGCCAGTTGCTCTCTTCATCGCAGCCCAGAATCAGGCGCACCTTGCGCTTGAGCGGGATGCCCGCCATCTGTACCGCACGCATGGCGTACAGCGCCGCCACCGCCGGGCCCTTGTCGTCGCTGGTGCCGCGGCCATACAGCTTGCCGTCGTGCAGCTCGGCGCCAAAGGGCGGCTTACTCCAGCCGTCACCCTGGGGAACCACGTCCAGGTGGGCCAGGATGGCCAACGCTTCTTCATCATCGCCCTCGCCCATGTCGGCGTGGCCGATGTACCCGTCAAAGTTTTCGGCTTTGAAGCCCATCTGCTCACAATCCGCCAGCGCCTTGTCCAGCATCTGGCGCACCACCGGGCCAAAGGGCGCGCCGGGGGCGGCTTGGCTGGTGGCGACGCTGGGGATGCGCACCCAGTCGCGCAGGGTGTTCAGCATGTCGTCCTTGAGGGATTCGAGAATTCTGTCCAGTTCCTTCATGATGTTATCCTTTCACGGCGTTCGCCAGTCGTTCCAGTCCGGCCAGCAGCTGGCTGCGGGGGCAGCCGAAGTTGATGCGCAGGAAGCCCTCGCCGGACTCCTGGCCAAAGAATGTGCCATTGGTGGGCACCACGCCCGCCTCCTTGCAGCGCTGGTACAGCACCTCGTTGGTCATGCCATAGGCGCGCATATCTACCCAGCCCAGGTAGGTCGCCTCAATGGGCGTAAGTCGTGCCATGGGCAGCAGGCGGGCCAGCGCGTCGCGCAGCACCTCGCGGCTGCCATCCAGATAGGCCACCAGGCCGTCCAGCCAGTCATCGCAGGCGGTGTAGGCCGCGCGGGTCGCTGCTAGGGCGAAGATGTTGCCCGCCGCCACGCCGTTGCGTGCCAGGGAAGCGCTGATGCGCTTCATCAGCTCGGGGTCACGGCAAAACAGGCTCGACTGCTGGAGGCCCGCCACGTTGAAGGTTTTGGAGGCAGCGGCCAGCACCACCAGCGGCATGGGCGGGTTGTCCAGCGCCAGCATGGAGGTAAACCGATGGGGCTTGTACACAAAATCCGCGTGAATTTCGTCGGATACCAGCGCGCAGCCATAGCGGGTCAACAGGGCGCTGAGGGCTTCCAATTCATCCCTGGTCCAGCAGCGGCCCACCGGGTTGTGGGGGTTGCATAGAATCATCAGCCGTGCGCCCGCCTGCAAAAACTCCTCCACATGCGCCAAATCCATGGTGTAGTGGCCGTTGTCATCGCGCAGCAGGGGAGAATCCATCACCATGCGGCCCTGATCGCGCACCGAGGCGAAGAAGGGGCCATACACCGGCGACTGGATGATGACGCCGTCGCCCGGTTTGGTGAGGGTGTCCACGCACACGCGAAGGCCGGTGACCACGCTGGGCAGCAGCCCCACATCCTCGGCCGCCAGGGTGACCCCGTGCCGCCGCTGCCAGAAGCCGCGCACCGCGTCGATATCCTCCGGCCCCATGAAGGTGTAGCCGTAGCTGGCGTGCTGGGCGCGCTCGGCCAGCGCCTGGGTGATGGCGGGTGCGCAGGCAAAGTCCATGTCCGCCACCCACAGCGGGATGTGACCCTTGGGACAGATGGCGGCATCGTCCCACTTTTCGGAGTTGGTGCCGACCCGGTCGATCCCGGCATCGAAGTACGAGGTATCAAACTGCATCCGTTTTCCCTCCACAGCATTGAATTACATGATAACCGCCCTTGCGGCCGATGGTGCGCACATCACGGAAAATGGTTTCCAGGTATTTAACGGCACTGGGCGCGCCCTGCTGCTTGCGGATGACCACATACAGCGCGCCGTCCGGGGTAAGCCGCCGGGATGCCTGCTCAAACAGGCTGTATACCACGGCTTTGCCTGCCCTGATGGGCGGGTTGAGGGCTATCAGGTCAAAGTCGCCTTCCACTTGGGACAGCCCATCGCTGACCACCGCACGGGCGGATACGCCATTCTCCTGCGCGTTGCGCCTTGCCAGCGCCACTGCCCGCTCGTTGACATCGGCCATCCAGACCTCGGCCTGCGGGTGCTGTAAAGATAACAGCACGCCCACCGGGCCCCAGCCGCAGCCCAAATCCAGCACGCGGCCGGTGATATGTTCCGGAAGTGCGTCCAGCAGCACGCGGGTACCCATGTCCAGCTCGCCGCGGGAGAACACGCCGCTGTCGGTCCAGAAACGCACCTCGCGACCGTGCCAGGAGAGGGTAAAGATTTTGGCCTGGCTGGCGCTATCCGGGTGACTGGCAAAGTATTGCTGGCCGTCAGGCACGGAACGCCACCTCCCCAAGCAAGGATTGCCATTCGGCATCGCTCAACTCCCGGCATTGGCCGGGGGACAGGGCTTCATCCAGCGTCAATGGGCCAAAGCGCAGCCTTTTCAGCGCCAGCACCTCGTGCCCGCAGGCGCCGAACATACGCCGTACCTGGTGAAACTTGCCCTCGTGCACCAGTACTTCGGCGACGCTTTCGTCCGGCCCGGCTTCCAGTATCGTCAGGCTGGCCGGCAGGGCCGTAAAATCGCTCAACGCGATGCCCTCGGCAAAGCGCTGGACCGTCTGTGCTGTCAGGCAGCCGCTGACCCGCGCCCAGTATACCTTTGGCACCTCATTCTGCGGGGCCAGCAGGCGATGGGCGGCTTGCCCATCAGTGGTGAACAGCAGCAGGCCCTCAGTATCCTTGTCCAGCCGGCCCACAGGCATGCACCCGCAGCTGATATACAGCGGGGACAATAAATCCATCACGGTGGGCTGCCGCCGGTCGCGCGCCGCGGTCAGCACGCCGATGGGCTTGTTCATCATCAGGTGTCGCCGGGTGCGGGTGTCAAGATGCTGGCCATCCACCGCCACCCGGTCCGTGTCTGCCACATTGAGGGCGGGGTTGGTGGCTGTCGCCTCGTTCACCTGCACGCGCCCCTGGCGGATGAGGTCCTTCACCTGGGCACGGCTGCCCAAGGCCAGGGTGGCCAGCAGGCGGTCCAGCCGCATCATGCCCGGTCCGCGCTGCGGTGAATGGCGGCCGCCAGGGCAGCCCTGCGGTACAGCACAAAGGGCAGATAGACGAGCGCCAGCGCGATGCCCATCGCCGTCAAATCATTCTTGGGAAAATCAAAAGAGGTAATGGCGGGCAGCACAATCATCAAATCCATCTGAATGTCGCCCGTCATGCGGGTGGTGAGGGATGATACCAGAATATAGCCCACCAGAATCAGCGCGGGTAGCACCAGCAGCAGGTTCTTGAACACAACGCGCCGCAGCACCTGGGGCTTGGCGTGATGCAGCGCGTGCAGGCGGGCATCGTTCTCGCTGCTGGGTCGCCACGGCAGATAGAACAGGGGCATCCGATGGTACCAGCCCCAAATGGCCAGCACCAGGCAGACCAGCAGCAGCAGTGCCAGCAGAATGACGCCATGCACGTAGTCGCCACCAATCAGGCCGCCCACGCCGCGAATCATGGACATGAAGGTAGTAAAATCCGCGATATTCATATAGTAGTAGTAAGCACCCAGGTAGGCCATCAGCGGCAGCAGCCAGGGCAGCACCTGTACCAGATGGAGAAGCCCCCTGCCCAACCATTGGGGATAGGCGCTTAGTGCGGTAGGCGGCCCCTCACGGCGCAGCCAGCCACTCAGCTGGCCGCCTGCGCGGTAGCGGAAGGGCAGCACCAGCAGCACCCACAGCGGGATGCTGCACAGCAGCGCGATGGCGGCATAGTGGGCACGCGGCGCGCCAAAGAAGCGACGGGCGCTGATGGCGTAAATCAACGGGCTGAGGGCTAAGGCGCGAAGCAGCAATTGCTCCAGCGTGATGGCGATGTACGCGCCGATATTGGCGGTGCTGGCGCGCCTGGCCTCAGCGTGGGCGCTTCCTTGTGTCGGTGTGCTCATCCGGGCCCTCCCAAGCGATAAAATCCTTTGCACAGTATACCCCAGCGGGGGCGGATAATCAACCGAGGCGGCGGGCGAGGCACAGGCGGATATGAGCGGACATATACAAATCTGTGACATACCCGCCTTGCGCAGGGCGAACAAACGTGCTACTATCTTTTGGGATTCGCCCGGAGGAATTATGCAGGATCAACTGATTATTAAGGGGGCGCGGGAGCACAACCTCAAGAATGTGTCGCTCACGCTGCCCCGGCAAAAACTGATTGTATTTACTGGCTTGTCGGGTTCCGGCAAGTCGTCTTTGGCGTTTGACACCATCTACGCCGAAGGGCAGCGCCGCTATGTGGAGAGCATGTCGGCCTACGCCCGCCAGTTTTTGGGGCAGATGGAAAAGCCGGATGTGGACTCCATCGAGGGCTTGTCGCCGGCCATCTCCATCGACCAGAAAAGCACGGGGCACAACCCGCGCTCCACCGTGGGCACGGTGACGGAGATATTTGACTATCTGCGCCTGCTGTACGCGCGCATCGGCATCCCCCATTGCCCGCAATGCGGCAAGGAAATCCGCCAGCAAACCGTGGATGAGATGGTGGATGCCCTGATGGCGCTGCCCGAGGGCACACGGCTGCAGATACTGGCGCCCATTGTGCGCGGCCGCAAGGGCGAGCATGTGAAACTGCTGGAGGATGCCCGCAAGGCGGGCTTTGTGCGCGTGCGCATCGATGGCCAGCAGTACGAGCTGGATGATGTGCCGACGCTGGACAAAAAGAAGAAACACGAGATTGACATCGTGGTTGACCGCGTGGTCATCCGGGAGGACATTCAGCAGCGCCTCAACGATTCCATCGAGACGGCGCTGAAACAATCCGGCGGCCTGATGGCCAGCCAGGTGATGCCCGACGGCGATATTACGCTGTTTTCCCAGAACTACGCCTGCCCGGATTGCGGTGTCAGCATGGGGGAGCTTACTCCGCGCATGTTCTCGTTCAACAACCCGTACGGCGCCTGCTCCGAGTGTTCCGGCCTGGGCACGCTGATTAAAATCAGCGAGGACCTGATGATTGCCGAGCCCGAGAAATCGCTCAACCAGGGCGCGGTGCAAATTATGGGGTTCAATAGCGCGGGCGACGCGAGCAGCGTGGCGCACATGATGTTTGTGGCGCTCAGCGAGCACTATGGCTTTAGCATGGATACCCCTGTGAAGGACCTGCCCGCCGACATCATGCAGATTATTCTATACGGCACGGGCGGCAAAAAGATTCCCGTGCGCTTTGCCTCCGCCGGCGGCGGCACCTGGAATGTGGCCTACGAGGGGCTGATTCCTACCGTGGAGCGCCGCTACCGCGAGAGCACCAGTGACGCAGTCAAGGCCAGCTACGAGGAACTGATGCGTGAGGAGCCCTGCCCCGCGTGCAAAGGCAACCGGTTGAAGCCCGAATCCTTGGCCGTGACGGTGGGGGACATGAACATCATGGACCTCACGCGCCTCAATCTCACCCAGGCGGGCGAGTTCCTGAGCGAGCTGAAGCTCAGCGAAACCCACCGGATGATAGCCGAGCAAATCCTCAAGGAGGCAAAGGACAGACTGCACTTCCTGCGCAACGTGGGGCTGAGCTACCTTACGCTGTCGCGCGCGGCAGCCACGCTGTCTGGCGGCGAATCCCAGCGCATCCGCCTGGCCAGCCAAATCGGCTCCCGCCTGGTGGGCGTGCTGTATATACTGGACGAGCCCTCCATCGGCCTGCACCAGCGGGACAACGCCAAGCTGCTGGGCACCCTCAAGGAGCTGCGCGACCTGGGCAATACACTGATTGTGGTGGAACATGATGAGGATACCCTGCGCGCCGCCGACCACCTGGTGGATATCGGGCCGGGCGCGGGCGAGCATGGCGGGCACATTGTGGCCCAGGGCACGGTGGACGAGGTGATGCACACCGCGGGCTCCATCACCGGGGCATATCTGAGCGGCGTCACCCGCATCGGCGTGCCGGAAAAGCGGCGCAAGCCCCAGGGCTGGCTGACGGTACGCGGCGCGCGGGAGCACAACCTCAAGAACCTGACGGTCAAGTTTCCCCTGGGCGTGTTCTGTTGCGTATCCGGGGTATCGGGCTCGGGCAAATCCAGCCTGGTGAACGAGATTGTGTACAAGTCCCTGGCTCGCGACCTGAACCGCGCGAAGACCCGCCCAGGCGACCATGATGGCATAGACGGCTTGGCGCAATTGGACAAAATCATCAACATTGACCAGAGCCCCATTGGCCGCACCCCGCGCAGCAACCCGGCCACCTACACTGGCCTGTTTGACCTGATTCGCCAGGTGTACGCCCAGACCAACGAAGCCAAGGCGCGCGGCTACAAGGAGGGGCGCTTCTCCTTCAATATCCGCGGCGGCCGCTGTGAAAACTGCGCGGGCGATGGCCTCATCAAGATTGAGATGCACTTCATGGCCGACATCTACGTGCCCTGCGAGGTGTGCCATGGCAGGCGCTACAACCGGGAGACCCTGGAGGTGCGCTACCGCGGCAAGAACATCGCCGATGTGTTGGAGATGACGGTGGAGGAGGCTCTGCGCTTCTTTGAGAACCATCCGCGCATCAAGCCCAAGCTGCAAACGCTGTTTGATGTGGGCCTGGGGTATATGCGCCTGGGGCAAAGCAGCACCACGCTGTCGGGCGGTGAAGCTCAGCGCGTGAAATTGGCCACCGAGCTGAGCCGCAGGGCCACCGGGCGCACCATCATTCTGCTGGATGAACCCACCACCGGCCTGCATATGGACGACGTGGGCAGGCTGATACGGGTGCTTCAGCAACTGACCGAGGCCGGCAACAGCGTGCTGGTGATAGAGCACAACCTGGATGTGCTGAAAACCGCGGACTATATCATCGACCTGGGACCCGAAGGCGGGGACGGCGGCGGCCGGATTGTGGCCAAAGGTACGCCAGAACAGGTGGCCAAGGCCAAGGAAAGCTATACCGGGCAATATTTGAAAAAGATGCTCTGAGGGTGGCATAACACCCTAGATGATTGGAGAATGCATGTCTGACCGACGACGCGGTTCCCTGCCTGTGCTCCTGCTGCTCCTGCTGTTGCTGACCGGTTTGCTGCCCGTATCTGCTGCTGCCCAGGAGGGGCGGGAGATTACGGGCAAATGTCACATCACCATGCCCGGCCGACGGGCCGAGCGCAACAAGGCGTTTGACCGCAAGTACAAGTCCGCCTGGACGCGGATGGGTACCCGCGCTACGCATATCGAAATCGCGCTGCCCAAGGGCACCAAGCAGGGCGGCGTTTACCTTTGCTTTGCCAAGGAACCAAAGCGTCTGCGCCTGTTGCAGGGCAAGGATGAGACATTGCTTCACGAAAGCGAAGGCCCTGGCTTTGCTCACCAGTATATTCCGTTCGAGGGCAACGGCCGCCTGCTGCTAGAGATGGAGCCCGTCGGCAAGGAGGGGATGGCCATCAGCGAATTGTATGTGTTTTCTGGCGAGCAGCCGCCGGACTGGGTGCAGCGCTGGCAGCCCCGGTTGGAACGGGCTGATTTGCTGGTGCTGGTGGCGCATCCGGATGATGAGCTGCTATGGATGGGCGGCGCGATTCCCTTTTACGCGCAGGAGCGGGGCAAGGATGTGGCGGTGGCCTACATGACCTGCGCCAACGCCATGCGCCGCAGCGAGATGCTCAACGGCCTGTGGGCCGCGGGCATACGCCACTACCCCTACATCGGCGCATTTCGGGATAAGCGAATGCCCACCATGCGCGACAGCTGGCGCATCTGGGGCGGGGAAGAGCATGTGACCGCCCATGTGGCGGACCTGTACCGCAGGCTCAAGCCGCAGGTGGTCATCAGCCACGATCTCAAGGGGGAATATGGCCACCCGGCCCACATCATCACCGCGCGGGCGGCAACGGCTGCGCTGGAGGCCGCGGCGGACGCGACCCGCTTCCCGCAGAGTGCGGCCGCTCACGGCACATGGGATGTGCCCAAGCTGTACCTGCACCTGTATGAGGACAACGCGCTGGAGATAGATTGGCGGCGACCCATTGCCGCCATGGGCGGCAAAACAGCGCTTGCCATCTGTGAGGAGGCGTTCCAACAGCACCGCTCTCAGCGGGCGAACTTCGCTGTCAAAGTGGACGGCAAATACAGCGCCGCCCGCTTTGGCTTGTACCGCACGCTGGTGGGACTGGACAGGGACAGGGATGACTTTTTTGAGAACATACCGCCGATTGAGATGACGGGGGAGTTGCCTACGCCTGTTCGTTAGTCGGGGGTGTCCTTTTTCTCAACCAGCTCGGTCACCACGCCGAAGGCGGATTCCAGGTTGATGTAGCCCACACGCGACTGATTGGCACCGGGCATTGGTTTGTCATGACGCAGCGCAGCCGTTGGCGCGCAGGTGATCAAACGAAGCATCGATATCACTGACTCTGTAGGCCAGGTGATACAAGCCCTCCCCATGCTCCTGAATGAAGCGATTCACATGGGCGTCCGGGCGAATGGCGGCAACCAGCTCCACCTCGGTATCGCCACAGGCGAAAAAGGCCACCTCCACACCGGCGGAGTCTACGACTTCCCTTCCGGTCAGCGGAAGACCAAGCACGTCCCGATGAAAGGCGATGCCCGCCTCCAGATCGCGCACAGCGATGGCAATGTGATCGATTTTTTTGATGTTCATGGTGTACCGCCGTCTATTGATCTATTGCTTCAATGATAGGTACACCATAATTGATTAGGAATATCATAAGATGAAAGGGGCCTGTCGCAAAAGATAAGGCTCAGGCGTTGGCCCTATTCTCCGCGGGAATATCCGATACCATCTGCTGCCTGATGCCATCGATGGTTTCGATCAACTTGGCCAGTACGCGCACGCCCTCTTTGAGGGCTTTTTTATCGTCCGCGCCCGGCAATAGCAGCAAAATGGCGGGTCGCTTGCCGCTCTGCATGGTGAAGCGCCGGTCGGTGGTCACCATGCCCTGGTAGAGCAGCGCCGGGTCCTCCACAAAGCGGGTGTCCAGGCGCAGCTTAAGCGCCTCGTTGGAGAAGCTGACGAAGGCGGCCCCCAGGCGGTTGGCCATCGCGCGAAGAAGTGAGACCGACATGAGGTTGAGCACCGGCTCCTCGGGCTCGCCAAATCGGTCAATCAGCTCGTCCAGCAGCTCGCTGCGATCCTGCTCGGACTCAATCTGAGAGATTCGCTTGTAGACCTCCATGCGCTGCGCCTCGCCCTGCACATAGCTTTCGGGCAGGAAGGCGTTGACGTGCAGCTCCACCCTGGTCTCCAGCTCGCTTTCGCGCAGGTGGCTCAGGTCGCCCTTGGCCTCGCGCACGGCCTCCTCAATCAGCTTGCAATACAGGTCGTACCCCACGGCGCTCACCTGGCCTGATTGCTCCGGCCCCAGCATATTGCCGGCGCCGCGGATGGATAAATCCCGCAGCGCGATGCGGAAGCCCGAGCCGAACTCGGTAAACTCCTTGATGGCAGCCAGGCGCTTTTCGGCGGTTTCGCTCAGCGCGCGGTCAGGCCGCACGGTGAAATAGGCATAGGCGGCGCGGTTGCTGCGGCCCACGCGGCCGCGCAGCTGGTACAGCTGCGACAGGCCGAAACGGTCTGAATCGTACACAATGAGCGTGTTGGCGCGGGGGATGTCGATGCCATTCTCGATGATGGTCGTGCATAGCAGCACATCGGCCTGCCCGGCCACAAAGTCCATCATCACGTCCTCCAGCGCGTTTTCGCGCATCTGACCATGCGCTACGGCGATGCGGGCCTCGGGCACCAGCTGGCGCAGGCGCGATGCAAAGCGCTCAATATCAGCCACGCGATTGTACAGGAAGAACACCTGGCCTTCGCGCGATAGCTCGCGCAAAATGGCATCGCGGATGAGCGCATCGGAATAATCCACCACATAGGTCTGCACGGGGTAGCGCTCCTCGGGTGGGGTCTCCAACAGGCTCAAATCACGCACGCCCACCATGCTCATGTGCAGCGTGCGGGGGATGGGCGTGGCCGACAGCGTCAGTACGTCCACGGTGCGCTTCATGTTTTTGATGCTCTCTTTGTGGGCGACGCCAAAGCGCTGCTCCTCGTCCACAATGAGGAGCCCCAGGTTTTTAAACTGTACATCCTTGGATAGCAGCCTATGGGTGCCGATGAGGATGTCCAGCTCGCCTCGCGCCGCCTTCTGAATGGTCTCCTTGTTGGCCTTGGGGTTGCGGAAGCGGCTGACAAAGCCGATGCTGATGGGAAAGCCCTCAAACCGGCTGACCAGCGTTTGATAATGCTGCTGCACCAAAATGGTGGTGGGGGCCAGAAAAGCCACCTGCCTGGAATTGATAACCGCGCGGAAGGCGGCGCGCACCGCCACTTCGGTTTTGCCATAGCCCACGTCGCCGCACAGCAGGCGATCCATGTTGATGGGGCGGGCCATGTCTGCCAGCATGTCGTCCACGGCCTTCTGCTGGTCTGGCGTCAGCTCATACTCAAAGCGATCGCCAAACTGGCCTTCAAAGGTGGGCTGAGGCGCGAAGGCAAAGCCATGCTCGGCTTGGCGGGCAGCATACAGCTTCACCAAATCAAAGGCCAGCTTGCGCAGGCCCGCCTTGACGCGGCTGCGCTGCTTTTGCCAGTCGCCGCTGCCCAGGTCGTTGAGGGCAGGGGCGGCATCGCCCGCGCCAATGTATTTCTGCACGCGTTCAAACTGATCCAGCGGCACGTACAGCTTGTCGTTGCCGCGGTATTGTATAAACAGGTAATCCCGCCACGCGCCTTCGGATTGCAGGCGCACGGTGCCCTGATACACGCCGATGCCGTGGTGCTCGTGTACCACATAGTCGCCCACGCTGAGGTCGGTAAACGCTTCTATCTTTTGCCCGGCGGTCTGCCGAGATTTGGTTTTGCGCTGGCCGCTGCCCAATACATCCGAGTCCGTGAGGATTACCAGCTCGGCCTCCGCCAGCATAAACCCGCGGGAGAACGGCAGGGGCAACAGCGCCGGTTGACCGGGGGAGAGGGAGCGGTCGCCTTCCTCGCGGATGGGCACCTCGCAGCCAAACTCGCGCAGTGCGCGCTGCATGCGCTCCGCTCGCGACAGGCCGCTGCACAGGATGGCCACGGTCATGTTGTCGGCCATCCAGCCCTTCATGTCGGCCGCCAGCTCCGCGTAGCGGCCCTGATACCGGCTAAGGCCCTGGCCCTTCATTTGCAGCACCAGGCTGGGGCTCAGGTTGGCCAGCCCGCGCAGCAGCTCCTGCATCAGTACAATGGGCTGTTGCTGCAAGTGGGCCAGCACATCATCCTGCGTGTACAGCAAGGTCTGCTGGGCGGATACAGCCTCGCCCCGCTCCAGCGCCAGCGCCAAATCCTCGGCGAAGCCCAGGCTGCGCTCCTCCAGGCGGGACAGGGCACGGTCCGGGGTGTCGATGACCACAATGGGGTCGGGCAGCAGCGCGGTGAGAGGGCTGGTCTCTTCATACAGGATGCCCGCCCACAACTGCATGTTTGGGAAGGCGCCTGTATCCCGCAGCTGCTCCACATCCCGGGCAAACCCGGTCGCGCCTGCGCGAAGCGACGGGACAGACACGGTCTGCGCCTCAAGCGCTGCCTCCATCCGCAGAGCAGCCTGCTCGCGCTCCTGCGGGGGCACAAAGTATTCCAGCGCAGGCCCGATGCGTACGCTGTCCACACGGCCGGCGCTGCGCTGGGTCAGCACGTCAAAGGGGCGGATGGAATCCACCTGGATATCAAAAAACTCAACGCGAATGGCCTGATCCGATGCCGGGGGGAATACATTGAGGATGTCACCAAGCAGTGCGCACTGCCCCTTGCCCTCCACCATGGGCACACGCTCATACCCCAGCGCAATCAGGCGAGCCATCACGGCCTGGGGGTCAATCTCCTCGCCTTCGCGCAGGGTGAAAGCTGCCTGTTGAAAGCTATGCGCGGGCATGAAGCGGGTGAGCAATGTCTCCGCCGACACGCAGAGCACCATCAGCTCGCCCGCCATGGCCTGGCCCAGCACCTTGAGGCGCTGCCAGCTGCCCTCGCGCCCCTGCACGGCGCGCAAAAACTGTGTTTCGGGCGCGGTCAGCTGTGCTGCCCTGCCTTCCAATAGTTGGGCGCAATCCTCCGCCGCGCGGCGCGCAGCCTGCTCGGTGGGGGCGACATACAGCACCGGCCGGCCGCTGTGGGCGGCCAGCGCCGCGGACAGATAGGCGCGTTGGGACTCGGTGACGTCGTACAGCGCGCTCACCCGGCCATCGGCGCATTGCGCCAGCGTCTGCTGCCAGGGGGCCCAGCCCCTCAGCGCATCAAACAGTTGGTTGTGCATGCTGCCGTTTGTTAAAGCGGTTCATGGCCAGGTCGATACCGCCGGTGATAAAGCAGTCGGCGGCGTCGGCGGCCGTGCGCAGGGCCTCGTCCATCACGGTCTGGTCCTCCCCAAAGCCGGAAAGCACCCAGTCCTTCAAATCCCACTGGGGCGGCGGCGCGCCAACGCCGATGCGGATGCGGGGAAAGCGGTCGCTGCCAGTCATCTGGATGATGTTGCGCAGGCCGTTGTGGGTGCCGGCGCCTCCGTGCGGACGGATGCGCACCGAGCCGGGCGGCAGGTCAATGTCATCGGAGATGATGAGGATATCCTGCGGCATCAGCTTGTACCAGCGCATCAGGTCCTGCACGCTCTCGCCGCTTAGGTTCATATAGGTTTGGGGCTTGACCAGCGCGATGCGCTGCCCGCCCGCCAGCCCCTCGCCCACCAGGGCGCGGCTGCGGGTCCGGCTGACGGCGATGCCGTAGCGGCGGCTCATCAGGTCGATCACGCGAAAGCCCACATTGTGTCTTGTTTTATCGTAGTTAGCGCCCGGGTTGCCCAGGCCGATGATTGCCAGCATCCTTGCTCCTTTTGATGTATCAGGGCCTCAGCCAGTCCGCCGGGCGTACGCTGAGGGCTTCAGATTCGCCATCGCCGGTAAAGGTCATGAGGGATTTTTCATTGTCGATGGGTTTGCGGGGCGGGCACTCCTGCGCCAGCACAAAGCTGAGGCCCACCACTTCCACCGAGAACTCTTCCATCAGCGATACCAGGCCGCGCGCGGTGCCACCGCCGCGAATAAAGTCGTCCACCACCAGCGCGCGCTGGCCGGCTTTGACAGCCCGGCGGGAGAGGGACATGGTTTCGATGCTGCCCTTGCCGCCCACATAGTTGATGTTAACCGCGCTGCCCTCGTACACCTTGCTTTGCCTGCGCGCGATGACCAGGGGGATGCCCATGGCGTTGGCCGCCATCATGGCGACGGGAATGCCCTTGGTCTCCATCGTCAGCACGAAGTCCGGCTTTTGCTCGTACCAGGCGCAGGCGATGATTTCGCCCATGCGGCGCATCAGCACCGGGTCGGATAAAATGTCCGACAGGTACAGGTAGCCGCCAGGCAGCACGCGCTCGGGCGCACAGAGGGTCTGGGCGATGTCCTGCATAAAGGCGTAATCCTGCGCCTGCGCCCCGCACGGGCGGTAGCGCACGCCGCCTGCCGCGCCGGCGATGGTCTGCAGGCTGCCCAGTCCGTTTTGCCGCAGGGCGTCATCGATGATGGTCACATCCTCGCTGATGGAGGATTTGGCCGCGCCAAACCGCTCACAAAAGGCGGAGAAGCTGATGACCTCGTTGGGGGCGTCCACCAGAATCCTGGTCATCACGGCAATCCGTTCGTTGCGCTTTACTTTGTCCATGTTCATGCTCCTCCCCAGATTTGGCTACTCATCATACCACGGGAAGCGAATATTGTCACTCGTTTTCATCACGAACGTTCGCTTTGCTGCCGACTTGCTTGACAAGTCGGCGCGCCTTCCCGTACCCTTGTCGTGTTGGGGCGCGGCCGGCATTCGCCCGACCCACACAGGAACACAAGGAGAGATCATGTTTCGCAAGATGCAGCCGGGTGACAGGGAACAATACCACGTCCTGGCCACTGAGTTTTATAACACCGACGCCATCCTGACAGCGCCCGATGAGGCGCTGTTTGAAGCCAGCTTTCAGGAGATGATGCGCCGGGATACCTACCTGGAAGGGTTCATCCTGGAGCATGAGGGCGAGTCTGCCGGCTACGCCATTCTGGCCAAATATTTTTCACCGGAATTGGGCGGCCTGCTGCTGTGGGTGGATGAGCTGTATATCCGGCCTGCGTATCGCTCCCTGGGCCTGGGCAGCGCTTTTCTGAGCCACGTGCAGGAGAAATATGCCGACAGGGCAAAGCGCATCCGGCTGGAGGTGGACGTGGACAACGAGCGCGCCATCTCGCTCTATCACGACCTGGGGTTTGAAGTACTGCCTTACCAGCAGATGACGCTGGATCCATCCATATAGTGGGGGAAGAGCATATGGTAGAAGTGGTTGCGGCGCTGATTCGCAGGGGCCAGCAATTTCTCATCTGTCAGCGACCCGCAGACAAAAAGCGGGCGCTGCTGTGGGAATTTCCCGGCGGCAAGATTGAGGCTGGCGAAAGCCCCCAGCAGGCGCTCATCCGCGAATGTCGGGAGGAGTTAGGGGTAACATTAGCGGTGGGCAGCCTATATGCGCAGGCCGTACACCGTTACCCGGATATTCACATCCGGCTGTCTCTCTATGAGGCGACCATCGCCGAGGGAGACCTTGAGCGCAGGGAGCACAACGACCTGCGCTGGATAGAGGCATCGCAGATACCGTCGTTTACGTTTTGCCCGGCTGATGTGGACATTTTGGCGCAGATTATGCGGAATGGTTGAAACATCAGGAGCATATGAACGGGGCCGCCAATTGGCGGCCCCATTGCTTGTTGTGACGTTACTGTATTACAGGCTCTCGTTGAGGTTTTTGAGCTCCACGGTGGTGGTGTGGTAGTCACCATCCAGTGCTGCGGGGGTCTTGCCGCCCGACACCATGTCCACCAGGCCTTCGGCGCGGAAGTACTTCACCTCGGCCTTGTCGCCGATCTTGTACTCAGACAGCTTCTCAACCAGCTGATAGTGGTCAGCGATGATGGACGCATCCACTTCTACAATGATGTCGCCGGCCTTCAGGCCTGCCGCTTCCGCGGGAGAGTTGGCGTCAACCTTATCCACATAGGCGCCGTTGGGCAGGCCTACGGTCTGGGCAAAGCCGCTGCTCAGGCTGGTGATGGTCACGCCCATGCGCGGGCGGTCGGGGTCAGCATTGTCGGCAGCGCCGGCGGCATGGTCGGTGATGTTGGCCTCTTCCACCTTCTCGCTGTCATATTTTTCAAGGGCCTCACGGATAAGGGGCTTGGCGGCGTTGATGGGCACGCACATGCCGATGTTGTCAATGCTGGTGGTGCCGAACATGCGGGAGGAATCCAGCTTCAGCGTGGGGATGCCCTGCAGTTGGCCCAGGATGTTGAACATGCCGCCGCCGGAGTTGCCGCTGGAGATGGCCGCGTCCACCTGAATCATCTGGTTGGTGACCACGCTGCTGCGGCCATAGCGGTCGCGGGAGTTGCCCTCCACGGCGCGGTTGAAGGCGGATACGATGCCCAAGGTGACGGAGCGGTCATATTCCTGGCCCAGGGGGTTGCCCACCACGATGGCCCACTCGCCTACCTGAATCTCATCGCTGTTGCCCAGCTTGACGGCGGGCAGATCCAGCCCGGGGACAAGCAGCACCGCTACGTCAAACCCTTCATCGGCGGCAACCACGGTGGCCTCGGCCTCCTTGCTGCCGTAGGTGACGCTCAGGCGCGCGGCGTTCTTCACCACATGGTAGTTGGTCAGCACATGGCCATACTGGCTGATGACCACGCCCGAGCCGGTGCCGGCCAGCTGCTCGGCTCCCGCCTGGCGCTCGCCGTAGTAGCGAAAGCCATAACGGTTCATGCTGATGGTCTGGTAGTTGTTGACGCCCACCACGCTCTCGCGCACCTCGTTGGCCACGGTCACGAAGGGGCTGGTCACCTGCGCCTTGTCGGTGGCGGTGTTCAACAGCGCGTCGACTTCCTCCTGGTTGATGGTGCCGGCAAACGCCGTCACGGCTATCGCCACCACGGCTACCAGCGCCAGGACGGCTGTCAATAGACCTTTTTTCTTTCTCTCGTTCATTTCCTTGCTCCTTTATCATATGATATATGCGCACATTCATGGTGCTATTTCATTGTATCGGCGGTTTTTGACATGCGCATGAACAATATGTGAATTTAGAATCAGGTTTCCCGCAGAATTCGTGCCAGAAACCCTTGAAACAGGGTGGACTTTTGGTTTGAGGGGGCGTATACTTAGTTATAGAATGAACATAGCCGATGGAGAAGTCAAAAGGCTTGCTCATTTCGGCCACATATAGCGGCTGAATTACGCGACGCGGTGCTCTCACCGCAGAAAGGTAGGAGAGACATCATGGACAAACGGATTACCCTCAAGGAAGCGGTCGACATGATCAAGGATGGCAGCGTGATCATGGTTGGCGGCTTCCTCGCCTGTGGCACCCCGGACAAGTTGATTGACGCGCTGGTCAGCAAAGGCGTGAAGGATTTGACGCTCATTTGCAACGACACCGGCACGCCGGAGCGCGGTGTGGGCAAACTGGTGGTCACCAAGCAGTTCAAGACCATCTATGCCACCCATATCGGTACCAACAAGGAGACCGGCCGTCAGATGATGGCAGGGGAGACCGAAGTGCACCTGGTTCCCCAGGGCACGCTGGCTGAGCAGATTCGCGCCGCGGGCTACGGCTTGGGCGGGTTCCTTACGGCGACAGGCGTGGGCACTGAGGTAGAGAAGGGCAAGCAGGTGCTGGAGGTAGATGGCAAGACCTATCTACTTGAAAAGCCCATGAAGGCCGATTTTGCCCTCGTCTATGCCGATGTGGCCGACACCAAGGGCAACCTGGTGTATCGCGGCTCCACCCGCAACTTCAACCCCATGATGGCCGCCGCGGCTGACGTCACCATTGTCGAAGCTAGGAAGGTCGTCCCGGTGGGCGAGATTGACGCCAACGACGTCGTCGTCCCCGGTGCCTTTGTCAACTACATTGTAGAGGAAGGAGCGTAAATCAGATGATGGACAAGCAACAAACGCAGGAATTTATTGCCAAGCGTGTCGCGCAGGAGTTGAAGGACGGCAACGTCGTCAACCTGGGTATTGGCCTGCCCACCTTGGTGGCAAACTTTATCCCTGCGGACAAGTCCGTTGATTTCCAGTCGGAGAACGGCTTTATCGGCCTGGGCTCTGTGCCCGCCGAAGGCAAGGAAGACATGAACATCGTCAACGCGGGCGGTTCCTGCGTGACCATTCTGCCCGGCGGCGTGTTCTTTGACAGCGCCACCTCCTTTGGCATCATCCGCGGCGGGCATGTGGACGTAACTGTTCTGGGCGCCCTGCAGGTGGCCGAGAATGGCGACATTGCCAACTACATGATTCCTGGCAAGATGGTGCCTGGCATGGGCGGCGCGATGGATTTGCTCAGCGGCGCCAAAAAGGTCATCGTGGCCATGGAACACACCGCCAAGGGCAACCCCAAGCTGCTCAAGAAGTGCAACCTGCCCCTGACCGCCGTCAAGGCTGTTGACATGATCATCACCGAGATGGGCGTCATCGAGGTAACCCCCGAAGGCTTTACGCTGGTGGAGCGCAACCCCGAGTACACCGTGGAGCAGATTCAGGAGGCCACCGAGGCCACGCTGCACGTTGCCCCCAACCTCAAGGAGATGGTGGTGTAATCACCCTATCGCATACAAAAATGCCGTCCCCAAGCGGGGCGGCATTTTTGCGTGATGTAAATGGTGTCAGCGCGTCTGCGGCTGCTTTCGCTTGGTACCGAAGGATAGCCCAAGCAGGATGACCGTGGCGCCCACGATGGAGAAGGCGATGGTCATGGAACCGTTCTGTTCCTTCTTAAGCAGCACCAGCTCCCTGTTGTCGTTGATAAGGTACTGCATATCATTGGCGCTGTCCCGGGCGATGAACAGATAGTCGCCGCTGTCGTCCGCGCGGCGCAGCATCACCAGGGGTTTTTCCACATAGCGGTCAAACACCAGGCTTTTGTCAAACATCTTCTCGCACAGATAGCCATCCACTTCCAAGATATAGATGACGCTGCTATCCAAATCCGCTTCCAATACACGGTGGTGCTCAAACATGGCCAGGCTTTTGTCCGTCTGCGCGGGCAATGCCGCCTTGCCTGCGATGGGGTACATAAAAAACTGCCCCAACAGCAGTAACACCAGAATGACGATGCCCTCCAGCAGCAGGAAACGGCCTGTTTTGCTATTCATGCCTGATCGCGTCCTCCAATATCATTTTGCATACATGCATTGGTAGTATTATACATCAAAAGCCCATCGGATGCCAGAAGGCGGCAGACTGAATGCTGCCGCCTTCCGGGATATAAAAGAATTTGTACTTTGAATTACGCGCCGGGGACCACAGCGGGCGCTGCGGCCAGCAGCATGCCGAACAGTTCCGGCAGGAACAGGAAGCCCAGGCTGATGATGATGCCCGATACAATCAGGCCAATCACGCAGTAGCCCATGATATCGCGGGCGCCCAGGCCGGCAATGCCCAGGGCAGGCAGCGCCCAGAAGGGCTGGATGAGGTTGGTCCAGGCGTCGCCCCAGGCAATGGCCATGGCGGTGACGGCGGGGTTGATGCCCAGCTGCGCACCGGCGACCATGCTCACCGGGCCCTGCACGGCCCACTGGCCGCCACCCGACGGGACAAAAATATTGATCAGACCGCCGGCCCAGAAGGTGAACAGCGGCAGCGTGCGCACGGTGGAGATGGCGACGAAGGCGTCCGAGATGACCTTGGCAAAGGACAGGCCATCCGCGTTGGCGCCGGTCATCATCCCCATGATGCCCGCGTAGAAGGGGAACTGCACGATAACGCCTGCCGCGCCCTTGACCGAATCGTTGACCGAGTCGAGGAAGCGCCTGGGCGTGCCGTGCAGAATGATACCCAGGAACAGGAAGATGAAGTTGACGATGTTGAGGTCGAGGTTGAATCCCTTGTTCACAAACCACATTACCGTGAAGGTAATGCCGAACAGGCCGATAATCAGCGACAGGATGGAGCTGTTCTCCATCTTCTCCGCGGGGACCATATCCTTCTTGTCCT
>CALNAU010000026.1 GCA_937874275.1 uncultured Clostridia bacterium | reverse complement strand
GCAATAACCAGATAGATGATGTTCAATGCTGCAATCATATCGACTCCTCCTTACACCATCAGCCAGCTAAGGCTGCTGGCAGCAAATCCCATTCCCAGCGCAAGCACCAACACAATGATGACGGGCACACAGGCGTGCATTGGAACGGATACCGCCACGGTGTTCTCAGGGTCAAGCTCATGGGCTGATTGGGCGAAGATGCTGTTGCCAACACCGAAGGAACGATAGGCCGCTACACCCAGAATAGCACTGGCGGCCAGCAGACGCAACGGTGAATGGGCAAAGCCCGAACCGTTGAGAATCGCCGGAATGATGGCGCATAGCGCCCAGGCAAACGGTTGACCAAGCAGGCGGCCTGATACAAGCAGCAGCAGTACCGGAACCACAAACAACAGAACGCTTGATGTTTCCAACAGCAGGGTGTTCAGATTGCCATTCACACCGGTCATCCACATCACTTCGTTCAAAGAGCCCACCGCGAACATTAGGGATGCAGGAATCATCACCAATTCGATGCCCTTCAACAGGCTATCTACGGGGTTGATCCGCTTGTTCGGGAAGATTAGGGCGAGTACGAAACCGATGATGTAGATGAGCGGATAACCCAGGAAGGGCATAAAGCTGTATAAGAAGTTGTGAGAAATTACCAACAAGAAAACAACCACAAGCGGAATCATGCAAGCCGCGCTGCCTTGTGGCTCTGTCGCGATGTTGTCGGCGGACAATTTGCCCAACAGACGCTTTCCGCTGATGGCTGCATAGATGAGCAATGCAGGCAGGCCAAGTGCCAGCAGGGGAAGGAAATAGCCTTCAAAAGAGGGATTGTAGCTTTCCGCCCGGCCGATAATCATGAGCATAGCCGGGGTGCATAATGGGGGCAGTATCATGCCCAGGAATGAGCCGCCTGCGACGATTTCAACAGCTTCTACCTTGGTAAGTCCACGCCGCATCAGATACTTACCCGCAATCACGCCCGTGCTGGCAACGCTGGCCAAAGCACTTCCTGTCAGCATCCCGGGGATACCCACCAGGAGCAGCAAGCCGGTCATGCGAACGAAGGGGGAACGCTCCTTGCGCATCCAGCTGTCCAACATGTAGGAAAAAGTTCCGTTTTGATAGAGCAGCGCTGTCAGCAGACCGCCGCACAGCACCCACATTACATTGTCGAGGTAGGCAAAGCTACCTTCCACAATTTCGCGGAAACGAAAACCCATTCCGCCAATCAAAGAAGCCAGAAGAGCCGCTCCCAGGATGATAACCGGCATATAGCCCGTTCGTTTCTTGAAAATCAGGCTGGCAGCACCAATGACAATGAATACAGCTGCCAGGATCAGATAAGTTTCTGTCACAGCCAAATGCTCCCTTCCGAGTTTAGGAGGTGCCCCGCGCGATGCATTGGGGCATGGCCACC
>CALNAU010000025.1 GCA_937874275.1 uncultured Clostridia bacterium | reverse complement strand
TGATGCCGCTTTTTTCATCAAACAACACAATCTCATCCGCTATGCCCAAATCGCCCAGTGCAAGATATGTCGCCTTTTCATTTGCCCTGTTAATCAGCTTGTCCGTCCCATAACCAGGTAGCCGAAACACATAGCCCTTGTCATTGATATCGAATTTAAACGAGTGATTCGTGACACCGGCTTTCAAGGGCACGATGTGGTCTATGCTGCCCTGAGACACATTCTGGCTTTCGGCGATGAACTCCATGATTTTGTTTCGCGTGTTGTCGATATAAGTTGTATCATATTGCCGAAGTTCTTCCAGGTTCTCAAATTCGTGCAAATTGCCTGTCTGCTCGTTGACGTACATGGGAAGTTCATCGATGTGATCCCTGAGGATATGTTCCCAATAAAAATCCGCGCTGCCGGGCTTGCGATAATACTCCTCCAGCAATGCCCTGAACTTGTCCGAAAACGCCGCCGAAAAATAGGCGGGGCCGACCACAGCCAGGCTGTCCGCACCGCCGATATGTATTTTGTCAATCCGCCCATCCGGATCAACATCCACACACCATTCGTGGGTTTCCCCCTCAAAATACAGACACGAAAACCAGCTATCCGGCTCATATGGATGAAACATGTTCTGCTCAATCCAGTTGTCCGCCACCAGGACGTAGCTGCTTCGCAGGTGATTGATGGCTCGGTATAGACTGGCAAAGTTGTTTTTCGTCGCATAATCCGGATTGTAAATCAACTTCACGCCATATTTGTCGATGAGATAGTCGAATGCCTCCTTCATGTAGCCCACGACAATGATGATGTCCGTAATGCCTCGCTCAATCAGCTGCTCGATTTCCCGCTCCAACATGGGGGGCCCTTTTACAGGCAAAAGACCCTTCGGTGTCTCGTAGGTCAGGGGCACCGCGCGCGAACCGAAACCCGCAGCCAAGATAATCGCGTTATCCACCTTGTAGGGCTGTAGCCACTCCTGTCCTTCAGGCGTGAGTCCCCACCCCTGTCCATCATTCGATACCAAGCCGCGTTGTTGACTTTCGTCCAACACACCTTCCAACTCCTGGGGGGATAGATGGGTTACCTCGGACAGCATTTTGTTCGTCTGTTTACGGCTCCCAGCCACTTCCCGCAACACGAGTACCATATTGTGCGTATTCATTCCCTGTTGAACCTTTCGCTTTGTTCTTCAGGTATTGTAGCCAAGTGTAAATTTTGCGTCAAGGTTTGGTAAAATTTCTGACAAATGATTCGGGCGCAACGTTTTGATTAATACGAGCGTCTATGATAAACTATTTCGGAAATTGGGCATCATTTGTTGGTGCGCAGTTTTTATTTGATGGCCTGGCCATCTGAGAATTTGGGAGGCCACTTCGTATGGACATCATTAACACGGTGTTTGGAATCCCCCTGGGGTACTTGATGCACGCCTGCTACCGGTTGCTGCAGGATTATGGTTTATCCATTCTATTGTTTACACTCCTGACGAAAATGATCATGTTTCCCCTTTCGCTGATTTCTCAGAAAAACTCCATCATCATGGTCAAAATGCGCCCCATGCTGGAGGACATCAAGCAACGCAACATGGGGAACAACGCGCTGATTGTGGAGGAACAAAAAGCCCTCTTCAAGCAGGAAGGGTATAGCACCCTAAAGGGGATGCTGCCCCTGTTGCTTCAAATCCCTCTGATTCTGGGGCTCATTAACGTCATCTATCATCCGCTTCAGCACCTGCTTCGGTTTGAGCCCGAACTTATACAAGCGTATCTACAGCAGGCAACGACCTACCTGGGTGTGAGCCTGGAGAGCCTTGGCTCAGGCCAGCAGCTGAAGGTGCTGGAGCTGGCACAGCAAAACCCCGAAATATTCAGTGGGTTGGAAGGCTTGAGCCAGGTTGTCAATATGGATGTGAACTTCCTGGGCACCAATTTGGCCCAGGTTCCACAGCTAACATCCATCACGGTCCTCTACCCCATTTTGTCCGGCCTGAGTGCCCTGTTGCTCAGCCTATATCAGAACAAGCATAACGTGCTCCAACGCGAGCAAGGCACTTTCAGCAAATGGGGCATGACCATTTTTTTGGTGCTTTTCTCCGCCTTTTTCGCATATATCCTCCCCGCGGGTATTGGCCTGTACTGGATAGCCGGCAATTTGCTGTCCATTCCGGTTCTATATTTGTGCAACAGGATTTATAACCCGAAGGATTACATCGATTCTCAATATGCAACAGTTGCACCAAAGCTGACCAAGGAAGAAAAAGCCAAGCTTCAAACCGAGCGCAAGGAAATGCGAAAGCGGCAAAAAGCGGACATGAAGCGCTTTTCCGCCCAGAAAAACAAACAGCTTGTATTCTATTCAGAGGCAAGCGGTTTTTACAAGTACTTCAAGGGATTCATCGAGCAGGTGCTTGCGTCTTCTGATATTGTTATCCACTATGTGACAAATGATTTGAACGACCAGATTTTTCAGAATACGAACCCGCAACTGCAAACGTACTTTGTCGGCCCCATCGCGCTGATCCAGTTCATGATGCGGATGGACGCGGATATGGTTGTGATGACCACGCCGGATTTGGAGAAATACCACCTAAAACGCTCTTTGGTGCGCAAGAACATTGAGTATGTGTATTTGGACCATGGGATGACCAGCTTTCACTTAATGCTCAAAAAAGGCGCGTTGGATCATTTTGACACCATTTTCTGCTATGGCCCAAACCATATCACGGAGATCCGGCAAACGGAGGAATTGTATCAGCTGCCGGCCAAAAAGCTGGTTAAAACCGGCTTTCCATTGCTGGACAGCATGATCAAGAGTGCTGAGGCAATCAGCCACATTAGGAACAGCACCCCAACCATCCTCATCGCTCCTTCTTGGCAGAAGGACAACCTGCTGGAATACTGCCTGGACGAAACCGTAAGGCCCCTGCTTGGCTTAGGTTACAAGATTATCATCCGGCCGCATCCGGAATTCATCAAGAGGTTTCCGCAGAAAATCCAGAAAATCCTTGATACCTATTCACATGAAATTGGGGAGAACTTCATCATCCAGACCGATTTTTCCTCCAGCGAAACAGTCTACACAGCTGACCTGGTCATTACGGACTGGTCATCAATCGCGCATGAATTCTCGTACGCAACAAAGAAACCTTCACTTTTTATCAATACACCCATGAAAGTCATGAACCCGGAATACACGCGCATCCAGGCGGTTCCTTTGGACCTGTCCCTGCGGGACGAAATCGGCGTATCCGTTGATGTGGAGAACCTGAGCAGCTTGCCCGAGGTGATTGATAAACTGTTTGCGCAGGAGGCATGGTATCGGGAGCATATCACGCAGGTCGTGCAGAAAAATATTTATGACATAGGAGACGGGGCACGCGGTGGTGGGGAATACATCATCCATCGCCTGGCGGAGGTAAGCGCGGCGCGCAACCAGGCACCTGGAGCGGCACCAATTGAAGACCCGGATGCAAAGCTGTTGAGCACACTGGACACCCGCATGCTTGCGTATTTTCAGGGGCGGGAGCAGTCCCAGGTCATCAGCGGTGTACTCAAACAAGCAGTGCCCCAAAGCGAACTCATCAATGAAACAAAGGGCGAAATGCTGCTCAGCATATTGAACGATATTGAGCATGCCCTTGAAGAAAGCAGGTCCGTCTGATGCTTCCATCGTTTATTGCGGGCGCATTCGCCTTCCTCATCCTTTGCGTAACGCTTCCGCTCAACGCACAGGCATATATCGACCCGGCCACCACGACCTATGTAATCCAGATTGTCTCTGCCGTCGTGATTACACTGGGTATCACAATCGGTGTATTCTTCAACCGGATTCGCATGTTCTTCCTCAACATCCGTGTGAAGCTCGCTGAATGGCGCATTAAGCTGTTCTCCAAAAAGCAAACATCACCGGTACCCACGCAATTGGCGCAGCTCGCCGCGCTGCAGCATTTGGCCCCTGCCCGGCGGCAGGCATCGCTATGGCATGATGAGCGCACCTATCTCCAACGGCTCGTCATCGCCCTTTGCATGAGCCTGGGCATCGCATTCACCTATGTTGTGTTCGGTCCGTACGAACTTTACGCGTTGAATCTGGACTCCTTTGCCTTCAGAATCAGCGAAATCTTCAAATCCCTACTCGTCATTGCCGCGATTGTCACGCTGGTATTGACGGTGGTTCTCCCGGTTTTTCGGGGAAAGGTTTTCGATTTTCTGATTTCCCTGCTCTTTGGTCTGTTGCTGGCAAGCTACGCGCAAGCCAACTTCCTCAATAATTCGTTAGGCCAGCTAACGGGCGACTTTATCGCCTGGAACCTATATAAAACTGATTTCACGCTGAACCTCCTGGCTTGGTTAGCAATTACGAGCATTCCTCTGCTGCTCTACCACTTCAGAAAGAAAGCGTGGGCGTTTCTGGCAAAGTTCCTTCCGCTGATGCTGGTGGTCATCCAGGTAATTTCCATGGTGGCTTTGCAGGGAACGGTCAGTAAGTACCAACCGGAAACAGAACAGTATCTTTCCACGGGCGGGCTGTATGAGGTTTCCGAAAAAGAGAACATCATTGTCATCATCCTGGACCGACTGGACAATCAGTATTTGGATATGGTCCTCGCGGATAGCCCGGACTATTTCGACCGCCTTGACGGATTTACCTATTTCACCAACAACACTACCTTGTACAGCGCCACGTTCCCCTCTGTATGCAATCTGTTAACAGGCGGTCTCTTTATGTATGAAGGGTCGTCCAGCGGCTTTATGACAGAAGCGTACAAGACCTCCACCTTCCTCCCGCGACTCCGGGAGAACGGTTACCAGGTAAAGCTATATACCGAACCGCGATTCGGCTATGCCAATCCTTCCGATTTGGAGGGGATTGCCGATAACATCGCCGTGGCCAAGCTGACGGTCAATCATTCGGCGGCTATCAAGGAGTTCATCCTGCTGTCCGCATACCGATACGCGCCCATCACGTTCAAACCATTCTTCTGGACTTCCACCGACCAGTTTTCCAAAGTCATTAACAAGGACACCGACCCTGCACCGCATACAACCGACGATATCTATTTCTATGATACATTGCGCAGCAAGCGTTTGTCCGTTGATGACCGCGAAAAGAGTTTCACCTTCATCCACCTCAACGGCTCTCATGCGCCCTTCAATATGGGAGAGCAGGCGCAGCCATTGCCGAACAACGAAGCCAACGTCCTCACCCAAACAAAGGGCAGTTTCCACATCGTATACGAATACCTGGACCAGCTCAAAGCGCTTGGGCTCTACCAAGACGCGACCATCATCATCACCGGGGATCATGGGGCAAGGGTGGATGACATCTCCCCGCTGCAAAACGCGATTACCACCGGCCTGTTCGTCAAACCCAGCGGCTCTGCCGACACACCGTTGCAAAGGAGTACCGCCCCGGTTTCCAGCAATAACTTCCGGGCTACCATTTATAAAGCCGCGGGGTTGCCTTATGAGCAATTGGGACAAAGCTACTTTGATGTGCCGCCCGATGCCAAGGACCCCAGATACCAGTACTATCTGGTCGTGGAGTCCCAGGGCAGTCCCCGGCGCCTGCAGATATTTGAAATTGCGGAAAACGCACGGGACTTCGCCAATTGGACCATGGTGGAAGAGCCTTTACTCCCACCGTACATTCCGTAATGAGCGCGCACCAAAAAGCACCACCATCGGGACAAATTGCGTGAAATTGTGTCCTGGGTTGTGAGACTTCAAATATTGGGGCTGTTGTGCATTGTTCACAACAGTCCCCGCTCTTTTAATCCCATCTTAATCTATCCCCTCTGCCTGTTTAATCTGGCCGGGGTATGCTATGGTTGAAACATGAAAGTCACGTCCCCTAAGGAGGTACGATATGGATCATTTCGAAATGGTAGAAAAGCTGCGTGAGAAGGTAAATGTGTCCTATGAGGATGCCAAGGCTGCGTTGGAGGCCAGCGACTGGGATTTGCTGGACGCTTTGGTGTATCTGGAGAAGGAAGGCAAAATCCAGGAGGAGGGGTCGGCCAGCTTCACCACCCGGCAGGAGCCGCGGCCGGAGCAGCCCCGCGCCGACGACAGCACCAAGGGTATCGTCATCCGCCTGTTGGAGACGCTGGCCAGCGGCATCAACCGCATCAACCGCATCGAGCTGGAGGTATCCCGACGCCGCAAGCCGCTCTTCACCCTGCCTTTGATGGCGTTTTTGTTGTTGCTCGGCTTCGCCTTTTGGGTTACCATCCCAGTGATGGCGGTCAGCCTCTTCCTGGGGGTGACCTATCGCTTCAAGGGCGCCAACGGGGTGGACGGCGTCAACCGCGTAATGGACAAGGCCGCCGACGTGGCCGAGAACATCAAGACGGGCACCCGGGATCAGAACAAGAATTAGTGGAAGGAACACAGCATGCAGACCATCCTGTTAATTGAGGACGAACAGAAAATCGCCCGTTTCATTGAGCTGGAGCTCACCCACGAAGGCTACACCGTCATCAAGGCGGAGGATGGCCGCACGGGGCTGGAGCTGGCCGAAAAGGGCGGATGGGATTTGTTGCTGCTGGATATCATGCTGCCCGGCCTCAATGGCCTGGAGGTGCTGCGCAGGCTGCGCAAGCAAAGTGATTTACCCGTCATCATGCTCACGGCGCGCGATGCCGTGATGGACAAGGTGACGGGCCTTGATATGGGCGCGGACGACTATATCACCAAGCCCTTTTCTATAGAAGAATTGCTGGCGCGCATCCGCACGGCGCTGCGCAAAAAGCAGACCACCACCCTGCCCATGCTGAACGTGGGGCCCCTTCAGATGGACATCGCCCGCCATGCCGTCAGCGTAAACGGCACGCCTGTGGAGCTGACCGGGCGCGAGTTTTCGCTCCTGCAGCACCTGATGGAGAACCAGTCCATCGTGCTCACACGCGAGGCGCTGATGGAAAAGGTATGGGGCTACGACTACCTGGGCGAAACCAACATCGTCGATGTGTATATCCGCTACCTGCGCGGCAAAATTGATGAGGCCTTTGGCATCAAGCTGCTGCACACCGTGCGCGGCGTGGGGTACACGCTGCGGGAGGACAGGCATGAAACCTAAGGAAAGCCGCCGGATGACCTCCATCGCCCGGCGCATCAACCGCAGCCAGGTATTCAGCATGTTCTGGACGCTGCTGCTTGTGGACGGCTTGATTGTGCTGGCCGTATTACTGGGCTGGGTCTACGCGATGGAGCGGCAAATGCTGGGCAGCCTCTGGCAGCCGCAGCTGCAGCGCAGCCTGCAGTGGCTGGACGGCGCCAGCGGCCGGCAGCTGATTGAGTCGGTGGAGTACATGTTCTCCCTGGACGGCGGCGAGGTGCACCGCGTGGCCGCGGGCAGCTTTCTGACCATTGTGTCGGACTTCGGCAAGGTGTGTCTGGTCACCCAGGGCATCATTCTGCTCATCAGCTGGCGCGAAGGCCGCAAGCGCACCATGCGCCTGCTAAGCCCCCTGCATCAGATGAGCGAGACCGCCGAGCAGCTCAGCCATGCCACCTTTGATGAGCAGAAGTACCACGACCTGGAGGACGCCATCGCGGCTATCAGCCCGTCCGCGCCGGATGCCAGGCTGTCCACCGGCGACAGTGATTTGATTGGGCTGGAAAACGCCGTCAACAACCTGCTCACCCGCATGCACGAAAACTATCGGCAGCAAATCCGTTTCGTGTCCGATGCCTCCCACGAGCTGCGCACACCCATCTCCGTCATCCGCGGGTATGGGGACATGCTGGACCGCTGGGGCAAAGAAGACCCCAAGGTCTTGAGTGAGAGCATCGCGGCCATCCGCAGCGAGGCGGACAACATGCAGCAGTTGGTGGAGCAGCTGCTCTTCCTGGCGCGGGGCGATGCCGGGCGCAATCAGCCCAAGTTAAAGCCTATGGATTTGTCCAAACTGATGCGCGAGGTGTACGAGGAGTACGCCATGATTGACAAAAACCATGTCTGGCGCCTGCAGGCCGATGAGGTGGTACCCGCTGTGGGAGACCCGGTGCAGCTCAAGCAGGCTGTCCGCATCCTGTGCGACAACGCGGCCAAGTATTCCGCCGCCGATGCCCCCATCACCTTGCGCAGCTTTGTGGATGACAAGGGCGTGCCCTGCTTTGCCGTGCAGGACAACGGCGCCGGCATCGCCGCGTCCGATATTCCCCATATCTTTGAACGCTTTTACCGCGCCGATCCCGCCCGCGCCCGCAACACCGGCGGCACCGGGCTGGGGCTGTCCATCGCCAAGTGGATTGTGGACCGGCACAAGGGGTATTTCCAGGTCATCTCCCGTGAAGGCGTGGGTACCCGCATGGTGGTGTGCCTGCCCAGCAAGGTGGTGGACAGAGACGCGTCGGGTGAGACCGCTTTTACGGCAAAGGATGCCGAGTCTCCTCCCGTCAAGCAAACCGCGACCTAAACCCTGTATCTTCTGCCGCTACCAAGCGGCTTTTTTCTTTTCAGAAATTCTGCCGTTTCCCTTGACAGCACCGTTTCAATACGTATATATTTGGTTATATTAGATATTAGGGCAATGAAAACGTTTTCATTAGAAACAACCGACCAGAATTCATCACAAAAGGTACCCACGCAGCGGATGCTGCTAACAATAAGGAGGTTTATCCATGAAGAAGCTACTCTCTCTGGCTCTGGTACTGAGCCTGGCGCTGACGCTGGCACTGCCCGTCTTCGCGACCGAACCCGTCAAACTGAAGGTCTGGGGCTCCCAGGAAGATCAGGCCATGCTGCAGGAAATGGTGGACGCATTCAAAGCCGCCAACGCTGACAAGACCTTTGAAGTCGAGTTTGGCGTGGTGAGCGAGGCGGATGCCAAAACCCGTTACATGGAAGATCCGACGGCCGCGGCAGACGTATTTGCCTTTGCCGATGACCAGCTGCCCGCCTTCGTCGCCGCTGACGCGCTGTACGAAGTGACCCGCAACAAGGACGAGATCATCGCCGCCAACATTCCCTCCTCCGTGAAGGCCGCCTCCTCGGGCGATCACCTCTACGCCTATCCCATGACCGCCGACAACGGCTACTTCCTGTACTATGACAAGTCCGTCATCAGCGAAGAGCAGGTGAAGACCCTGGACGGCATCCTGGAAGCCGCCAAGGCCGCCAACAAGAAGGTGTTCATGGACGTCTCCAACGGCTGGTACATCGCCAGCTTCTTCCTGGGCGCGGGCTGCGAGCTGCGCGTGGATGAGAACGGCGTCATCGTGTGCGACTTCAACAACGAAGCAGGCGTCAAGGCAGGCGAAGCCATCAAGGCCTTCACCGCCGACGAAGCCTTCCTGACCGGTGATGACAACATCCTCAAGGGCGGCATCGGCGAGACCATCGCCGCCGGCGTCTCCGGCGCCTGGAACGCGGACGACATCAAGAGCAAGCTGGGCGACAACTACGCCGCTACCAAGCTGCCTACCTTCACCATGGGTGGTGAGCAGGTGCAGATGGGCTCCTTCGCGGGCTTCAAGCTGTTAGGCGTCAACACCATGACCCAGTACCCCGAAGAGGCCATGGACCTGGCTGCCTGGCTGACCAACGAAGAGAACCAGCTCAAGCGCTTTGAAGTGCGTGGCCTTGGCCCCGCCAACGTCAACGTCGCCGCCAGCACCGCCGTGCAGGACAACATCGCCCTGGCCGCCCTGGCCGCTCAGGCCCCCTATGCCTCCTCGCAGGCTGCCGGCCTGGACAACTACTGGGCTCCCGCCGAGGCCTTTGGCACCACCATGGAAGCCAAGGACTACACCAAGGATGTGAAGACACTGCTGGACGAGATGGTTACCGCCATCACCGCCAAGTAAGACCCTTTCCACGGGGCTGTACCCACCGGGTACAGCCCCGGTTTTCTATTGGATGCCAATAAACTAATAAGCAATACATCGCAAGGAACGCTGTCGCACATGCCGGATGGGCCATATAAGCAGTCCATGTATCCGGACACAGATGAAAGAAGCGTTCTTATCAAGAAGGAGGGGTTCCTTTGACCAGCGTAACAGCGGCCAGACGCAAGGCGCGAAAAGGCATATTCCGGGAACTGTATGAGACCTTCAGGGACGGTGACGCCGCAACGCGCCTGTCTTTTTTGGTCATGGGCTTTGGCTCCCTGGTCAAGGGGCAGGTCATCAAGGGGCTGCTCTACCTGGGCAGTCAGGCGCTGATGGTTTGGTATCTGGTGGGCTTTGCCTGGCAGTACCTGAGCAAGCTGGATACGCTGGGCGATGTGGGCATGCAGCGGGTGTGGAGCGAGGAGCGCCAGATTTTTGTGCGCACGCCGGGCGACAACTCGCTGCTTATCCTGCTGTTCAGCGTGCTGAGCATCATGCTGGTGCTGGGCTTTCTGGTGCTTTGGCGGGCCAACATCCGCTCGGCCTACCGGGCGCAGCGCCTTAAGGAGCAGGGCAAGCCCCTGCCTACCTTTGCCGATGACATCACCAGCATGGTCAATGAGCGCTACCACATCACGCTGCTGACAATGCCCACGCTGATGGTGCTGGCCTTTACGCTGCTGCCCACCATCTTCATGATATTGCTGGCCTTTACCAACTTTGACCAGACGCACCAACCGCCGGGCAACATGTTTACCTGGGTGGGAACGGAGAACTTCCGCAACCTCTTCGGCGGCCACCCGCTGATTGCCAATACATTTGGCAAGGTGCTGGGCTGGACGATGATTTGGGCGGTGATCGCCACCTTCACCAACTACCTGCTGGGCATGGTGCTGGCCATCATGATCAACAACAAGGGCATCCGCCTGAAGGCCATGTGGCGTACCATTTTTGTGGTCACCATCGCGGTGCCCCAGTTTGTCAGCCTGATGCTGATGAGCCAGATATTGCACGATCAGGGGCCGCTCAACGCGCTGCTGAAGCAGTTTGGCTTCATCCAGCAAAGCATCCCCTTCCTGACGGATACCACCACCGCGCGCCTGACGGTGCTGGTGGTCAACCTGTGGGTGGGCATCCCCTACACAATGCTGATTACCTCGGGCATCCTGATGAATATCCCCAAGGACCTGTACGAGAGCGCCTCCATCGACGGCGCGAGCCCGGCCCGGATGTTTTTCTCCATCACGCTGCCCTATATGCTGTTTGTCACCACGCCGTACCTGATTACGGCCTTTGTGGGCAACATTAACAACTTCAACGTCATCTTCCTGCTGACGCGTGGCGGGCCGATGGTCACCGAGTACTATCAGGCCGGCAAGACCGACCTGCTGGTCACCTGGCTGTACCGCCTGACGGTGGACAGGCAGGATTATTCGCTGGCATCCACCATCGGCATCTTCGTGTTCGTTATCTCGGCCGGGCTGTCACTGCTGGTGTTTAACATGTCCGGCTCCAGCCGCAGGGAGGAGGAGTTCCAGTGAGTGAGATTCGCAAACCCAAGGCCATGCGCCACAACCTGGTGCGGGCGCTGCCCGTCATCGCGGTGCTTGCCGCGCTGACCCTGCTGCTTCCCTGGCTGCATGTGCCTGCCCAGGAAGGCGCGGACTACGCCCGCACAGGCATCAACCTGCTGCTGTTTGACCGCGGCATCCTGCGCTTGATTCCCCTGGCCGCGGCAGCCGTGTTGGCGCTGCTGGTGGGCCTGAGCCTGCTGGCCCGCGCCAACCGTGCCGGGGTGCGCGCGCTGGTCGTCCTGTTTTCGGTGGCGGTGATGGGCAGCATCTACACGCTGCTCACCGCCAAGGTGACGGCGGATGCCTCCGGCCTGATGCCCCAGCCCTTCCTGGTGGCGCACCTGCAGATTGGCTTCTGGGCCTTCCTGCTGCTGTCGCTGGTGGGGCTGGTGGTGGCGCTGATGGCGCTGCGCCAGCCTGCCACCTATGTGGTACTGACAGCGATGGGCGTGGTATGGCTGCTGCCCATCCTGTGGTTGGTGATTACCTCCTTGCGCGCTGAGTCCGGCGCCTACACCACCTACATCATCCCCAAGGGGTGGACGCTGTCCAACTACACCCGCCTGTTCACCGAAACCGAACAGTTCAACTTCCCGCGCTGGTACCTCAACACGCTGTGGGTTTCGGTGGTCACCTGCATCATCACCACCACCTTGGTGCTGATGGTGGCCTATACATTGAGCCGCCTGCGCTTCCCCGCGCGCCGCGCGTTCCTCAACCTGGGGCTGATTATCGCCATGTTCCCCGGCTTTATGAGCATGATTGCCGTATACCACATCCTCAAGGCCGTGGGCCTGGCCAAATCGCTCATCAGCCTGATTCTGGTGTATTCGGGCGGCGGCGTGCTGGGCTACACCATCGCCAAGGGCTTTTTCGACACCATCCCCCGCTCGCTGGACGAGGCGGCGCTGATTGACGGCGCCAGCAAGAACACGGTGTTCTGGAAAATCATACTGCCCTCCTCCCGCCCCATTCTGGTGTATACGGCCATCACGGCGTTTATCGCGCCGTGGGTGGACTTCATCTTCGTGTCCGTCATCATGAAGGACGACTACGCCAACTACACGGTGGCGCTTGGCCTGTTCAAGATGCTGGAACGCGAGCACATCTATCAGTACTTCACCCGCTTCTGCGCGGGCGCGGTGCTGGTGGCCATCCCCATCACGCTGCTGTTCATCCGCATTCAGAAGTTCTATGTGGAGGGCGTCACAGGCGGCGCGGTCAAAGGATAATGAAAACCCAGATAACCAAGCGAGCCCTTACGCTGGCCCTGTGCCTGTTGCTGCTGCCCTTGTGGGGCATGGCGCAGGTGCATGGGCCGGTGTATGAGGTGTTCGTCGCCTCCTTCCGGGATGGCGACGGCGACCGGGTGGGCGACCTCAAGGGCCTCAAACAAAAGCTGGACTACATACAGTCCCTTGGCGCGCGCAGCCTGTGGCTGATGCCCATATCCCCCTCACCCAGCTACCACAAGTATGATGTGACAGACTATATGGCCATCGACCCGGCCTATGGTACGCTGGCCGACTTTGAGGCGCTTGCCGCCGAGAGCGATGCACGGGGTATATCGCTGATTCTGGACCTGGTGCTCAACCACGCCAGCAGCCAGCACCCCTGGTTTCTGGAGGCGGCGCGCAGCCTGTCCAACGGCACCCACAGCCCCTACATCGGCTACTTTCACTTCTCGCAATCTGTCGGCCACCCGGTGCCCGGCGCGCCCGGCTGGTACTATCAGGGCAACTTCGGCCCGCATATGCCCGACCTCAACCTGGATAACCAGGCGCTGCGGGAGGATATCGTCGGCATCCTCACCTTCTGGCTGAACAAGGGCGCAGATGGCTTCCGGCTGGACGCCACCACCCACTATTATGAGGACCATGTGGCCAACAACACGGCGTTCCTCGCCTGGCTGCACCAGGAGGTCAAAAAAATCAAACCGGCTGCGTATCTGGTGGCCGAAGCCTGGAAGGATGAGAACACCATCCTGTCCCTATACGAGAGCGGCATCGACAGCCTGTTCAACTTCCCCATGTCGGGCGCGACGGGGTGGCTGATTCCCGCCATGCGCGCGGGACAGGGCGCTCAAATCGCCAACCGCGTGGCGGCCTGGCAGCAAAAAATCCGCCAGCGCAACCCGCAGGCATTGGACGCGCCATTCCTGAGCAACCATGACATGGGCCGCTCGGCCGGGTACCTGATGCTCAAGCCCCAGCAGATTAAGCTGGCAGCCGCGCTATACCTCACCATGCCCGGCCTCCCCTATATCTACTACGGGGAAGAACTGGGCATGTCCGGCTCCGGGCGCGATGAAAACAAGCGCCTGCCCATGCTGTGGGCAGCGGATGAAAGCCAGAACACGCTGCCCCCCGCCGAGGCGGACCAGCAACAGCGCCTCAAGCAAGGGGTGGACGCGCAGGAACAGGACGCGGCGTCCGTTCTTCGCTTCTATCAGCATTTAGGCACCCTACGGGCGCTGTGCCCCGAGCTGGAGCGCGGACGCGTGGAGGCGGTTGACCTGGGCCACAATAGCCTGGCTGCCTGGCGCGTCACCATGGATGACACATCCGTGCTGGTCATCCATCATCTGGGCAAGGAGCCCCTCAGCATTCCCCTACCCCAAGGCGCCATGATTGGCAGTTGGGACACAGGCCTCGGCCTGCCCGAAGCAGCGGGCGACCAACTGATACTTGCTCCCCAGTCCGGCTGTATTTTCCGCTGAAAGGAAAGCGAACCATGCGACAAAGCGGTATTCTGCTCCACATCACCTCCCTGCCGGGGCCGGAGGGCATCGGCACCATGGGCAAAGACGCCTATCAGTTCGCGGATTTTTTAAAGGCCGCCGGCATGGCCATCTGGCAGGTGCTGCCCATCTCCCCCACCGGCTACGGCGAGTCGCCGTACCAAAGCTTTTCCACCTACGCGGGCAACCCCCTGCTGATAGACCTGGCGCTGCTGGTGGAGGAAGGCCTGCTGAAGCCCGAGCAACAAGCCGCCCAGCCCAACCGACAAGATTCTGTGGACTATGTGGCGGTCATCGCCCACAAGGAGAAACGGCTGCGCGAAGCCTTTGCCGCCGCGCAAGGCAAGCTGGATGAGGAGATCGCGGCCTTTGTGGACGAGCAAAGCCATTGGCTGCCCGACTACGCGCTGTTTCGGGCGCTGAAGGCGCACTTTGGCGGCGGCTCCTGGCTTGCGTGGCCCGATGAAGCCATCCGCCACCGGCAGCCGGACGCCATGCGGCGTTATGCCCAGCAGTTCCGCGATGAAATCGCCTTCCACAGCTTTGTGCAGTACCTGTTCTTCCGCCAGTGGCGCGCCCTGAAGGAATACGCCAATGGGCAGGGCATCCGGCTGTTTGGGGATATGCCCATCTATGTGGCGATGGACTCGTCCGACACCTGGGCGCATCCTGAGGTATTTCAGCTGGATGTGAACCTCAAGCCCCTGGGCGTGGCGGGCGTGCCGCCGGATTATTTCTCGCGCAACGGGCAGCTGTGGGGCAACCCGCTGTACAACTGGAAGGCCCTCAAGCGCACCGGCTACCGCTGGTGGATGGAGCGCATGCGCGCCATGGGCGAGTACTTCGACCTCATCCGCGTGGATCACTTCATCGGCTTTTCCAAATACTATGACGTTCCCTATGGGGCCACCACCGCACGCTGGGGCCAGTGGCGGCGGGGGCCGGGCCGCGCCTTCTTCGACCGGCTCAATCAGGATGTCCCCGGCCTCAACATCGTGGCGGAGGATTTGGGGGCAGTGGACAACCGGGTGCGCGGCCTGTTAAAGTACTGTGGGTACCCCGGCATGAAGGTGCTGTGCTTCGCTTTCTCAGGCGAGGAGGACAACCCGCACCTGCCCTATCACATCCCACGCAACTGTGTGTACTACACCGGTACCCACGACAATGACACCGCCATGGGCTGGTGGGAAAGCGCTGCCAGCAGCGAAAAAAAGTTGGCGCGCAAGCTGCTGGGCTTTCAGAAGGATGACCAACTGTGTGAGGCCATGCTGGCGGGCGTGCTGCAAAACAAAGCCAACACCGCCATCCTGCCCATGCAGGACATCCTGTGCCTGCCCACTGACGCCCGCATGAACACACCGGGCACCTTGGGCGGCAACTGGCAATGGCGCATGAAGCCCGGCGTGGCCGATGAAGAACTGGCCGCCCGGCTGCGCGAACTCAATCACCAATACGGGAGAGGAAAGACCTGATGAACGCGAACCAATTGATTTTTAACGCAGAAGAAAGAGCCCGTACCTACTACCGCAGCCCACTGAAGGAGCTGGCGCCCTGGCAGCTGCATGAGGTGCTGGGTGAGGCCCTGATGGAGCAGATTGCCCCCAACTGGCAGCGCTGTGAGCAAAACCGCTGTCAGGGCAAGCAGGCATTCTACCTGTCGATGGAGTATCTGCTGGGCCGTATGATATTCAACAACCTGTACTGCGCCGGCGTGCTGGACGAGGTAAACGCCCTGCTGTCCGAGCGGGGCATCGACCTGCGCGCGTTGGAGGACATTGAAGACCATGCCTTTGGCAACGGCGGCCTGGGCCGCCTGGCGGCCTGCTATCTGGACAGCGCGGCTGCCCACGATATCCCGCTGACGGGCTACGGCCTGCGCTACCGCTTTGGGTTGTTCAAGCAAAGCTTCGTGGACGGCCGTCAGGTGGAGGAGCCCGATGACTGGTCCCGCCTGGGCGATCCCTTCAGCGTGCGCCGATACGACCTGCGGGTGACGGTGCGCTTTGGCGATCAGGAGGTGCTGGCCGTCCCCTACGACATGCCGGTCATCGGCCACCAGATGAACAGCATCGGCACACTGCGCCTGTGGCAGTGCGAGAGCCCGCAGGAAGTGGACTTCACCCTGTTTAACCAGCAGCAGTACCAGCAGGCCAGCGCCATGAAAAACCGCGCGGAGGACTTGACCAAGTTCTTGTACCCCAATGATTCGGGCACGGAAGGCAAGCTGATGCGCATCAAGCAGGAGTACCTGCTGTGCTCGGCCACCGTGCAGGATATCCTGCGCGGCTGCGTCGCCCTGCACGGGCAGGATTATGATGCCATCCCCAATTATTACGCCATCCAGCTCAACGACACCCACCCCGTGATGGCCATACCGGAGTTGATTCGCCTGCTGGAGCTGGACGGTGTGGACTTTGAGCGCGCCTTTGACATCGCCCGGCGCACCTTCTCCTACACCAACCACACCGTCATGTCAGAAGCCCTGGAGCGCTGGGACGCCGCGCTGCTCCGTCAGGCCGTGCCACACCTGTATCCTATCATCCGCCGCATCAACCAGCGCCTCTTAAAGGAGCTGGGCCGCAAGGACCTGTCCTTCATCCGCGGCGGCCGGGTGCACATGTCCGACCTGGCCATCTATGCCTCCAGCCGCATCAACGGCGTGGCCGAAATCCACAGCCAGATACTGCGCGACAGCCTGTTTCACGAGTGGTACAAGCTGTACCCCGAGCGCTTTACCAACGTGACCAACGGCATCACCCAGCGGCGGTGGCTGGCGCTGTGCAACCCGCAGCTGACATCGCTCATCACCGATACGTTGGGCACGGATGACTTCATCAAGCACCTGGGCGAGCTGGAAGCCGGCAACAAGCGCATCGACAACAATCTGTGCGAGCGGTTCATCCAAATCAAGCAGGAGAAAAAGCGCGAGCTGTCCGACCTCATCCTGCAGCGGGAGGGCATCCTGATTCCCGAGCACTTTGTGTTCGATGTGCAGGTCAAGCGCCTGCACGAGTACAAGCGGCAGCTGATGAACGCCTTCTCCATCATGGCCATCTATCAGGGCCTCAAGGATGGCAGCATCAAGCACTTCCCGCCCACGGCATTCATCTTCGGCGCCAAGGCGGCACCGGGGTACGACCGGGCGAAGGCCATCATCTACTACATCAACCAGATGGCCGCGCTCATCAACGCGGACCCGGATATGAAAGACCTGCTGCGCGTGGTGTTTGTGCACAACTACAACTGCTCCTACGCCGAGCGCATCATCCCGGCGGCGGATATCTCCGAGCAGATTTCCCCCGCGGGCACCGAGGCTAGCGGCACGGGCAACATGAAGTTTATGCTCAATGGCGCGGTGACCTTGGGTACTTATGACGGCGCCAACATCGAGATTGTGCGCGAAGCCGGGCAGGAGAACAACTACATCTTCGGCGCCACGGTGGAGGGCATCCGCGAGCTGGGCAAGGGCTACGACCCGGTCGCCCGTTACAAGAAACATGCCGTAATGCGCCGCGCGGTAGATACGCTGATTGACGGCACCTTTGAGGATGAGGACAGCGGCCTGAAGGACCTGCACGATTCGCTGCTCAAGGGCGCCAGCTGGCATACGCCGGATCATCAGTATATCTTCCTGGACTTCCCCTTCTATCTGGAAACCAAGGTGCGCGCCATCCGCGACCATCAGAACCAGATGATGTTCGCCCGCAAGTGCCTGCACAACGTGTTCAGCGCGGGCAAGTTTTCCTCCGACCGCTCGGTGAAGGACTACGCCACCGATATCTGGGGACTGGACTGACAGCAGGATAAGCAAAACCACCGGCACTCGACCGGTGGTTTTTTTGGTTGCAGTTGTTAGGACAAGCTCTTGCCTTTCTGATAATAGCTGTCCAGCTCTGCCCTGGGCACCATGCTGCCACCGGTGGCCCACACGATGTGATTGGCCCGGGGCATCGCCGCTTGCAGGCCGTGGCGCGCGATGTACCCGGCGAAGGCCGGGTCACGTGCAGACAGCACCGGCCCCCACATGCCCGCCAAGGCGCTGGGCTCCAGCCGGATGTCCTCGGTATCCACCAGTTGCGCCAGCATGCGGAACATCCGCTCGTCGCTGAGGGTATAGCAGCCGCTGAGGAAGGGTTCCATCAGCCGGCCCACAAAGCCGGAAGGCCGCCCCACCGCCAGGCCGTCGGCTACGGTTTTGCTGTCGATGCCAAAGTCCTGCACGCTGACCGCCTGATGAAGCCTGGTGGCCATGCCCAGCACCATACAGCTGGCGTGCGTCGGCTCGGCAAAGAAGGCGTGCACATGGTCGCCAAACACCATCTTGAGGCCAAAGGCCACGCCGCCCGGCCCGCCGCCCACGCCGCAGGGCAGGTAGACAAACAGCGGGTGCTGCGCATCCACCGGGATGTCCTCCCGGCGCAACTGCTCCGCCAGGCGCAGCGCTGCCACCGCGTACCCCAGGAACAGCGTCTGCGAGTTTTCATCGTCGATAAAGATGCACATGGGGTTTTGCAGGGCGAGCTTCCGACCCTGGGTGATGGCCACGCTGTAGTCCGCCGCGTACTCCACCACCTGCACGCCCTTTTGCCGCAGCAGGTCTTTTTTCCACTGGCGGGCATCGGCGGACATATGCACCGTCACCCGAAAGCCCAGCGCCGCGCTCATGATGCCGATGGACAGCCCCAGGTTGCCGGTGGAGCCGACCGCGATTTCATACTGTGAAAACAGCTGCCGGAACCTATCCTCCGCAAGCACCCGGTAATCATCCCCCGGCTTGGGCAAACCATGGCGCAGGGCAATGTCCTCCGCGGTCTTTAACACCTCGTAGATGCCGCCTCTGGCCTTGATGGAGCCAGAAATCGCCAGGTGGCTGTCCATCTTGAGCCACAGGCTGCCGGGAATGGTGCATCCATACGCTCTCTCAAGTGCCGCCTGCATGCGGTCAATGCGACGCAGGGGCGACTCCAGGATGCCGCCTGTGGCGGCCGTTTCCGGAAAGACCTCCATCAGATAGGGCGCAAAGCGCGCCAGCCTGTCGCTGGCGTCCCGAATATCCGCCATGCTGAGTGGACTATCCAACACAGCTTGCGACACAGGGACGTAGCCGGGATTGATCCAGCATATTTCCTTCAGCGCCTGCAGGTCTGCCGTGATGGGCACCTGCCGGTGCCACTCTGCTTCATGTTTGCCCAGGATCATATTGCTCATTTTGCACCTCATTTGCTGCTTTACGTGTCATGTTTCCGTGGCAATTGCCCGCACTGAACCACCCGGCTGCCACAGCCCGCTCAGCAGCACATGCCGTCCCGGCTTGCCCGCGCGCATCTCCCCCAGCAGTTCCAGCGTGATGCGGGCAATCTCCTGGGCGGGCTGGCACATGGTGGCCAGCGAGGGCGTACAAAAGCGCCCCTGTTCCACCCCATCAAACCCCACCACCGACACATCCTCGGGCACGCGTATGCCCCGGTCGTGCAGCGCCTTCATGGCGCCCATGGCCACTGTATCGGACATGGCAATCACCGCGCTGAAGGGCTTGCGCCGGTCTATCAGCACATTGGCCGCCTCCCACCCGCGCTGCAGGGTGAAGCTGCAATCCACAAACAAATCTTCGTCAAAGGGCAGCCCGTGGCTCAGCAGGCAATCGCGCACACCATACAACCGCCGCCCGGTGGCATCGGCCTCGCCGCCAAAGTAGCCCAACATAGCAATGCGGCGGTGCCCAAGTTGATACAGCGCCTCTGCCGCCTCCCAGCCGGCCCGGTAGTTGTCCACGCTGACGGAGCCTACCTGGTTCAGGTTGAGCCCCGAGGCATCCACTGTTGCGAAGACGCACGGCAAATCCAGCCGCTTGAGCTCCTGCTCGCGGCCCAGCAGGTTGGAGCCCAGAAAGATAATGCCCGACAGCTTGCGCTCCAGGTACAGGCTGCGTGCGGCCAGAAACTCGTCCGCCCGCTCGTCAATAAACTCAAGCAGAAACTGCAGCCGTGTGCCGCGGCCCAGCGACACAATATGCTCGGCCAGATCGGTCAGAAACAGGTTGCGCCGCCCACGCAGTATCACCGCCGCAAAGCCCGTATGGCGCTGCTTGAGGTTGGATGCATTGGCGTTTCGAACATAGTTGAGCCGCCGGATGACGCCCTGTACCCGCTCGGCGGTGTTTGGGTCCACCTCGTCGGGGTGGTTAAGTACGCGGGAGACCGTGGTGATGCTGACCCCTGCCTCGCGGGCCACATCCAGAATGGTCACTACCCTCATACCCGTCCCCCATATGCGCATAATTTCTTGTGTCTACGTCCCATGCAGTATACGAATCCCCCGCCCGGCTGTCAACGCCGCGGGTGGTCAAATGCGTTGTCTGCACTGGTGGTTTATGCTACAATACCCATGAAAACATGGAAGGGAGGCCCGCGATTGACATCCGAACAAGCGTCCGGCGGTGCCTCCATCGCCCGGCACGCGCGCCGCTCCACGCTGCTTTCCTTCTCGCCGCTGATTGATTATCTGTACTGCCTGTTGGCATCCACCGTGCTGGTGGGGCAGCCATTGCCGGGTGGTGCGCTGTATATGACAGCCCAGGTGGCGCACCTGGGCACACAGCTGCTGCACCCGGCGCAGTTAAAATACTTGCCCCGCCGCCTGCGGGTGGCGGGCACGGTGCTCAGCGTGTTGGCCATGGCCGTGGCGCTGGGGCTGCTGCTGATTTACCCCCGCGCGGTCAACCTGCCGTATCTATGGGTATTGTTTGGCGTGGTGATGCTGATCAAGCTGCGCCATACGTTGTGCACCCGGCTCAATGCCTCCTGCGTCCGGCGAGGGCTGAGCCGCACCCAGCGGGCCTTCCGTCTGGGGGAAGCTTGTCTGCTATTCATGGCGCTGCTGGCGCTGCTGCTGTTCTTATCGCAGCCCACCGATACCTCCTGGTATTTGCTGGGCGGCTATGCGCTCACCAGCCTCATCGCCGCCTCCGCCATCTACCATAGCCCGGTGGCCGCTATCCCGGCAGATTCACCGGCCATTGTCCGGCCGGAGCCTGAGAACCTGTCCCGCGTCAATGCGCTGCGCAGCTTCCGGGTCGTCTCGCTGATTACGGTGACGGCGCTTCAGGTGACGATGATTCTGGCCTACACGCTGATTGGCGCCACCGCGGGCGACCTGCTGATTTGCATGGGCATTGCCCTGGTATGCACCTACATCCCCACCCGGGTCGTTGGCGCGCTGCAGCACATTGGCCGCGGCAAGCGGCACGACCCCACCAACATGCTCTTGGTCGGCCTGGGCCTGTGGCTCATCAGCCTGTTAGCCCTGTGGTTCAGCCTGGGACGGGGGCACATGCTTGCGGCCTATCTATCGCTGGCATTCTGCACCACGGGCACCGCCACCGCGCTGACAGCGCTGCAATCGCTGGATCGGCATATGCGAGAGGTGATCCTCTTTGCCACCGGCAAGGCGCCTCAGGACGCCGAGGACAGCCTGCACGGCATGCGCGCGGCCTATGCCAGCCTGGCCGGGCAGATGATTTCGCTGATAGGCCTGGGCCTGCTGCTCTTCTTTGGCGGGGCGCAGGCGGTGGACCACATTGACCTGCAGCCCACTTTGCTGCTGCCCGCCCTGCTGCTGGTGATTGCGGCCCTGATGGCAGCGCTTCGCTTCCCACTGGATCAACAGGTGGCGCAGAAACTGCACCGCTTTCTGATGCTCAAGGAGAATGGCGAGACCAACCAGCCCCTGCAAAAGCAGCTGGAAGACCTGGTCATCAAGGTGAGCCACCGCCGCTACGGCATCCGGCTGCTGATGATACTCCTGCGCCCGTTCTTTTATATCCGCCTGGGCAATCACGAACATGTGAAGCTTGATCGCAACACCGCCTGCGTATTCACCTGCAACCATGGTGAGCTGTATGGCCCCATCGTCACCAACCTGTTTATCCCCTACTCCTTCCGCCCATGGGTTATCAGCGAGATGGTGGAACGCGACCAGATTGCCGACTATATCTACACCTATACCGTCAAGCGCCAGCGCTGGCTGCCCGAGGGGTGGAAGATGCCCATCAGCCGGGCGTTGGCCCCCATCCTTGCCTGGATTATGGAAAGCATAGACAGCATCCCGGTCTACCGCAACACCCCGCGGGAGCTGATCAAGACGCTGCGGCTATCCACCGCTGCCATGGAGGTCGGGGACAACCTGCTCATCTTCCCCGAAAACCCAAACCACGAAAGCCAGGCGCAAAACGGCTATCTGCGCGACAGCGTGGGCGAGTTTTTCACCGGCTTTGTCACGGTGGCGCAGCTGTACCACAGGCGCACGGGCAAGTGCGCGCAGTTCTTCCCCCTATACGCGGATAAAAAGCATCGCATCCTGCACTTTGGCCACCCGGTCCGCTACAACCCGGACGCGCAGCCCAAGCAGGAGCAGCAGCGCATTTCGGACGCGCTGCGCCAGGAGATGCTGCGCATGGCCAATATTGGGCAGGAATCCCAGGCGGAGGGAGGCAGCTGATGGCCGCATTTTTGTACCTGGCGGTATACCTGTGCTGCGGCGTGTTGGCCGTGCAATGGCTGCTGCCTGGTCAGCGGCCCCTCTACCGGCTGTGGCTGGGGCTGTGCCTGGGGTTGATGGCCATGATGTGGCTGCCGGCGCTGGTAGCCTTTGTGCTGACTTTCTCTGTTGCCGGTCACCTGTGGGCACTGGTGATGCTGGCGGCGCTGATGGGCGTTGCCTGGCTGGCAAGGGACCGAGAGACCACGCTTGTACGCTGGGCGGAGCAGGACACGCGGGACGCGCGCCTGCTGCTGATGATTGCCCTGCCCCTGACGGCGCTGGGTGCCTATCTGCAATACACCCACAACCTGCGCGTGGCGGATGGCGCCCTGTATGTGGGCCAGAGCACCTACGGTGACCTGGCGCTGCACACAGGCATCATCACCTCGTTGCGCGACGCCCGTTTCCCGGCAGATTACAGCATTTTGCCCGGCGCGCGGCTAAGCTACCCATTCCTGGCCGACAGCCTGTCCACCAGCTTCATGCTGCTGGGCTGCAGCCTGCAGATGGCGCTGGTGGCGCCGGGTACGCTGATGATGGCGCTGGTGTTCTCGGGCTACCTGATGCTGGCATTGCGGCTGGCCGGGCGTCGGCGCGCGGCGGCGCTGGCCGCGCTGCTGCTGTTTATCAACGGCGGCCTGGGTTTTCTGTATAGCTTTGACATGGCGGGGGTCAGCCTGGGTATCTCCGGCACCAACGCCCTGCAATCCGGCACCTGGTTGCAGCGGCTGCGCACCATCCTGGATGGCTGGTATCAAACGCCGGTCAACCACGCCGAGTTCACGCAGTACAACCTGCGCTGGAGCAACATCATCGCCGACATGCTCATCCCCCAGCGCACCTTCCTGGCGGGCTGGGTATTTCTGTTCCCCTGCCTGTATCTGTTGTATGACGGTATGCAGGCGCAGTCGCGGCGGCTGCGCCCCTTCGCGGTGCTGGGCATCCTGGCGGGCGGCCTGCCGCTGATACACACCCACTCCTTCCTGTCGCTGGGTTTGGTGAGCGCGGGCTGGCTGGTGTGGGAATTATTCAAGCGCAGGGGCATCGTCCCCTGGCTGCTGTTTGGCGGGCTCACCCTGTTGCTGGCGCTGCCGCAGCTGTTTGCCTTCACATTCCGCCAAAGCGGCGCGGAGGGGTTTTTGCGGCTTCAGTTCAACTGGGTCAACAACGCCGGCAACGTCGGGCTGCGCGATGGCTATCTGTGGTTCTGGGTCAAGAATGTTGGGCTGCCCTTTGTGCTGCTGATATTCAGCCTGTTTGAAAGGAACGAGAAGCATCGGTTCCTGTATACCGGCGCCTTCGCCATCTTCATCGTGGCCGAGCTGGTCATCTTTCAGCCCAACGAGTACGACAACAACAAGCTGTTTTATGTGTGGTACGCGCTATGCCTGGTGCCCGTGAGCGAATTCGCCTTCTCCCTGTGGGACAGGCTGCGCGGCGTGCGCGCCCGGCCGCTGATGGGCGTCATCGCGGCGGTGCTTTTCTTCCTGTCCGGCGGTCTTTCCATCGCGCGGGAATGCGTGGGCAATTA
>CALNAU010000024.1 GCA_937874275.1 uncultured Clostridia bacterium | reverse complement strand
GCTGGTGGGCGTGGACGGCATGCACCTCAACGAACAGGGCCATGCCTACCTGGCCGGGGCGGTGGAGCAGAGGCTGCCCTTCCTGACAGAAGACTGATAGCATGATGAGCTGAAGCGGCCTCGTCATTGACGGGGCTGCTTTTGGCTGTCAAAGGAGTACCTTCAGGGAGGTATCGGAGGGCGGAGCCCTCTGATGGAAATCCGCCCCAGCGACATGCGCGGTGGGGCGGAAGGCCTGGCGAAGCCAGGGTTACCCTGCCATCCGCCGCCCGGGAACAAAGTGAGAGGCGGATGGCCCATCGTTCCTTCCCGTCAGGAAACCAGAGGTTTCTTGACGGCATGGCGCAGCCCCGTCATTGACGGGGCTGCTTGCTTGCTTGCTTGCTTGCTTGTGATGTATTACAGGTGCTCGCGCATAAAGTCCGCGAACAGGCCGTGCAGGCGGTTGCTCCAGAAGCTGCCCTCGTGGCCCGCGCCGATGACGCGGATGAGCTGCGCCCGGCAGCCCGCGTCCAGCAGCGCGTGGTACATCGCCTCGCTCTGCGCGAAGGGCACCAGCTCATCCCGGTCGCCATGGGCCAGCAGAATGGGCGGGCAGGCCTTGCCGGGCACGATTTCCAGCTGCGGGCTCATGCCGCGCAGCACATCGTCCAGCTGCCAGCCGCCCAGCAGGCCGGTGTATACCGGGTTCTGGCTGAACTCCTGCTCGTGGCCGGCGATGAGGGTGTTCAGGTTGGCCGGGCCAAAGCAGCTGATGACGCAGCGCACGCCGTCCGACTGGTCGGCGTATTCGTCGGTTTTGTAGCGGGGGTCGTCCGCGGTCAGCCCGGCCAGCAGCGCTGTGTTGCCGCCCGAGCTGGTGCCGAACAGGCAGATGCGCTCCGGGTCGATGCCCCAGGTATCGGCGTTGTGCCGCAAAAAGCGGATGGCCGTCTTCACATCCTGCAAGTAGGCGGGGAAGGCGTGGCCCTGCGTGCTGTCGCGGTGGGTGACGGTGGCCACGATGTGGCCAAACTGCGCGTAGCGCGCCAGCTGGGGCAGCTGGTACTGGATGTCGGGCGATGTCCACCCGCTGCCCTGCACAAACACAATCAGCGGGCGGCGGGGCAGCGGCGCGCCTTCCACGGCCCAGGGCATCAGCAGCGTGAGCGTCAAATCCTGCCCGGTGGCGGTGGAATACACCACGTCCGGTACCACGCCGGCCTGGCCGCGTAGCGCCGGGTTGTTGGGGATGCTGATGATTTCGGGGTATTGCATGGCGAATTGTTCCTCTCTGTCTGTCTTATGCGTCTTCCTGGCCGGGCACGGGGTTCCACAGCTGCTGTTTCCAGGCGTTGCCGGTTTCGGTGGCGGCCAGGCCGCCCTGGGCGGTTTCGCGCAGGGTGGGCGATAGGCTGAGGCCAATCTGGTACATGGCCTCAATCACCTCGTCGGGCGGCACATGGCTCTTGATGCCGGCCAGCGCCATGTGGGCGGCGGTCACGGCGATGGCGGCGCCGCCCGCGTTGCGCTTGACACAGGGCACCTCCACCAGGCCGGCCAGCGGGTCGCACACCAAGCCCAGCAAATTCTTCAGCGCCATGGCGGCGGCGTGGGCGGCCTGCTCCGGGCTGCCCCCGGCCAGCTCCACCAGCGCCGCGGCGGCCATGGCCGCCGCCGAGCCGATTTCGGCCTGACAGCCGCCCTGCGCACCGGATACGAAGGCGTTGTTGGCAATCACATAGCCCACAGCGCCCGCGGTGAACAGCGCCCAGGTCATCTCCTCATCCGTTTTGTCCAGGTGCTCCTGGGCGGCCAGCAGCACGCCCGGCAGCACGCCGCAGCTGCCCGCCGTGGGCGAGGCGCACACCACGCCCATGGCGGCGTTTACCTCGTTGACCGATATGGCGTAGCGTGTGGCCCGCAGCCCCAGGCCGTCGCCCAGCACGGGGCCATGTTGAATATACTCCTCCAACAGCTTGGCGTCGCCGCCCGTCATGCCCGAGCGCGAGCGCAGCCCTTCCAGCCCCCGGCGGGCGGATTGCTTCATCACCTGGTACTGCACCGCCATGCGGGCAAAGATGGCGTCCTTATCCTGCCCCGGGGTTTCCAGCTCCTGGGCCATCATCATGCCGGCCAGGGATAAGCCCTGCTCCTGCGCCTGGTGCACCAGGTCCTTCATATTTCTAAACACTGCGCTGCTCCTATGGGTTGAGGGTGATAATCTTGAACACGTTGGACTGGCTCTCCATCTGACCCACCACCTCGGGCTCCACCTTCTCGTCGGTCTCAATCACCATCAGGGCGGTCTTCCCCCGCTCGCTGCGGGAGACTTCCATGTGGTTGATGTTGACCTGGGCGCGGGCCAATTGCTGGGTGATGGCGGCGATGGTGCCGTAGGCGTCCCGGTGGAAGATGAGCAGCGCCGGTGAATCGCCGCTTAGCTTCAGGCTGAAGCCGTCCACCTCGGTCATCTGCACCAGGCCGCCGCCCAGCGATACGCCGGTCGCGCGGAAGGTGCCGCGCCCGTCCGCCAATTCAATGGTGAGCGTGTTGGGGTGGGCGGGGATGGCCTCCTCGGCGATGAAGGTGAGCGCGATGCCCTGCTGCCGGGCCAGCTCGATGGACTGGGGGATGCGCGGGTCGTCCGTCGGCAGGCCCAGCAGGCCGGCCACCGCCGCCACATCGGTGGCGTGGCCGCGGTAGGTCTTGGCGAACGAGCCGTAGAAGCGTAGCACCGCGCTGTCGGGCGTGCGGCCAAACAGCGTGCGCGCCAACTGCCCGATGCGCACGGCGCCCGCGGTGTGCGAACTGGAGGGCCCGATCATCACGGGGCCGATGATGTCAAAGACCGAGCGGTATTTCATGTGTGCTCCCTCTCCAGCGCCAGCAGGGCGGTTTTAATGGCCGTGCCGCCGCCGTAGCCGCGCAGGCTGCCATCGGCGCCGATGACCCGGTGGCAGGGGATGATGATGCTGATGGGGTTGTGGTGGTTGGCGCCGCCCACCGCGCGCACCGCGCGGGGCGCGCCGACCGAGGCCGCGATATCGCGGTAGCTGCGCGTCTGCCCATAGGGGATGGAGAGCAGCGCCTGCCACACCTGCTGGCGGAAGGGCGTGCCCTCGGGCCGCAGCGGCAGGTCAAACTGCTGCCGCTTACCCGCAAAGTACTCCATTAATTGCCTTTGCGTCTCCTCAAGCAAGGGGGTTTGTCCCATGGTACAGCCGGGCGGCGGCTGACAGCCAAACACCAACTGCGTCAGCGCGCCCTGGCTGTCCACGGCCAGCAAGTCGCCGACAGGCGTTTTGATGCACATGCACACGTCCATGCCATGCCCTCATTTCATTTGGTAGTGGCACGGATTATACCTCAACCGCATGCGATAAACAAGGAATATACAGCCCCCGTGCCTTGACAGGGGCAGACCGTCGGTGCTATATTCTGCCCAATACACCGGAAAGGGTAGCGCAATGACTGCACAGCAGAGCCGGAAGGCCGGAGCCTATTACTTTTACTTTAGCAGCGCCGAAGTAAAGGTGATTTGTGTTGCGCCACTGGGCTGAAAGGCCCGCCCCCATCGGAAAGCGACTGCCGCACAGAACACCCTCTGTGCGGTATCTTTGTTAAAGGAGAAAGCGTATGATAGCGGTATTGAAGCCCGGCACCACCGACCAGCAGCGGGACAACCTGTGCGAATGGTTCAAAAACATGGGGCTGCAGGTGCATGTCTCCCAGGGGGAGTTTCACACCATCATCGGCTTGCTTGGCGACACCAGCAAGGTGGACATCAACCTGCTGGAGAGCCTGTCCATCATCGAGTCGGTCAAGCGCATCACCGAGCCGTTTAAGAACGCCAACCGCAAGTTTCACACCGATGACTCGGTCATCGACGTGGGCGGGTACAAGTTTGGCGGCGGCCACTTCCAGGTGATTGCCGGGCCCTGCTCGGTGGAGTCGGAAGAGCAGATTGTGGGTGTGGCCCACCGCGTCAAGGCGGCCGGGGCCAACCTGCTGCGCGGCGGCGCCTTCAAGCCGCGCACCTCGCCCTACGACTTTCAGGGCTTGCACGCCGACGGCATGAAGCTGCTCAGCCTGGCCAAGCAGCAGACCGGGCAGCCCATCGTGACTGAAATCATGAACATCAACGACCTGCCCTTGTTTGAGGACGCCGACATCATCCAGGTGGGCGCCCGCAACATGCAAAACTTCGACCTGCTGCGCGAGCTGGGCCGCACCGACAAGGTGATTCTCATCAAGCGCGGCCTGGCCAACACGCTCAAGGAATTGCTGATGAGCGCCGAGTACGTCATGGCCGGCGGCAACGAGCGCATCATCCTGTGCGAGCGGGGCATCCGCACGTTTGAGACCTATACCCGCAACACCCTGGACCTGTCCGCCATCCCCATGCTGCGCGAGTTGACCCACCTGCCCGTGGTGGCCGACCCCAGCCACGGCACCGGCAAGGCCCGCCTGGTGGAGCCCATGGCGCTGGCCGCCGCCGCCGCGGGTGCCGATGGCCTGATGATCGAGGTGCACCCCTGGCCGGAACGCGCGCTCAGCGACGGGGCGCAGTCGCTCACGCCCGATCAGTTTGACCGCCTGATGGTGCGGGTCAACAAGGTGCGGGAGGCCATCCAGGCATGAAGGTAGGCATCGTGGGGCTGGGGCTGATAGGCGGGTCGCTGGCCAAGGCCTACCAGCAGGCGGGCGGATGGCAGGTGTTGGCGCATGACGTGGACGCGTCGGTGTTGGGCATCGCGCAGGTGGCGGGCGCTGTGGATGGCGCGCTGACGGTGGACAATGTCGCCGGCTGCGACCTGCTGCTCATCGCCCTGTACCCCCAGGCCGCCATCGCCTGGCTTATGGACGTGGCGCCCCATCTGGGGCCCGACAACCTGGTCATCGACTGCTGCGGCACCAAGCGCGCGGTGTGCGAGGTGGGCTTCCGCCTGGCGGAGCAATATGGCTTCACCTACGCGGGCGGGCACCCCATGGCCGGCACGCAGTTTTCGGGCTTTGCCAACAGCCGGGCGGACCTGTTCCGCGGCGCGCCCATGGTGGTGGTGCCCCGGCAGTTTGACGACATTGCGCTGCTGTCGCGCATTCAGGAGGCCATGAAGCCGGCGGGCTTTCGCGGCATCAGCGTGAGCACGGCGGAGGAGCACGACCGGGTCATCGCCTTCACCTCGCAACTGGCGCACGTGGTCAGCAACGCCTTCATCAAAAGCCCCACCGCCGGCAGTCACCGCGGGGTATCGGCCGGCTCCTACCGCGATTTGACGCGCGTGGCCTGGCTCAACCCAGACATGTGGACGCCGCTGTTTCTTGAAAATGCCGACCACCTGACGCAGGAGATTGACTGGCTGCTGGCGGAGCTGGGCCGCTACCGGCAGGCGATTGCGGGGGGCGATGCCCCGGCGCTGCGCGCCCTGCTTGACGAGGGGCGCCACCGCAAGCAGGACATAGACGGGGGAAATCAATGAGCGAAATCATCATCCAGGCAGGCGCTTTTGCCCGCGCCGCGCAACTGATGGGCAGCCCGCACCGGGTGGCCGTGGTGACCGATGCCAATGTGGCCGCCCACTACCTGGCGCCCATGATGCAGGCGCTGGCCGCCGCCGGGCACGAGGCGGTGAGCCTGACCCTGACGCCGGGCGAGGGCGCCAAGTCGCTGGACAGCTACGGCCGCATTCTGGGCTTTCTGGCCGACAGCGGCCTTACCCGCAGCGATACGGTGCTGGCGCTGGGCGGCGGCGTGGTGGGCGATGTGGCGGGCTTTGCCGCCGCCACCTACCAGCGCGGGGTGGACCTGGTGCAGGTGCCCACCAGCCTGCTGGCGTGCGTGGATTCCGCCGTGGGCGGCAAGACCGCCATCGACCTGCCCCAGGGGAAAAACCTGGCGGGCGCCTTCTGGCAGTCACGGGTGACGCTGATTGACCCGCAGCTGCTGCGCACGCTGCCCTACGAGCATTACCGCGACGGCCTGGCCGAGGTGGTGAAGTACGCGGCCATCCGCGACCGGGCGCTGTTTGACCTGCTGCCCTATGAGGAGCGGGAGGAGGAGGGCATCATCCGCCGCTGCGTGGACATCAAGCGGGACATCGTGGCGCAGGATGAGCGCGACCATGGCGAGCGGCAGCTGCTCAACTTTGGCCACACAGTGGGCCACGCGCTGGAGCGGCTGAGCGGCTATGAATTATCCCACGGCCAGGCGGTGGCCATCGGCATGGCGGTGATGGCCCGGGCCAGCGTGCGCCGGGGCTTGTGCACGCCGGAGGAGGCCGGCCTGCTGATTGGCATGATGCACACGCTGGGCCTGCCCACGGACTGCCCCTATGAGGTGGACGAGGTGTTTGACGCCATGCAGGCCGATAAAAAGCGCGGCGGGCAGGCGATTACGCTGGTGCTGATGCACGCCATCGGCGACTGCCGCCTGTACCCCATGCCCATGGTGGAGGCGCGGGATGTGGTGGCCGCGGGGTGCGGCGCATGAAGGCCACCGTGTATCCCGGGCCTATCACGGGCAGCGTCCCGGCCATCGCCTCCAAATCCCAGGCGCACCGGCTGCTGATCGCGGCGGCGCTGGTGGATGTGCCCACGCGCGTCGCCTGCGCCGATATATCAAAGGATATTCAGGCCACCGCGGACTGCCTGAACGCCCTGTGCGCTGACATCAGCTATTCTGCTGGCGCGTTTGCCGTCACCCCGCGCCCGGTATCCACGGGTGCGGTGCTGGATTGCGGCGAGAGCGGCTCCACCTGGCGGTTTTTACTGCCGGTGGCGGCAGCGCTGGGCGCGCGGGCTACCTTCCTGCTGCGCGGGCGGCTGCCCCAGCGGCCCATGGCGGCGCTCTATCAGGCGCTGGAGGGGCAGGGGATGGTCATCACCGGAAAGAGCGGCGGGCGGGTCAGCGTGGAGGGCCGCCTGGCGGGCGGCGCGGTGGCAATCGCCGGGGATGTATCCAGTCAGTTCATCAGCGGGCTGCTGCTGGCGGCGCCGCTGACGGGGCAGGCCGTGGATATCCGCCTCACCACGCCGCTGGGCTCGGCCGCCTATGTGGATATCACCCTGCAAACCTTAGCGCGCTTTGGCGTGCGGGCGGAGCGGCAGGCGGATGCCCTGCATGTGCCCGGCGCCCAGCGCTACCGCTCGCCCGGCAGCGTGGAGGCCGAAGGCGACTGGTCCAACGCCGCCTTCTGGCTGTGCGCGGGGGCGGCGGGCGGCGGGCCGGTCACCTGCACGGGGTTGGATATCCACTCCCCCCAGGGGGACCGCGCGGTGCTCGACATGCTGTGCGCCTTTGGGGCGCAGGTCACGGTATCGGGCAGGGATGTGACAGTGACGGGAAGAGACCTGCGGGCGGCGGACATTGATATCGACGCAACGCCCGACTTGGCGCCTGCCCTGGCGCTGCTTGGGCTGGCGGCCAGGGGGGAGACGCGGCTGACGAACATTGCCCGCCTGCGCCTCAAGGAGAGCGACCGCGCACAGACCATCACCGACGCCTTGCGCGCACTGGACGCGGCCGCCGATATGCAGGGAGACAGCCTGGTTATCCGCGGGGGCAGTCAGCTGCCGGGCGGCGTGTGCGACGCCGCGGACGACCACCGCATCGCCATGATGGCGGCCTGCGCGGCCTGCCTGTGCGCGAGCCCGGTGGACATTCGGGGGGCCGAGGCAGTGGATAAATCCTATCCCCGTTTTTTTGACGACCTGCGCGCCCTGGGCCCGCGGGTGGAGGAGGAATAGCATGGCATCAACCTTTGGCACCAATGTGCGCGTCAGCGTATTCGGACAATCCCACGCGCCGGCGGTGGGCGTGGTGATGGATGGCCTGCCCGCGGGCTTCGCGCCCGACATGGAGCAGCTGCGCGCCTTCATGCGCCGCCGCGCGCCCGGGCAGTCGCTGCTCAGCACCCAACGCGCCGAGGCCGACCTGTTTGAGGTGCTGTCCGGTCTGGCCGATGGCAAGCTGTGCGGCGCGCCGCTGTGCATGGTCATCCGCAACAGCGATACCCGCGGGCAGGACTATGCCGGCCTCAAAAACACGCCGCGCCCCGGCCATGCCGATTGGCCGGCGCAGGTCAAGTACTGCGGCCATCAGGACGCGGCGGGCGGCGGCCATTTCTCGGGCCGCCTCACGGCACCGCTGTGCCTGTCAGGCGGGGTGATGCTTCAGCTGTTGGCGCAGCAGGGCATCCGCGTAGGCGCGCACATCGCCCAAATTGCCGATGTGCAGGACACCCCCTTTGACCCCATGGCCCCGCAGCTGGACGCCTTGCTTGACGGACACCTGCGCGTGCTGGACGAACAGGCGGGCCAG
>CALNAU010000023.1 GCA_937874275.1 uncultured Clostridia bacterium | reverse complement strand
GATACAGGATTTTTTGCAGCCATATCATGCCCAGCAGCCGCTGGATGGAGGCGGGGAAACCCATCCAATTGTAGGGCCCTTGCGGCGCCTGCACATAACGGCCCTCGCGGACAGCCTTTAGCTCCTGCCAGAGCGGGTCATCCCCCACCTTGCTGTACACGCTGCCGGGCGCGAAGACGATGAAGTCCGGGTCCCACAGGTACAGCTGCTCCATGTCCACCTCGTTGCCGGTGCCCTTGGAGGTGGGGTTACCCACCACGGCGGCGTTGGCGGCCACCAGGTCAATGACCTCGGCGTGGAAGCTGCCCTGGGCGATGACGTTGAGCCCCGCGTCGCCCAGGCTGTACAGCAGGCTGACGCGCTTGTCCCCCACCTGTTGCATAATCTCCTCCGCGCGGGCGAACACCTCATCACAGTATGTGGCCAGCGCCTCGGCCTTTTCCTGCGCGCCCAGCAGTTCGCCCAGCTTGCGGTACGCATCGCCCGCGTCCTTCAGGTGCATGGTGATGTGCACACAGGGGATGCCCAGCTGCTCCTGCAGGGCGTCCATGTCCTCGGCCACGTTGTCCTTGGGCTCGCCCACATCGATGATGACTTGGGGGTCCAGCCGCGCCAGCTCCTCCAAATTGAGGTCACCGCGGGTGCCGTACAGCTGCCCGATAACGGGCAAATCGACCACATGAGCCATGTATTGCCCCTCGCCCCGGTCAAAGGGCGTCGCCAGGCCCACAAATCGCTCGGGCGCGATGCTCATCAGCACCATCTGCGCCACCGGGCCGGAGGGGGCGATGCGTTCAATATGGGCCGGCAGCTGCACGGTGCGCCCGGCCGAATCGGTAAAGGCCACCGTGTCGGCGGCAAAGGTAAAGGCGGGCATCAGCAGGGCCAGCGCCAACAGGCAGCAGAGCAATCGTTTCATGGCAATTCACACTCCAACGCACATATTTCCCTCGGCACACACACGCGGATGCAATCGTCCCGCAGGCTTTCCACCTGCGCGCTGATGCCGTAGAGTTCTTCCATCAAGGGCGCGGTAAACACCGCCCGGGGCGAGCCCGCGGCCACAATCCTGCCGCTGCGCATCGCCAATATTTCATCCGAAAACAGGTACGCCTGATTGGGGTTGTGCGTCGCCTGTAAAATGGTATAGCCCTGCTCGCTGAGCCGGCGTACCTGCTGCATCACGCGAATCTGGTTGCCCCAATCCAGGCTGGCCGTGGGTTCATCCATGATCAGCAGTCGCGAGTGCTGCGCGATGGCGCGGGCAATCAATGCCAGCTGCTGTTCGCCGCCCGAGATGCGCATGTAGTCGCGGTGGGCGAAGTCCGCCATCTGCAGCGTGTCCAACGCCTGCATGGCCGCAGCCACTTCCGCCTTGCCGGGAGAGGCGAAGGCGCTCACCCGCGAGGAGGTGCCCATCAGCACCATATCCAGCACCGTGTAGTTAAAGGCCGGGTAGTGCGCCTGCGGGATATAGGCCACGCTGCGGGCCAACCGTTTAAGCGGCACGCGCCGGGCGTCCTCCCCCTGCAATAAAATATCCCCTGTATAGCCGGGCAGCAGCCCCAGAATGCACTTGAACAGCGTGGACTTGCCCGCCCCGTTGGGCCCCAGCAGTGAGGCCACACACCCCGCCTTCAGCGAGATATCCACCCCCTGCAATACAGGCCGCTGCCCATAAGAGAATGTCAGATTGCGTACGTCCAGCATCATCCGTGCCCCTCCCCCCGCGTAATCAGCGATAGGAAGAACGGCGCGCCGATGAACGCCGTCAGGATGCCGATGGGAATCTCCGTTTGCAGCAGGTTGCGTGCCAGGTTATCCACCAGCAGCAAAAACAGCGCGCCAAAGAGCATGGAGGCCGGCATCAGGTGGCGGTAGTTGTTGCCCAGCATCATGCGGCACAGGTGCGGTATCACCAGGCCCACCCAGCCGATGGTGCCCGATACCGATACCGCGGCCGAGGTAATCAGCGTGGCACACAGCACGATGATGACCCGCAGGCGGCCCGCGTGAACGCCCATGGTGCGTGCCTCGTCATCCCCCAGCGTCAGCACGTTGATGCGCCACCGTAGCAGCAGCAGGGGCAGCAGCCCGATGGTCATGGGCAGGGCGGCAAACGCCACGTCGCTCAGCTTGGCCCCGGCCAGGCTGCCCATCAGCCAGTAGGTGATGGCAGGCAACTGGTCGGCTGGATCTGCCACCAGCTTGATAAACCCGGTGCCCGCCGACAGCAGGGACGACACCATGATGCCCGACAGGATGAGGCCCAGCACACGCTTGCCCCGCGCCCGCGTGCTGACCAGCCACACGGCTCCTACAGTCAGCAGGCTGAAGAAAAAGGCGCTTAGGGTAATGAGGGGCGAGGGCGCTCGCAACAAAATGGCTAGCGCAGCGCCAAAGGCCGCGCCGGCGGAAGCACCCAGGATATCGGGCGATGCCATGGGGTTTTGAAAGATGCCCTGATAGGCCGCACCCGCCGCCGACAGGCTGCAGCCCACCATGCACGCCAACAGCACCCGTGGCAGCCGAATGTTGATGAGCACGGTCTCCAGCCGCTCGCCCCAGAATGGCTCGACCGCGAATACCCTGCTGCCCAAAATGCCCACCACCTCGTCCGGCGCGATGGGATACCGCCCCCAGGCAAAGGATAGCAGCACCCCAACCAGCAGCAGCACGCCCATCACGGCTACCTTCCATCCCTGCCGCGCGGCCCCTCTGCGCTCAGGCATGGGAACCGCCCTGTCCGGCTATGCAAATCACAATCGCAAGTAGCACACGGCCTAACCGATTGCTTTGTATCAGCTTCAAATAAAAATCCTCTCTGTTGGATGAGCAACAGAAAGGAACAAAGCGTCCCGCGGTCTGTGTGCTCTCCTTTTCAATCAGGAAGGTTTGGCCGTTTCCAGCCAAGCCCTTTGGCGATAAATCGCCCGGCGGACAAACCCTGGAATCATCTGTAGGTTAATCCGCTCGGAGAACCGGCGATGTTCAGTTGTATCGCACCGGGTTGACTACCGCCCGGCCACGCAGGAAAAATTTATCATACTCGGCGCGTGCCGTCAACCGTTTTTCGCAGCGCCTGCGTCAGCAGCCTATCCAGCGGCTCTGGCAGGCTATCGCGATTGTCCGCGGTCACCTCGATGATGTGTACGTTGGGGCGCCCGCGGATGGCATCAAGAAACGGCGACGGCTTGGGTTTAATGACGCCCAGCACCGGGACGCAGCCATCCAATCGGCGGAGCACCGCTGCCTGAAACCGCAGCGCTTCCCCCTCCAGCGTGCCCAGCTCGTCCATCAGCACCAGGTCGGGGGCCTCGGGCTGTGTCAGGTACTGTACACCCAGCGCATCAAAGACATCCGGGTATCTGCGCAGCGGCTGCCCAGGATGGCAAAGGCCTACCGTATTTGCTTCTTCGCAGGGCGCGTCAGGCCGCGCCGCAGGCACCATATACACATGCCGGAGGGGCTCGTCGGCCTGCGGGTACACGCTCTGCGTGCGAAAACCGCCCAGCCGCAGCCCCGGATGGCGGCTGAGCGCGCTATTTATCAGCGTGCTCTTGCCCACCTGAATCCCTCCGGTTAAAAAGATGTGCTTTGCCAATACCGCTCCCCTTCCCCGCTTTACACGGCAGGGCGTTCTTGCTAAAATATGCCTAACGGCAATCCACACAGACCGGGCTTGGCGCCCGGCGACCACAGCCATCAGGAGGCAGCTATGCGAATCGGCCCCACAGAAATACTGCTCATCGTCATTCTGGCATTGGTGCTGTTCGGCGGCAAACGCCTGGCCGGCGTCGGCAAATCCCTGGGTCAGAGCATCCGCGAGTTCAAGGAAGAACTGGGTGACGACAAGGACAAGCCCGCCGAGCCACCCCCGGAGGAGCCCAAATAGGAAGGAGCCATTGCGCCCCTATCCGCGATTGTCAAACCGCCATACAGCGCCGGACAGCACAGGTTCGGCGCTTTGTATTTGGGCGGCGATGCCCAGGTTGAGCCGACTGGCGTAGTCCCCGCTCAAATCGCTGGGATACTTCTTGCTGAACAGCACCGGGATGCCGGCCGAGGCAGCCTTGGCCAATATCTCCAACGAGATGCGCCCGGTGGCCCCCAGCGCGCAGCGCGACAAATCCCACCCCCGGCGCACTGCGGCGCCGATGGCCTTATCGGCCGCGTTATGGCGGCCGATGTCCTCCCGGAAGATGGCACCCTGCGGGCCAAACAACCCGATGCGGTGGGTGCCGTAGTAGCGCTCCTCTCCCGTCAGTTCATCCGCCCAGGCTTTGAGGGAAGGGACGGATACGCGCCAGTCCCCGCTCAGCGGTGCCAGCCTGTCCAGCCGCTCATCTATGGGGGCCATTGATTGCGGCGTATGCGCGGTGCGCACCGCCACCTCATTCTCCCCCACCTCAATGGATGTCACGCTGTCCGGGCCATCCACCATGCCGGCGTTCAGCAGATAGCCCAGCGCCAGGTCATCCAAGTGTTCGGGCGTGCACAAAAAAGGCGGCTGCCGGACGCCGTTGAGCGTCCAGCGAACCACCCGTTCCATCATCACACCGCGCATGCGGCGTGCTCCACATCCATCATAGGCATCACGGCCATTCATGTGCCTCCACCTCGCTGCCCTCCAGCAGGGCGCGGGCGTAACCTTCCTTGACAAACTGGCTGGAATAGAATGCCTTGGCGCCGTTGGACGCCTGCACCACACCGATGTCGCCATACTCCTCCCGCAGCTGCATGCGGGCGGCCGCGCCTTCCACCTCGTCCAGGCTGAAGCGGAATGGGTAGCCCATGAGCTTGGAAAACTCGGTGGGCCGGGGATACAGCTTGCAGTCCGAGCGCGTCACGGTGGCGATGGTCTTGAGGATGTCCTTGTCCTCCAGCATGGCGTCCAGACGGGCATACTCCTGCGTCATGATGGACGCGTTGTAGTAATACTTGTCCTTGCCGCCGCGCGTCATGGCGATGTGCGAAAGATCGTCTTCGCCCTTGCCCGCGTCCACCGCGGCCAGCAATTCATCCATCACAGCACGGTCCACCTCCTTGGGTGCGTTCTGCTTGAGCCACTTGGCGCTGGTCACCTTGCTGTGCGCCGTGCGGTCGTACAATACATCAGCCAGGGCAGCCGCGGCGATTTGCCGGGGCGTTTGCTGCAATTCGTCGGTCTGGGCAGTGGTTTCGGGCTGGTTGTTTTCCAACGCCTGATAGTCATCCATGGTCATCCCTCCTGGTAGTATATTTCGCCATCCGGGGGTATTTTCCTGCTGTATACAAGAAAAAGCCCAGTCCATTCCTGCGAACGGACTGGGCCAAGATGCATGATTTTACAGGAGGTTGGCGGCGGCCAGGTCATCGGCGACGTCGGCCAGACCAAACTTCTCCAAGGTCTCACGGGTGGGCGCGCCCTGCTCGTCCCAGCCAAACTGCTGGTAGAACATGCTCAGCGCCAGCTGCCAGTCTTCCTTTTCCATCTTGACGGTGCCCTCGGTAAAGACGGGGACATCCGGTTCGGTGGTGTAGGCGTACTCGGGAATCACGTCATGCAGGTTGCGCATGTCGCGGCTGCCGACGGATTTAACCGTCATGGCGCGGTGCAGCTGGATGACGCGCTCGGCGGCAAAGTCCAACTCCTCGGCTGTCCACTCCTTGCCGGTGACGGCGCTCATCAGCTTGGCCTCGGCGCTCAGGTCGCCCTTGTAGCCGCGCTCCTTGCGGGGGCTGAAGGTCATGGGCCATACCCAGTTGCACAGGGTGAAGCTGTCGTGCAGCACCTGGCGCACCACGCCGAACTTGGCAAAGCGGGCTTTGGCTTCGTTCATGCGGGTGTAGTTCTTGGGCTTGTCCAGGCAGCCTTCGCCAAAGTGCTCTTCGACGATGTTGCGCTGAATCTCGTAGGGCAGGCCGGAACCCGTGATGTTGACGATGGTGTGGCACATGCCGTCACGGTTGTAGATGATATTGGTCAGCATGCCGACCTGGGCCGCGCACTCGTTGCCGTGGTGGCGCTTGGCGCCGATGAGGCCCCACAGCGTCATCGCGGAGCTGTTGAGGTAGTCATCGCCCAGGATGTCGTGGTACTGCTGATCCACATAGTAGGCGCCCTGCGCCAGCGTGCTCAGCGGATGCGTGCCGGATACCACGCGCTCCAGGATGTCCTTGATGAAGGTCATATCGCCGGTCTCGCGCTTGGTCCAGTCGATTTCCGCGTACTGCTCGGGCGTCATGATTTTTTCCATGAGGCCGTTGTTGATGAAGTAGTTGAGCGTGGCGTTCAGCTCGCCGTAGTTGTCCCACAGGCCGTAGTCATCCGCCAGAATGGCGCTGTACACGCCCGCGGTCATCCTGCCGTCGCCCTCGTCATGCACATCCTGGTAGTTCTTCAGCAGGCCCACGTAGGGGCGGTTGCCGATACAGGTGTTGGCGTGGGTGGTATTGGGGGTGACGCCCTCCAGCATCGGCACGTTGACGCCGCCGTAGCAGCGGATGGGGCAGGAGGTACAGCCCACCATTTTCACGGTGTACTTCTCCGCTACCGGGCCATGGTCGAACACGGCCTTCTGCGTGCGGTAGCCCATCAGCGTGGGCTGGCCGGGGGCCGACTCGCCGGTGTCGATGGGGCCGCCCTCGGCAGCGCCCCAGGTGAGGCCGGGATGGCCGGTCCAGCGGGTGGACTTGTTGGAGTACTGCGCCCAGCTCTGGGGCACGGTGGGCACCACGTGGTTGTTGTTGGCGCCCATCAGGTCGCTCATGATGTAGTTGTTCAGCTCCAGCAGGCGCTTGGCATCGGCCACCTGGGTGGCCTTTTTGCCGTATAGCGCGATGGCCTTGAGCTTTTTGGAGCCGAACAGCTTGCCGATGCCGCCGCCCGCGCTGTGGGCAACACCGCTGATGACGCAGGACAGGTTGAGCAGGTTTTCACCCGCCTGACCAATGCTCATCACGTTGACACCGGCGCCGTGCTTCTCGCACAGGGCGGCTGTGGTCTCGGTGGTGGTCTTGCCCCACAGGTCGGTGGCGTCCTCCACCGTTACCTCGTCCTCAATCACCTTGATATAGACGGGGTTGGCGGCAGCGCCTTCGATGATCATGGCGTCAAAGCCGCAGCCCTTGAGCATCACGGCCGTGTCGCCGCCCACGTGGGCATCCACAATGGCGTTGTACTTGGTAAATGGCGACAGGAACGCCAGCGTGGTGCGGCCGCTGCACGGCGCGTTGGTGCCGGTGTTGGGGCCAATCGCCATCACGATTTTGGATTCCGGGGCCGTGGGCTCGGTGCCGTTGGGCACCTCTTCATAGATAATGCGGTTGGCCATGCCCTTACCGCCGATATAGTCGAAATACTTTTCGCTGCTCTCCACCGCGGACTGCCCGGTGGTGAGGTTGACGCGAAGCAGTTTGCCTGTCCATCCGTTCATGGATTCACCCTCCTCAAGATAAATGGTCCGCTATCCACATGGTGCGCCATTACAGCGCGGCCGCGATTTCATCCCACAGCACAATTTTGAGTGCGCTGGTGGGGCAGCCCGCTACGCAGGCACCGCAGGCGATGCACTTGGTGGATTTGCCGTTATCGGGGTCGATCTTGGGCATGCCAAAGGGGCAGGCCGCTACGCAGGCGCCGCAGCCAATGCACTTCTCCTGATCGAGCAGGCGCACGCTGGTCAGCGGGTCGGGGTAGATGGCACCCACCGGGCAGGCCAGCATGCACGGGGCATTCTCGCACTGATGGCAGGTGGCGGGCTCCACGCTCCAGTCGCCGAAAAAGCCGGCAGCTGTCAGGTAGTTTTCATTCACCTTGGGGCCAAACTGGAAATTGTCGCGCGCATTGATGCGGGAGAGATAGGGTTGCGCCTTGCCGTCGTTGGTCAGGGTGCAGTTCACCTCGCACCGCTGACAGCCGGTGCACTTCGCCTTGTTGACCACGAGCACGTACTCCGAGTTCGGGTACACCTTCACCTGGCCGCTTTCGGCCTGAGCCTGGGTGCAGTCGAACAGCCTGAGCAAACTGCTGGACAGCGCGACACCGGCCATCCCCTTGCCCGTCAGCTTCATAAACTCACGGCGTGTTAACTCGCGGTTCATGATTCCCTTTGACATGTGCGTTCCTCCTTACAACCTTTGTGTGAGCCTGGACATCAAAAAAGCAAAAAAGATATGGATAAAAAAACATCCACATCTCCTTCGCAAGCATGGCAGGCAGGAAAATCGCTCTTCCTACCCAGTGGTCATGCCACCCACGGGGGCTGACAAGACTTGGAGACTGTTACAAAAGTATTCTACTGTATGATGGCCGTCATTGCAAGTGCTATTTATAACAATTTTGAATTTTTTATTGCCTTTTGGTTTTGCCCGGCACACCCGTGCCGTCAAATGGCGGGGTGTAGGCGCTGTCGGCGGATTCGGCGTCCTGCAGGTAGCCGGTCAGCCCCAAGTCCAGCGCGGCGCGCAGCACACGGCGGTATTCGGCCTCTGTCACGCGCCTATCAAGGCCGGGCACCGTACACTGCGGGATGGGCGTGTACTGGCGCATCAGGCTGAGGGGCGTGCCTGGCGGCAGCTCATCGGCGATAAAGCGCAGCACCTGGATGCTGTCGGTGGCGCAGCCGGGGATAACCAGATGGCGCACCAATGTGCCCCGCGTCATGATGCCCTGCGCGTCGTACTGCGGCGGGCCGCTGAGGGCACACATCTGCCGCACGGCGGCTGACGCCGCCTGGAAATAATCGCCGCGCCCCAGCAGCAGTTTTGACAACCTGGGGCTGTGATTCTTGATGTCGGGCAGCCATACGTCCACCGCATCGGCCAATGCCCACACCACCTCCACGCGCTCAAACCCGCCGCAGTTGTATACCACGGGCACGCGCGGGCGGTAGAGGCTTAGCGCCTCCAGGATGGCGGGCAGAAACTGCGTGGCGGTAATCAGCGACAGGCTGTGCGCGCCCTCGTCCACCAGGCGGCGGAAGATGTTGGCCAGCTGCCGCGCGCTGACGCGCTGCCCCTCCCCCTCATGGCTGATGCACCAGTTCTGGCAGTAGCAACATTGCAGTGTGCACCCGCTGAAGAACACCGCGCCCGTGCCCCGGGTGCCGCTGATGCAGGGCTCTTCCCACAAATGCAGTGCCGCCCGGGCGACCACGGCGTCCGTGCCCATGGCGCAAAAGCCGCTGCCCCTGTCCGCGTCCCTCGCCACTCCGCATTGGCGGGGGCACAGGCGGCAGGGAGCACTGCGGTCCAACAGGCTGTCGGTCATGGCTCTCCTCCGGTGGTGGATTTATACGGAAATCACGCAGAACATGAAGGCGTCCCGCGAACAATTCGCGGGACGCATGACGGCTCACCCGCGTTGGCCGCCGAAGGGCGCTGCCCCCGGCCGCCGCGGCGCGGTTCCCGGATACTTGCTGTATTAGATGAAGTACTTCTGGATGTAATCGGGTGCCTCCGCGTCATCACAGCTGATGCTGAGCACGAAGGTGATGTTGCTCTTCTCGGCCAGCTGCTCCAGCTGCTTGAAGAACCACTCGGTCTCACCGGGCGCTACGTTGACGAGCTTTAAAAAGGCGTCAATCACCACGTAGCTGATATCGAAATTCTGCGAGGCCATGCCGCACAGGAAGCCATAGAACATCTCCGGGCTGCTCATCCCGTATTCCCCCGCGTTGACAAAACGCACGGGCTGCTGGACGTCGAACATGTAGCGGTTGTCGTCGTCAATAAACACAACAATGCCGTTTTGTTCCTTGACGGCATTGTTGGCCATGTCGATGATCCGCTTTGTTTTGCCGGAGCCTTTTTTACCGTGTACGACTTGAATCATGGCAAGTCCCCCCTTATGGTGTGTTTCAGTAGAGTCAGTATACCACATGTTGCGTATAATAACCAGCCCCCGGCCACCCAAGGCGGGCCGGGTGCCGGGCTATTCCTTCTCCTTGCGCTGCATCAGCACGGCGGCCACCACGATGAAACCGATGAACGCCTCGCGCAGCAGCGTGGCCACGCCGATGAGGGTGAGCAGGTTGCTCACCATGGCGAGAATCAGTGTGCCCAGCAGCGTGCCCATGATGGAGCCGCGCCCGCCCGACATGGCCGTGCCGCCGATGATGACCGCCGCGATGGCGTTCATCTCGTAGCCGGAGCCGGCCGAAGTATAGTCCATATCACCAATGCGGGCAATCTGGATGATGGCGGCGATGGCCACAATGACGCCCATCAGCACGTACACCCGGCGCTTCACCCGGTCCACCGGGATGCCGCTGAGGCGGGCCGTGCGCTCGTTGGAACCGATGGCATACACATGCCGGCCAAACACCGTACGGCGGGACACTATGTGCAGCACCGCCGCCAGCGCGAACCAGTACAAAATGGGCAGCAGCATGGTATCGCCTATGGTAAAGCGCGCAATCTGCTTAAACTCCTCCGGCAGCGACAAGCCGCGCAGCGACTGCATGTAATACATGGTCACCGAGCGGTAGATTTTCATGGTGCCCAGCGTCACGATGAACGGGGGCACGCGCCCCTTGGTGACGATGAGGCCGTTGACCTCGCCCAGCACAAAGCCCACCAGCAGACCGGCCAGGATGCCCAGCAAAATGGCGGGTGTGCCGGTAATGCCCAGGCTCAGCAGCACGCCCACGTCGCGGATATTAATCAGCAGCATCACCACGGCGCCTACGGCCACCAGCGTGGAGCCGACCGCCAGGTCGATGCCGCCGGAGATGATGACAAAGGTCATGCCCAGGGCAATGATGCCCACGTAGGAGTTGTTGAGCAAAATGTTCAGCCAGTTTTTGACGATGCGGTCGGCCCACTCGCCCACGCTTTGGTAATCAAACCCAAACTGCAATATCTGGATGATGACCAGCAGCACCAGCACCAGCGAGATGCTCATCAGCGGCTTGTCGTTCCAGCCGCGCTTCACGCGGCGCAGGGTGTCGCGCCAGCCGTTTGCGGTCACGGCGCCGGTTTTTTTATCGGGCATCAGTCGGTTCCTCCCGTTTGCAGCATCATGATGCGGTGCTCATCCGTCTCGTCGGCGTGCAGCATGCCAGCCACACGGCCATGATACATCACATATACCCGGTGGCACAGGCGCATAATCTCGGGCATCTCGCTGGTGAGCAGCACAATGGCCACGCCGCGCCGCGCCAGCGCCACGATGATGTCGTATATTTCCTCTTTGGCGCCCACGTCCACGCCCTGGGTGGGGTTGTCAAATATCAGCAAATCCGGGTTGACGCTCAGCCACTTGGCCAGCACCACCTTCTGCTGGTTGCCGCCCGACAGGCTGAGGATGCTGTCCTGGGGCTTGCCCATCTTGATGCTCAAGGCGCCGCGCTGCCGGTCAAAATCGGCCGTCTGGCGGGCCTGGTCAATGAGCCCGTTTTGCACATAGTCGGGCAGCGTGACCAGCGTGCCGTTTTCAAGGATGCTCAAATCCTTGATGATGCCGTTTTCCTTGCGGTTGCTGGGCACATAGCCGATGCGCAGCTTGCGCGCCCGCTCGGGCGAATCGATGGTGACAGGCTGCCCCTTATACAAAATGGTGCCGCTGTCGGGCGGCAGCACGCCGAAGATGCTGCGAAACAGCGCGCTGCGCCCATCCCCCAGCAGGCCGGTAAAGCCAACCACCTCGCCCGCGCGCACCTGGATGTCAATGTCCTGATAGCTGCCCTGGCGGCTGAGGCCGCGCGTGCTGAGCACCTCGGCCCCGATGGCGCTGTCGGTCTGCAGGCGGTCACTGCGCACCTCGTGCCCCACCATGGCGCGGGCCAGGCCGGCCACCTCAGCCCCCGCCGTCTGGCCATGCTCCACCATGCGGCCATCGCGCAGCACAGAATACCGGTCGCAGATGCTGAGCACCTCTTTGAGCTTGTGCGAAATAAAGATAAACCCCACGCCCTGCTTGGCCAGCGTGCGCATGAGGTTAAACACCAGGTCAATCTCCACGTGGGTCAGCGAGGTGGTGGGCTCGTCCATGATGATCAGCCGTGCCTGCATCAGCAAAGCTCTGGCAATCTCCACAATCTGCTTGTAGGAGGTGTCGATGTCACGCGTCATGCGCCGGGGGTCCAGCTGCACGCCCATCTGGTCAAACAACTGCTGGGACGCAGCGCACATGGCGTTGATATCCGTCAGGCCCGTCTTGGTCTTCAGCTCCCGGCCCAGGAACAGGTTTTCATACACAAACAGGTCGTTGGCCAGGTTCAGCTCCTGATGGATAAAGGCAATGCCGGCCTGCAAAGATTCGGCCGGCGTGCGAAAATGCACGGGCTGCCCCTCCATGAGGATGCTGCCGCTGTCGCGCTGCACCACGCCGCCCAGGATGTTCATCAGCGTGGACTTGCCCGCGCCGTTCTCACCCACCAGGCCGTGGATCTGCCCCTTGTCCACCCGGAAATCCACCTGATCGAGCACCAGGTTGGCCCCGAAGGACTTGCTGATACCGGTCATGGAAAGCAGTTCGCTCATGGTCCCCCTTAACGATAGCGGAATAGTAGTTTGATATTCAGAGCCGGAGGCTGGAGCCAGCCTCCGGCTTTGTTGTTCGTTGGGTGTATTAGCACATGTATTCAATGGCCGCGTAACGAATGAATTCGGTCCTTAATAGGGAGACCCCTCGTCCATGAACTCGGTGTAGTTGTCGCGGTCCACGATGGTGGTGG
>CALNAU010000022.1 GCA_937874275.1 uncultured Clostridia bacterium | reverse complement strand
TCCCCGGTGGAGTACCTGAGAGCGTTCAATGTCCAAGATGTTTGACTAACCTACATAATTATACAGGCGGGTGCCAGCACCCTTACTGCCCTATTGCAGCACGGCATCCATACCCAAAAACACCTTCATGTGATAGAACGCACCTTTGTCCATGGCGTCGGCCAGCCCATCGAGTACTGCTTCGTTGGTGGTGTCAATGAGCAGGAAATCATACTCAGGGGCATATTCTATGATAACTGGTATCAAGTCAACTGGCGATTGGGCATCTGTTGTGCTGAAAGGAAAGACAGTTGTTGCCTGAAAATCTGTTTGGATATACTTATTCAACTGATAGTACTGATTGCCATAATCAGTCACATACATGCCTGCATCGCCGAAGTCAATAGGATACTTCTTTTTCAGGGCGGCGAAGTAATCCCTGGCCTCGATACGATAAAGACCCGCACCCCACTGACCGGGAAAACCGGAGTAGTGAAGCGGAACATATGCGCAGATTATCGCGAGACCGACTGCAGCGAATTTCGCCGTGATGTTAGACATGGGCGGCCACGCATTGATGCTTTCCACGACAGACAGCACCATCAGGCCAAACATATACACCAACCCGGTCATCATATACCGTTCAGCGCACGCCAGCATGTCAGTTTCACCATATGGCATGGAGAAGGCAAACATACCAACGATGCCAACCTCCCATAACACATATCCCAACCAGGCAAAGCCCAGGAGCAGCAGAGAACGGATTCCTTCGCGGATCTTGCCCGATGCCCATAATGGGATAGTTAGGATCATAGCCGCAACGGTGCTTAGCAACGCCAGCAAGCCGGGGAAGTAGAGCGTTCCGAAGGCCTGCTCAAAAACCCTGCTCAAGAGTTCAGGAATCCTGCTGATGCCCCATGACTGAGCCTGACTATAATAGGACGCCAGGTTAAGGGAATGCTTGGCCTCCATGCCAAAGCCCAGGCCGCTGTTATACACTTGTGAAACATGGCGTGTCCAAAGAAAGAAGACCAAGGAAGGTATGATAAAGGTATAAAACAGAATTTTCAGCCTGCCCCAGCGATGCTTGTCTTGGAGGATGATGAGCAGGAAGAGTGTGGTCATCGCAATGAAGAAGAAGGCACTGTTCTTAATCAGCACGGTATAAATGGCAGTTGGTGTCAGGCAGATTAGTGCTTTGTTAAGGTCTGAGCGGTAGTAGTATGCGATTGCAATGGCACTGATGCCGATAAATGCCTGCAGATCATCCACAAGGAGGGTGTCCCGTTCATACAGTCGCGCCAACGCTACGGCCAGGAATCCGGCCAAACCGATCCAGGAAATCCACTTGCCCTTTTTGGGGAGCGCGAAAAGCGGCAAACAGAACACAAGCAACATCATCAACTGCACGATGATGGCCAGATCCTCTCGCGCTTCAATGATCCGAAGCACATAATAGAGAAAGCTGGCGCTTCCTGTGGGATACGATTGGAAGGTGATGAAAGGGGTGCGGTAACTGGGCAATTCATCCCGCGCCAGCAGAACATTGAGAACCCGCAGCCAGTGATGGAAATTGTCCACGCTGTGTACCTGCGCGCCCTGCAGTCGCCATAGCAGCCAGCCGAAGGCAGCCAGCGCGATGAGGTGTGCCGGATGGAGCAATCCTTTAACACCTCTGTTTATCACCAATGTGTATACGAGCAGCGCAAGCCCCAACCCACATAGCAGATATACCGACAACAGCATGATGTTGAGGATGCCGGCGATTACCATGGCCACGCCCAATGTCGGTATCACAACGGCAGGCGCGATGAGCGGATGAATGCCCCATCGCTTGGTGAGAAATACGCAATAGCCGGCAAAGGAAAGGGCGGCCAACAGCGTCCGCAAGGCAAAGGTCAAGTCATACATGATCGCATACCTCCGCGCGAGATAATAACATACGCTCCATTTCTTTGCAAAATAATCAGGTATTTTCTGCCATGCTGATATGGCAAGGATTCATCATCAGCGTGACAGGACACATTTTCATGCATGAAAGAAGCCGCCCGATGAAGGGCGGCCGGATAGGTTCGGTTCGATTGATACGTTGAGAATCAGTTCGGCGTCGCGGGCGCTTGCTGCTGCATCATGCCTTGCAGCATGGCGCTCAGCAGGGGACCTTCCTCGGGCAGCGCCTTGTTGAGGTTCTCCATCAGCTGCGGCAGGCCCTTTTGCAGCGCTTCGCCCAGCAGTTTTTCATCCTCGGGTTTGATTTCATTGGCCAGCACGACAACCTTATCCTCAGGGGACGTGACCAGCGAGGGCTTCTCGGCGACTTCGGTGGTGTCCACGCTGACGGTCAGCAGCGGGGTGGGGGTCATCACGCTG
>CALNAU010000021.1 GCA_937874275.1 uncultured Clostridia bacterium | reverse complement strand
CTTGTGGAGCACGCGCTGGCGCATATCGAGGAAGCCGCGCTGCACGAGCTGCCCGAGGAGCAGCAGCGCTGGTATGCCATCAAGCTGTTTGAGCGCGATGAGAAGGTGCTGGCGCAGCTGCGTTTGGCAGCGGACGTGCGCCAGGACATCGAACAGGCCATTACTGCCTGTGAAGCCGAAATGGATGATGACGCGCAAAGCATCATCACCAACCAACGCTATGCCTATATCCAAAGCCTGATGACCGTGGCCCTGCGGCGCAAGCGCGCGGCCGGCGAATTGAGCACCTCAGACCGCATCGATCGGGTAGTAACCAATCGGCTGTTAGGGTTCCCGATTTTCATTGCAGTCATGTTTCTGGTGTATTACATCGCGGTCACCAGCATTGGCGCGGTGGTGACCGACTTTACCAACGACACCTTCTTCGGCACCTGGATCATCCCCTGGCTGGAGCGTCAGCTGCCCGCCTGGGGCGTATCCGACTGGCTCACCGGCTTGATGACCGAGGGCATCGTTGGCGGTGTTGGCGCGGTGCTGGGGTTTGTGCCGCAGATGTTTGTGCTGTTCTTTATGCTGGCCATCCTAGAGGACATCGGCTACATGGCGCGTGTGGCCTTTATTATGGACCGTATTTTCCGCCGCTTTGGCCTGTCGGGCAAAAGCTTTATCCCCATGCTCATTGGCTCGGGCTGCTCGGTGCCCGGTATCATGGCCAGCCGCACCATTGAAAACCAGCGCGACCGGCGCATGACCATCATCACCACCTCCTTTATCCCCTGCGGCGCCAAGCTGCCCATCATTGCCCTCATCGCCGGCACAGTATTGGGCGGCGCCTGGTGGGTGGGCCCGCTGTGTTACTTCATCGGCATCGCGGCTGTGGTGGTCAGCGGCATCATCCTCAAAAAGACACGATGGTTTGCCGGTGACCCCGCGCCCTTCGTGATGGAGCTGCCCGCCTATCACCTGTCCAGTTTGCAGGGCGTGCTGCGCAGCACGTGGGAGCGTGGGTTCAGCTTCATCAAACGGGCAGGCACCGTGATATTGCTCAGCTCCATCGTCATCTGGTTCCTCAAATCCTACGGCTGGGTGGATGGACAGTTTGCCGCTGTGGAGGATATGGATCACAGCGTGTTGGCCGCCATGGGCAATGTGGTGGCGCCGCTGTTTTCGCCACTGGGCTTCGGCACCTGGCAAAACACGGTGGCCACCGTGCTAGGCCTGGTCGCCAAAGAGGAAGTGGTGAATGTGTTTGGTGTGCTGTACGGTGTGGGCGAAGGCGCGCTTGATCTGGTGGATGAAGGCGCGTTTGACAAGCTTGCCCCCATCGCCATGAATTTCACCAGCCTGGCTGCCATCAGTTTCCTGACCTTCAACCTGCTGTGTGCCCCCTGTTTTGCCGCCATTGGCGCCATCAAGCGCGAGATGAACAACTGGCGCTGGACGGCCTTCGCGGTGGGCTATCAAACGGTGTTCGCGTATGTCATCTCTTTCATCATCTATCAGCTGGGCATGATGGCAACAACCGCTTTTCAGCCCATGCACCTGCTGCCCCTCGCGCTGCTGGCCGGGCTGCTCTACCTGGTGTTCAGCCCCAACCCCCACGAACGCACGCTCAAGCCACAGGCCGCACAGGCCTGAGAAAGGAATCCCCATGGCAGACATCCTCATCGGCGGCCTGGTGCTGCTGGCCGCCGTCCTGGCGGCAGGCAAAATCATCAAGGACAAACGCGCGGGACAGTCCGCCTGCGCGGGCTGCAGCGGATGCGCGCATCAGCGCAGCTGCCCGGGCAGTCAGGGACAGCCTCACGCCAATCAATAATTGCTCATCAATTCGGTCCCCTCCGATGCCCGGCATCGGAGGGGCCGTTTGTTATGTCAGGTGTATCACCTGGTCAACCAATTTGCGGGTGCTTCTGTATCAGTTCAATCAGGCAATATCCCAAAGGGCAGATGCGCGGCCATGTTGTTCACAGGCTGCGCAGGACAGGTACGCAGTCGCACAGGTGGTTTCAGGGCAGTCAATTGGTACCATCCAGTGCTATGCAGCCATCCCCCAGGTCGTGGTGGGGCAATCCAAGTGGGTAAGCCAACCGCGCTCCGGCACGTAAGCAGCCGTTTCCTTGCCAATTGGTCGCCCGAATGGTATATTTTTCGCGGAGGGATGCGTATG
>CALNAU010000020.1 GCA_937874275.1 uncultured Clostridia bacterium | reverse complement strand
TCCTTGCCATCCGCCGCCCGGGAACGAAGTGAGAGGCGGATGGCCCATCGTTCTTTCCCGTCAAGAAACCAAAGGTTTATTGACGGCGTAAGGCGGGGCTGACAGCTGTCAGCCCCGCCCAATTTGTTTGTTATGTATGTTCGTGTTTATTCAACGCCCACGGCCTTGCCGTCCTGGCGAGGATCGGCGGTGCCATACAGGGTGCCGTCCTCCAGGAACTCGATGGCCTGCACGGCGCCGCTGGCGGCGGTGCCAATCTTGTCGTGGCCCATCTCGGTCAGCTTGGCGACGGTTTCCTCGGTGATGGCATACTCTTCGTAGCCCTTCAGCGGGGTCTCATACTGGAAGTTGTTGGCCGGCCCGTTGTTCCAAATCTTGGGCACGCTGATGGCATCGTGCAGCGGCATCTTGTGGTCGATGACGCGGGAGATAATCTGCGCGATGGAGGCAAAGATGCGCGCGCCGCCCGGGGTGCCCAGCACCAGGAAGGGCTTGCCGTCTTCCTTGAGGACGACGGTGGGGCTCATGGAGCTCAGCGGCTTCTTGCCCGGCTCAATCTTGTTGACGCTTTCAGCGCTGGTGGAGAAGTCGTCCATCTCGTTGTTCATCATGAAGCCATAGCCGTCCACCATCACGCCGGAGCCGAAGTAATAGTTGATGGTCTTGGTGACGGCCACGCAGTTGCCCTCGGCATCCGCGACGGAGTAGTGCGTGGTGTCGGTATGCTCAAACAGCGTCGGGTCGTCAAACGCGGGCTGCTGGGCCTTGGTCAGGTCGATCATCTCGCTGCGCTTCTTGGCATATTCCTTGTTGGTCAGGCCGCTGATCGGCACCTTGGCAAACGCCTCGTCCGCCATGTACTGGGCGCGGTCGGCATAGGCCAGCTTGAAGGTCTCCACAATCAGGTGGATGTATTCGGGCGAGTTGACCTTGAGCGCCGCTACGTCAAAATTCTCCAGAATGTTGAGGATCTCAATGAGGATGGTACCGCCAGAGGAGGGAGGGGGCGAAGACAGCAGGGTGTAGCCGCGGTAGGTGCCCTGCACAGGCTCCTTGACGGTGACCTTGTAGTTGGCTAGGTCTTCCAGCGTCATCACGCCCTCGTACTTGGCCAGGCTGTCCACGATGGCCTGGGCGACTTCGCCCTTATAGAAGCCGTCGTTGCCCTTTTCGGCAATCAGGTTCAGGGTCTTGGCGAAATCCGGGTTCTTGAGGACGACGCCGGCTTCCAGCGGTAGGCCGTTCTCATCCCAGTATACTTTCTGCATTTCGGGGAAGGTGGTGGCCTTCTCATACGCATCGGTGATGGAGTTGGCCGCGTAGGTGCTGACGTACAGGCCTTCCGTGGCAATGCGGATGGCGGGCGCCATGACTTCCTGACGGGTCAGCTTGCCCGAGCCGTAGTTCTCCAGCATATACAGCAGGCCGGCCACGTCGCCGGGGATACCGGAGGCCAGGCCGCCTTCCTTGGTCTTGCCGTTGTTCTTGCCTTCGGCATCCAGGTACAGGTCCAGCGTGGCCGCAGCGGGCGCGATTTCACGGAAGTCGACAAAGATGTTCTTGCCGTCCGCCATATGAATCACGGCCAGGCCACCGCCGCCGGGGCCGTTGGTGAAGGGCTCGGCGACCGCCTGGGCAAAGCCCATGGCTACAGCGGCGTCCACCGCGTTGCCGCCCTTTTTGAGGATTTCGGCACCCACCTGGGATACCTCATACTTGGAGGCAACAGCCATGGCTACCTTGCTGGTGGCGTCGCGGCCGGTGGTGATGCGGTTGCCCTCGGCGTCTACGGTTTCAAAGCCTTCCACCGAATAGGCGGGCTTTTCTTCGGCCAGGGCCAGGGGCAGCATCAGCGACAGGGACAGGGTGAGGCATAACAGCATCGCGAGCAGTTTCTTCATGGATTTCCTCCTCATTTTCATCTCGTTGACAGGATAGGGATAGCAACAAGTCTGCCGGGGGTTTAGCCACCTCTCTTTCGCGTGCGTGAATATCCACATTGTTAGCATAAATTATAGTAGAGCGCAGCCCGTAAGTCAAGGAAAAACCTGCAATCGTCGGCTTGTATTGGCGTGGCCACGCCGATATGCTAAGATGCCCTTGAGATAGACGAGATATCAACCGCATGGAGGTGGGAGACGGATGCGCTGGTGGTGGTCGATTCCGGTTTTGGCCCTGGTGCTGGCCGGCCTGGCCGAGCGGGCGGCGCACGCACGCCGTCTGCGGCGCATCCCCGTGCGCATATTGGTCAACGGCACCCGGGGCAAGACCAGCGTCACCCGCCTGATTGCGGCGGCACTCAACGCCGGTGGCGTGCGCGCGGTGGCCAAGTGCACCGGCAGCGACCCGAGGGAGATATTGCCCGATGGCACCGAGCGGACCACGCCCCGGCCCCACGGCGCGCGCATTACCGAGCTGTTTGGCTTTGTGCGGCGGGCGCTGTCGCATGAGGCGCAGGCCATCGTGGTGGAGTGCATGGCCGTGCTGCCCGAGACACAGCGCGCCCTGAGCCGTCACCTGGTGCAGCCCACCATCATCGTGATGACCAACGCCGTGGTGGACCACGTGGATGAATTGGGGGCCGATGAGCGGGAGACCGCGCAGGGGCTTGCCTTTTCCTTATACCCGGGCGCTGTGCTGGTGACTTCGGAGCAGTTTTTTGCCGATTGGCCGCAGGTGGTGCCGCCGGATAGGGACGAACTGCCGGATGGTTACCTGGACAGGTTCTCCTTCCCGGCGTTTGAGCATAATGTGCGCCTGGCGCTGGCCGTGGCGGCACTGGCCGGGGTGGATAGGGGGGACGCGCTGCGCGGCATGCCGCTGGCGCAGCCGGACATCGGCATGGCCGGGCCGTTTGAGGTGGGCAGCAGCCTGATTGTGAACGCCTTCGCGGCCAACGACCTGGTCTCCACCCAGGCACGATATGAGCTGGCGCTGCCCCAGATGGCTGCCCGCGGCCAGGTGGTGGTGCTCTACAACCATCGGGCCGACCGCATCTATCGGCTCAAGGGGTTTCTACCCTTCCTGCGCGGCGCGCTGGCGCACGGCGCGCAGCTGCTCGTCACGGGGGAAGACGCCGCCAGCGCCGCCCACTACTTTGGCAGACAGCTGTCCTGCCCGTGCGGTGTAGTCCCGCCCGCGCGATTGACCGACGCCGCCTTTTACGCGCCCCGGCAGGCCATCGTTTGTATGGGCAACATCAAGGGCGCGGGGGCGGACATGATTCACTATTGTATGGACCAACAGAAGGAGCCTTGCCATGCAGACGGCCATCTTTCTTAGCATTTTGCTGAGCTTCGCTGCCAGCGAGTTTCTGGGCGTGTTCACCGGTGGCCTGATCACCAGCGGCTACCTGGCGTTTTATCTGGAGCAGCCGCTGCGCCTGGCGCTGACCTATGCGGCAGCCATCCTCACCTGGGGCGTGGTGCGGCTGCTGGCCAGCCGCGTGTTGATCTTCGGGCGGCGGCGCTACATGGCGGCCATCTTGCTGGGGTATGTGGCCGGCTGGGCGCTGGGGCAGGTGTTTGGCCTGTTCCGCGCCATCCCATACGATATGCGCGTCATTGGCTACATTGTGCCCGGCTTGCTGGCCAACGACATGCTGCGCCAGGGGGTTACGCGCACGGTGCTGATGTCGCTGCTGGCTACCGGCATCATCCGCCTGGTGCTGATGCTGGGAGGCCTGGGATGAAGGCCGTCCGCGCCTATACGCGCCCCAGAATACGCACCGGCTGGCTGCTGGCCGCCATGGTCATCGCGCTGGGCGGCTTTGCCGCGGCGCATCTGGGCAGTTCGGTGGAAAAGAACCCCTGGTATGACCAGCAGCTGGCCGCCGCCCGCCGCATGCAGGCGTCCGAGCAGGTGCTGTATGACTTCATCACCCAATCCGGCATCCCCATAGAGCAGGAGGACATCAACCGCACGGGCCTTATCGGGCCCGAGATGACCGTGCTCACCACCTCCATGGGGCTGTTGGAGGCTAAGCGCACCAGCCTGAACCCGGACCTGGCTGCCCTGATGGTAAGCCTGTATCGCCAGGCGGGGCTGGAGGCGGGGGATCAGGTGGCGCTGGGCATCAGCGGCTCATTTCCGGGGCTGGCCATCGCTGCCCTCAGTGCGGCGACCGAGATGGGGCTTGAGGCGCGGTGCATCGTGTCCTACGGCGCGTCCACCTTTGGGGCTACCCGGCCGGAACTCACCGTGCCCCGCATGCTGCGCATCCTGCGGGAGGAGCATTTGCTGACATACAACCTGCTGGCCGTATCGCCCGGCGGCGACGATGACGCCGGAGCCGGTGGACTGTACGAGCATACACCGCAGGTAATCATGGCCCTGGCTGCGCAGGAGGAAGCGCCCCTGATTGACGAGGGCGATTTGGCCGCCAATATTCAGCGGCGCATGGCGCTGTATGGGGATGATGTCGCCTGCTTTGTCAACGTCGGCGGTGCCACCGCCAACCTGGGCAACGGCATGCACAGCCTGGATTTTCCGCCCGGCCTGGTGCTGAACCCGCCACCGATTCCGGACAGCCCTACCCGCGGCCTCATCTACGAATACGCGGCACGGGGCGTGCCGGTGATTCACCTGCTCAACCTGCGCAAGCTGACCATGGACCATGGCCTGCCCTTTGACCCGGCGCCGCTGCCCGAGCCCGGCACCAGCGCGGTATACTACCGCAAGGCCGGGCAGCCCCTGCTGCTGGCGGGCACGCTGGCTTTGGCCGGGGCGGTGCTATATCTGGGCTACAGGTCGGACAAGCGGCGACGGGCCGCGGCGGCAAACGGGGAACCGCCACAACCGCCCCTGTAGCGCGCAGTTCGGATGTGAAATACTTGCCGAACGGCTTGTCCGCGCGGCTTGTTTTGGGTATACTATACAAGGGAAAGAATGCGGCACCGTTCGCGGGCAGCCGCTGAGGAAGAAGGAGAACGAGCATGAGCAAGAAGACGGTTCGGGACATTGACCTGAAGAACAAGCGCGTGTTGGTGCGTGTGGATTTCAACGTGCCCCAAGATGACGTCGGCAAGATCACCGATGACAGCCGCATCGTGGGCGCGCTGCCCACCATCCGCTACCTGGTGGAGCAGCAGGCCAAGGTGGTGCTGATGAGCCACCTGGGCCGCCCCAAGGGTGAGGTGAACATGAAGTACTCCCTGGCTCCCGCGGCCGAGCGCCTGAGCGAGCTGCTGGGCCAGCCGGTCAAGATGGCCAAGGACGTCATCGGCACGGATGCCGACCAGGTGGTGGCGGGGCTGAAGGTGGGCGAGGTCTGCCTGCTGGAGAACCTGCGCTTCCACAAGGAAGAGGAGAAAAATGAGCCCGAGTTCGCCAAGAAGCTGGCCAGCTACGGCGATATCTATGTCAACGATGCCTTTGGCACCGCCCACCGCGCCCATGCCTCCACCGAGGGGGTGGCGCACTACCTGCCCGCGGTGTCCGGCTTCCTCATTGAGAAAGAACTGCAGTTCCTGGGCAAGGCGCTGGAGGACCCGGATCGCCCCTTCGTGGCCATCCTGGGCGGCGCCAAGGTGTCCGACAAAATCGGCGTCATCAACAACCTGCTGGAGAAGGTGGATGTGCTGATTATCGGCGGCGGCATGGCGTTTACCTTCGCCAAGGCGCAGGGCGGCGAAATCGGCAAATCCCTGCTGGAGGCCGATCGGCTGGACTATGCCCGCGAGATGATTGAAAAGGCCAAGCGCAAGGGCGTGCAGCTGCTGCTGCCGGTGGACACCGTGGCGGCGGATGCCTTCAGCAACGATGCCAAGATTGAGGTGGTACCTACCGAAAAGATACCCGAGGGCTACATGGGTCTGGATATCGGCCCCAAGGCACAGCAGGCCTTTGCCGATGCCATCCGCTCGGCCAAAACCGTGGTGTGGAACGGCCCCATGGGCGTGTTTGAGATGTCCAACTTCGCCAAGGGCACCCAGGCGGTGGCCAAGGCGCTGGCCGAAAGCGGCGCCACCACCATCATCGGCGGCGGCGACAGCGCGGCGGCCGTGGTGCAGCTGGGCTACGGTGACAAGATGAGCCACATCTCCACCGGCGGCGGCGCGTCGCTGGAATACCTGGAGGGCTTGGTGCTGCCCGGCGTGGCCGCCCTCAACGACAAATAAGCAATAAAGCGATTGGAGAACCCTATGCGTACACCCATCATTGCCGGCAACTGGAAGATGAACAAAACCCCGGCGGAGACCAAGGCCCTCATTGACGAACTCAAGCCCCTGGTGCAGGATGCCGCGGCCACCGTGGTGGTCTGCGTGCCCGCGTTGGATATCCCCGCCGCCGTGCAGGCCGTTAAGGGCAGCAAAATCAAGGTGGGTGCCCAAAATGTACACTTCGCGCCAAGCGGCGCCTATACCGGCGAACTGAGTGCCGAGATGCTCAAGGCCAGCAAGGTTGAGTATGTCATCATCGGCCACAGCGAGCGCAGGCAGTACTTTGGCGAGACGGATGAGACCGTCAACCGCCGCGTGCTGGCTGCCGTGCAGGGCGGGCTGACCCCCATCATCTGCGTGGGCGAGCAAAAGGAGCAGCGGGAAGCGGGCTACACCGACGCGCTGGTCACCTACCAGACGCTCATTGCCCTCACCGGCCTCACGCCCCAGCAGGTGCGCAAGGTGGTCATCGCCTATGAGCCCGTGTGGGCCATCGGCACCGGCCTCACCGCCACCGATGAGCAGGCCAACGAAACCATCAGCGTTATCCGCAAGGCCATCGCGGCCAAGTTCGGCCGGGGCGCTGCCAACCGCGTGCGCATTCAGTACGGCGGCAGCATGAACCCCAAGAACGTCAAGGGCCTCATGGCTCAGCCGGAGATTGACGGCGGCCTCATCGGCGGCGCATCGCTGAAGGCGGAGGACTTCGCCAAGGTCATCAACTTCGACAAGTAAGGGCAACACACAGGGGGTGCGGCGCGCCCCCTTGCCTTGCGTTGAAATAGTTATCAAATAAAATCCGCAGGGGGCCTATTTGATGGCCCAATGGGGTATACTGCATGTGGCCGCAGACCGGCCGGGTGCGGGGGATTGCTGCCCCGCTGCCTGAAAGGAGACACTTTGTTCAAGAAACTGACAGCGCTGATTATCATGGATGGCTTTGGCATCAACCCCAACCCGCAGGGCAATGCCATCCTGGCCGCCGGTACCCCCAATGTGGACCGGCTGATGGCCGCCTATCCCCACACCCAGCTGGGCGCCAGCGGCATGAGCGTAGGCCTGCCCGACGGGCAGATGGGCAACAGCGAGGTGGGCCACCTCAACATCGGCGCGGGCCGCGTGGTGTATCAGGAATTGACCCGCATCACCAAGGACATTCTGGATGGCGACCTGTATGAGAAGGAGCCGCTCATCTGGGCGATGGACAGCGCCAAGCGGCAGGGCAAGGCCTTGCACCTTATTGGTCTGCTGAGCGATGGCGGGGTGCACAGCCACAACACCCACCTGTACGCCTTGCTGCGCATGGCCAAGGACAGGGGCCTGACCAGCGTCTATGTGCACGCCCTGCTGGATGGCCGCGACACGCCGCCCACCAGCGGTCTGGGCTATGTGCGCGAGCTGGAGCAAAAGATGCTGGCGATTGGCGTGGGCCAGATTGCCAGCATTCAGGGCCGCTACTACGGCATGGACCGTGACAACATCTGGCCGCGTGTGCAGCTGGGCTATGACGCCATTGCCCTGGGGCGCGGCGTGCCCGCCCTCAGCCCAGATGAGGCCGTGCAGCAGAGCTACGAGAAGAACGAGAACGACGAATTTGTCAAACCCACCGTCATCATGCATGAGGGGCAGCCCGTGGCCACCGTGCAGCCCCACGACAGCATCATCTTCTTCAATTTCCGGCCGGACCGCTCCCGCCAGCTGACCCGCGCCATCCTGGACCCGGATTTCACCGGCTTTGAGCGCGAGCGGATTCCCGTGCAGTTTGTCAGCATGACGCAGTACGATGAGACGTTTGGCGACTGGCTGCGCGTGGTCAACCCGCCGGAGAGCCTCAGCATGACGCTGGCCGAATACCTCTCCCGCCTGGGGCTCACCCAGCTGCATATCGCCGAGACGCAGAAGTACGCCCACGTCACCTTCTTCTTCAACGGTGGTATCGAGCCCAGCTACGCCGGGGAGGACCGCATCCTGGTGCCGTCCAGCAAGGTGGCCACCTTTGACCTCAAGCCCGAGATGTCCGCTCCTCAGGTGACCGAGCAGGCGCTGGAGGCCATCCGCTCGGGCAAGTACGATGTGATGATTCTCAACTACGCCAATTGCGACATGGTGGGCCACACCGGCATCATGGCCGCGGCCGAAGCCGCCGTCAAAGAGGTGGATGCGGATGTGGGCATTCTGGTGGATGAGATTCTGCGCCTGGGCGGCCGTGCCTTTGTGACGGCTGACCACGGCAACGCCGACCAGATGATTGACTATCTGACGGGCGAGCCCTTCACCGCGCACACCACCAACCCGGTACCCTTTATTGCCTGCGGCAGCGAGTTTGTGGGCAAGCAGTTAAAGGGCGGCGGCAAACTGTGCGACATCGCCCCCACCATGCTCAAGGCCATGGGCCTGCCCATCCCGCCGGAGATGACGGGGCAGCCGCTGATTGATTAGTAAATCCCACTGACCGATGACCAATTTTCGCAGCGCGTGAAGCGCCGGAAAAGAAACACGCCCCACAGCTGTAGTGAATCAACTGTGGGGCGTGTTCCATTTGTGGGCGAGCTTACCGGGCCAATGCCGAAAAACGATTATAGAAGGTCGTTCATTGCGCTGGCAAGAATGGGCAGGTCCTGATGAACCGTTGCTTGAAGAATATTGAACTGTATGCTGTCATAATCGTGGACAATGCGGTTTCGAAAGCCCCGCATGGCTGCCCAAGGAATTTGCGGATGCATGGCCTGTGTCTCCTCATCCACCAGGCGTACCAGTTCACCAATTTGCGAGAGGTTGAACACAATGGCATCCACGCGCAGCGCGTCTTTGACCCAATCTTTGGTGGCATACTGGAGAACGCGCTCGGTGTGCATCAGCATCTTACGCAGCGCTTTAGCCGTTCTCTCTGTCATAGATGAGCCTCCCCGTTGACTGAATCTCCCGGGCCATGGGAGACCCGGGAATGATATCCCCGGCTTCAAATAAATCAATGTCTGCGCCCGTCACGGCGGTCAGGCGGTCAAGCAGTTCGTAGAACCGGATGCCCTTCAGCGGCTCATCTACCTGAACAACCAGGTCAATATCGCTTTGTGGCGATGCCTTTCCCTTGGCATGGGAGCCGAACAACACAGCAGAGCGTACCGGCATGTCCCGCAGCACGGAAACCAAGCGGTCTATTTCTGGCTGATGCATCATTTGCTCCTTTCAGCAGACTCAGGAATAGCGCGGGGATTACAGCGCGTTCACCATGTTATACATGCGGCGGTTGAAGCTGGGCTTGATTTGCAGGGCGCTCTCGATGTCCATATGGAACACCTTGCCGTTGTGCACACCCACCACGCGGTTGCTCTCGCCGTGCTTTAACAGGTTGACCGCCACCACGCCTGCCTCAAAGGCAAAGGCCGCGTCGCGGGCGCTGGGCTGGTGGCCGCGCTGGGTGTAGCCGACCACTGTGGCACGCACCTCGGTCTTCTTCACCATATTCTCTACAATGCGGGCCAGGAAATACGCGTCCATGGGCGAGCCCGGGAACACTGGGCGGCTGCCGGAATCGTAATCCTTCATGAAGCCGTACACGTCAAAGGGGGCCATGGTTTTCCAGGCACCTTCGGCCACCACGATGGTGGCGCGCTTGTTGCCGCGGTCCACCAAAGCGTTCAGGCGGTTGGCCACATCATCCACCGACCAGTTGCGAATCTCCGGCAAAATGACGATTTCGCTGCCGGTGGACAGCGCCGTGTTGAGGGCGATGTCGCCGCAGTTGCGGCCCATCACCTCCACCACCGCGGCGCGGTCATGCGAGCGGCTGGTGGCCCGGATGGCGCGCACCGCGTCCACACATACGTTGACCGCGGTGTCAAAGCCCAGGGATTGCTCGGTATAGCCCAGGTCGTTGTCGATGGTGCCGGGGATGCCGATGGCGGGCACGCCTTTGCGCGCCAGCGCCTGCGCCCCCTGCATGGAGCCATCGCCGCCGATGACTACAATGCCGGCCACATCCAGTTCCTCCAGCAGGCGCACGGCCTTGTCCTGGTACTCCTCCAGAATGAATTCCTTGCACCGGGCGGTGCGCAGGTAGGTGCCGGGCAGGTCGGCGATATCCAGCACCTGGTCCAGCGTCAGTCGGACAATATCCTCCTCCAGGTTGCCGGATTTGCCAATCAGGCCGTTGAAGCCGCGCTTGATGCCAATCAGGCTCATCCCCATGAGGTTAGCGGCGCGCGCCACGCTCATCACGGCGGCGTTCATGCCGGGGCTGTCTCCGCCGCTGGTCAATACTGCAATGTTGGGCATTCTTTCCTCTCGATTCTCAATCAATACGACGGATGGAAGTTCAGTTTGTTACTCGTAACGGAAAATACCATCGCAATAATTATAGCATGCGCCATTTGTAACCGCAATGAAACGAATGGGGCCAAACGAGTAGAGAAATGGGGCAATTTATATGTTGATAGCAAGAATTATAAATTCTTTAGCAACAATGCAGATTGTGCATATGTGCACGAACATGCTACTCTCATGATAGTGGAGAACCTCGCCTACTTGCGAGGTTGAGAACCAGAACCTCAAAAAGGAAAGGAAACGAATCATGAGGAAACTGATGAGCACCATCCTGGTACTGGCTTTAGCGATCGGTCTGTTCGTGCCCACAATGGCACAGGAAAAACCCCTGAAGGTTGCCGCCATTGAGACGGCCTACGGTGCTGAGATTTGGCAGGATGTCACCGCGGCATTCACCGCCAAGACCGGCATCCCCGTGGAGCTGGTTATCGACAAAAACCTGGAGGACGTCATCACCGCCCAAATGAAGGCCGGTGACTATCCCGACGTTGTGATGCTGGCCACCGGCCGCAAGGCTGCCCTGACCGAAACGCTGATTAAAGAGAACTTGCTGGAAGACCTGACAGATGTGCTGGATATGAAGGTTCTGGGTGAAGAAGTGCTGGTGAAAGAAAAGATTGCCGGCGGCTTCACGGAGTCTTCCCTAACTAATCCCTACGGCGATGGCAAGACCTATCTCGCCCCCATGTTCTACAGCCCCTGCGGCTTGTTCTACAACGCTGGCCTGTTCGCGGAAAAGGGCTGGGAACTGCCCACCACCTGGGATGAGATGTGGGCGCTGGGCGACAAGGCCAAGGCCGAGGGCATCGCGCTGTTCGCGTACCCCACCGCCGGCTATTTTGACGCTTTCTTCTACGCGCTGCTCTTCGAAGTAGGCGGCCCTGAGTTCTTCGAGAAGGCCACCCGCTATGCCGAAGGCATCTGGGATACCCCCGAAGCCCAGCAGGCGTTTGACATCGTGGCCAAGTTGGCTACCTACACCGAGGCCTCTGTTCCCTCCAACGCCAACAATGACAACTTCCTCAAGAACCAGCAGCTGATTCTGGACAACAAAGCCCTGTTCATGCCCAATGGCACCTGGGTGGTTGGTGAAATGGCCGACGCTCCCCGCGCTGATGGCTTTGCTTGGGGCTTCATGGCGCTGCCCGCCGTCACCGAGGGTGGCGATCGCTACAGCTACACTTGGTTCGAGCAGCTTTGGGTCCCCGCCGAGGCCCAGAATAAGGAAGCTGCCAAGCAGTTCGTCTCCTTTGTCTACTCCGACGAAGCGGCCAAGATTTTCTTTGAGAAGGGCAACGCTGTGCAGCCTATCGTTGGCCTGGCCGAGACCCTGGAAGGCGACAACAAAATGTTCTTCTCCATCTATGATGACGGCGCTAAGGCTGCCCTGGGCAACTTCGCCGCCACCGAGCCTGTGGAAGGCGTAAACTTCGCCGACACCGTGTTTGGCACCGTCAACTCCCTGGTTTCCGGCGACAAGACCCGTGACGAATGGGTTGAAGCCATCAAGGTGGATTCCGACAAGCTGCGCGAAGCGCTGAAATAATCCCCAAAGAGTTTTGAAACATTTGGCCGCAGCGGCGCGGGAACCCTGCCGCTGCGGCCTTCAACATCAACGATGGACGCTGCCTTGGCGCCCGTAGAAAGGAGTGTGACTGCATGGACAAGCAAAAGGGCCGCGGTTGGTTTATCTTTTGGTGCGCTGCGCCTGCCTTCCTGCTGTTTATTGTGTTTATGGTCATCCCCACCTTTAACATCTTTCGCATGTCGCTGTACAAGTGGGGTGGCTTTTCCGCCCGCCGTACCTTTATAGGCTTGGACAACTTCCGTACGCTTTTCGCGGACATGAAGTTCCTGCAGTCCTTCCAGAACACGGTGCTACTAATTGTTGTGGTCAGCGTAATCACCATTGCCCTCGCGCTTGGGTACGCGGCAGTCCTGTCCCGTGTCAAGCTCAAAGGCCAGAACTTCTTCCGGATTGTGTTCTACATCCCCAATATCCTGTCAATCGTCATTATTTCAGCTGTGTTTTCAGCCATCTACGACGCCAACAACGGCCTGCTGAACGCCATTCTGTCTCTGTTCAAAGGCGAGGGGGCGGAGCCGGTATACTGGTTGGGTAACCAGAGCGTCATCATATATTCGCTGGCCGGGGCCATGATCTGGCAGGCGGTCGGCTACTATATGGTGATGTATATGGCGTCCATGGCCGCTATCCCGGAATCCCTGTATGAGAGTGCGGGCTTGGAGGGCGCAAATGGCTTGACCCAGTTCTTTCACATCACGCTGCCGTTGATTTGGACGAACCTCCGAACGACGCTAACATTTTTTATCATCAGCAGCATCAACATGTCGTTCATGTTTGTCAAGGTGATGACAGATGGCGGCCCTGACGGGAGCACTGAGGTGTTTTTGAGCTATATGTATAAGCAGGCATATACCAATTCCACCTATGGATACGGGATGGCTATCGGTGTCGTCATTTTCCTATTCTCCTTCGCGCTGTCCGGGATTGTCAACCTCGTTACCCGGCGCGAAGCGCTGGAAGTGTAAGGAGGCAAGCATGCAATATCACAGAACGAAACCCCATGCTTCCATCATTGCCTCCCGTTTCCTGATTTACGCGGCGCTGGGTATCTTGGCCATAACCATACTGGTGCCCTTGTTGTGGGTGTTCATGGCATCCTTCAAGCAGAACAGCGAGTTTTATGGCAACCCCTGGACACTGCCACAAGGCTTGTACCTGCAAAACTATGCTGATGCGTGGACAAAGGCGCGCATGGGGGACTTCATGCTTAACAGCGCGCTGACCACCGCCATGGCGCTGGGCATGCTGCTGATTTTCGCGCTGCCTGCCTCCTATGTGCTTAGCCGCTTCCGCTTCAGACTGCGTAAGCTGATGAATATTTCATTCATGGGCGGGCTATTCATCAACGTGAACTATATTGTGGTGCCGATTTTCCTGATGCTGGTAGCCGGTGACAAACAGCTGCGTGCCTGGGGGGCGAATCCATTCTTCCTGAACAATTTGTTCGTGCTGGCGCTGGTCTATGCCGCCACCGCCCTGCCATTCACCATCTACCTGCTGTCCGGTTATTTTGCCACATTACCGGTTGCTTACGAGGAGGCTGCCTACATCGACGGCGCGACCTACCTCACCACGATGGTGCGAGTAATGTTTCCTCTGGCGCTGCCGGCCATCATCACGGTGATTCTGTTCAACTTCCTTTCATTCTGGAATGAGTATATTATCGCCATGACGCTGCTCTCCTCGTCCAGCGGTCCAAAAACGCTGCCGGTGGGCTTGATGTACCTCACCAAAGCGCAGAACGCCAGGAGTGAGTTTGGCCAGATGTATGCCGGCCTTGTGCTGGTGATGTTGCCAACCCTAATTCTCTATATGTTGGTGCAGCGCAAGCTTACACAGGGGATGGCCTTGGGCGGCCTGAAAGGATAGCGAGATGGAATATACGGTACAACGCCTGTTAACCCTCCTTCGGGTGCTGCTGTTTATGGTGGGTGTGGGACTGGTTGTATGGGGGCAAACGCACATCGGCTACCCTGGGTTGAGCGCAATGCTGTTGGGGCTGGCGCTCATATTGGGGCTCATCTACGAATACAACAGGCGCAATAAGTAAGCCACAAGGAGAGTCACATGAAGGGTACCATGCTCAAAGGCCGCCTTACCATCCCCACCGATGTGGACATCGTGCCCCAGACGCTGGAACTGATGCAGCGCTGGGGGGCAGATGCCCTGCGCGACTGCGACGGCACGGATTTTCCCGAGGCGCTGCGCCGGGCAGACGCCAAGATATACGCCACCTACTACACCACCCGCAAGGACAATGCCTGGGCCAGGCAGAACCCGGATGAGGTGCAGCAGTGCTACATCATGACCGGCTTTCACACGGCCACGGGCGGGGCGCTCTCCATCCCGCTGATGCGGGGCATTTCGCCCGACTTGCTGCAGGTCAACGACCGCGATGACATCACCCGCTGGTGGGAGGTGGTGGACCGCACCACCGGTGCTGTGGTGCCGCCCGCTCAGTGGACCTATGCTGATGGGCAGGTCACCATCCCGTCGCCCGAGGCGTATCACGAGTACACGGTCAGCTTCCTCGCCTACCTGATATGGGATCCGGTGCACATGTACAACGCCGTGGTCAACGACTGGCACGGCGTGGAGCACCAGATCACCTTCGATGTGCGCCAGCCCAAGACGCGCGCCTTCAGCATGGAGCGCCTGCGGCGCTTCATAGCTGAGCATCCCCACGTGGACGTCATCCGCTTTACCACCTTCTTTCATCAGTTTACGCTGGTGTTTGATGAGCTGCGGCGCGAAAAATATGTGGACTGGTACGGCTACTCGGCCTCCGTGTCACCCTACATCCTGGCGCAGTTTGAGCGCGAGGTGGGCTATCCCTTCCGGCCGGAGTACATCATCGACCAGGGCTACTACAACAACCAGTACCGCATCCCCAGCAAGGAGTTTGCGGATTTTCAGGCGTTCCAGCGCCGTGAGGTGGCCAAGCTGGCCCGGGAGATGGTGGATATCACCCACCAGGGCGGCAAGGAAGCCATGATGTTCCTGGGCGACCACTGGATTGGCACCGAGCCCTTCATGCCCGAGTTTGAGCAGATTGGGCTGGACGCGGTGGTGGGCAGCGTGGGCAACGGCGCGACGCTGCGGCTCATCAGCGATATTCCGGGCGTCAAATATACCGAGGCGCGGCTGCTGCCCTACTTCTTCCCGGATACCTTCCACCCGGGCGGCGACCCGGTGCGCGAGGCCAAGGAAAACTGGGTCACCGCGCGGCGGGCCATTTTGCGCAGGCCGGTGGACCGCATCGGCTATGGCGGCTACCTCAAGCTCACCTTCCAGTTTCCGGAGTTTCTGGACTATGTGGGGCAGGTGACTGACGAATTCCGTCAACTGTACAGCAATGTGCAGGGTGCGACGCCCTATTGCGCGCGGCGGGTGGCGGTGCTTAACTGCTGGGGCCGCATGCGAGCCTGGGGGGCGCACATGGTGCATCACGCCCTGTATCAGAAGGAGAACTACAGCTATTTCGGCGTCATCGAGGCCCTCAGCGGCGCGCCGTTTGATGTGCGGTTCATCAGTTTTGAGGACATTCAGCGCGACCCGGATATCCTGGACGACATCGATGTATTGCTCAACCTGGGTGACGGTGATACGGCGCACACCGGCGGCCGCTGGTGGGAAGACGCGCAGGTAAGCGCCGCCATCCGCCGCTTTGTGCATGAGGGGGGCGGCTTCATCGGCGTGGGCGAGCCCTCCGGCCATCAGCACCAGGGCCGCTACATCCAGTTGGCCAGCGTGCTGGGCGTGGAGAAGGAGACCGGCTTCACCCTCAACTACGATAAATACAACTGGCAGGAGCAGCCCGGCCATTTCATCCTGGCCGACAGCCCGCAGGAGATAGACTTTGGCGAGCCCCGGCCCGGCATGTACGCCCTGGAGGGCGCCACGGTGCTGCGCCAGCGGGGCAAGCAGGTGCGCCTGAGCGTCAACGAGTATGGCCGCGGCCGTGCGGTGTACCTCAGCGGCCTGCCCTACAGCTTCCACAACGCGCGGCTGCTGCACCGCAGCCTGCTGTGGGCCGGCCACGGGGAGGATCTGCTGCACCGCTGGTACAGCAGCAACTACCATGTGGATGTACACGCCTATCTGGACAGCGGCAAGTACTGCGTGGTCAACAACACCTTTGAGCCGCAGGAGACCGTGGTGTACCGCGGCCAGGGCGAGGGGATGCCGCTTTCGCTTACGGCCAACGAAATCCGCTGGTTTCACATGGATAAATAGGACAGCTGCTTAAACAAACTGATATGATATAACCCCGTGGCACGAACTCGTGCCACGGGGTTGTTAATGTGACTGCCTATGACGGAGACTTGCGGTATTCGCTTGGAGACGCACCTACCAACCTTCTAAATGCTTGGGAGAAATAGCTGGGGGAGGAGAATCCCGACAATGTTGCGATGGCCGACAAACTGTGGTCGGTGCGCCGCAATAAATGTTGAGCCTCCTCAACCCGCCGTTTGGATAAGTAGTGCATGGGGGAAAGGCCATACTGACGGTGGAAGGCGCGGGATAGGTAAAATTTGCTGATATTGGCTTGTTCCGCGAGCCAGTCCAGCGTAATCGGCTGGCTAAAGTGTTCATCCATCAGGCGTTTGGCCTCGGCGCACTCGCTGCTGTTGATGATTGGCATTTGGGCAGCCAAATCCACCCGGGCATGGCGGCGCACCTTATCTAACAGAATCTCCAAGATATGTATGCATATGGCGAAGTATCCGTCACGTCTTCGCGAGACTTCGCGGAGCATATCCTGAAAATAGGGGAGCAACTCATGGCTGTTGGAGCGGTCATTGATGAGGTAGTAGCGGGGCTGTCCGCCGTCCGGCGCGGAAAAGCGCACACCGCCAACTCCGATGACAATGTATTCAAGCAGCCCATCTGCGTCGGACAGTTCCGTATGAGCCACTGAAGGGTTGATGAGGAAACAATCACTATCACTTAGCGGGAGTTTCTGGCCTGCGATTTGCAGATAGCCTTTTCCACGGATGCAATAAAACAGCTCCGCATGCGGGTGGCTGTGCGGCACCGACCGCCAGGAGCCATCGTATCTAGAAATGGCGCAATACATGATGCGCACTGCATTGCCGTTATTGGGCTCGTCGTGAAAGTCATAGCGAATATTGCCCATGTTAACATACACTCCTATCCAAACATGGAGGGGACCCAAGATTGGACACATAACAAGCTTTTACTTTTGAAGCACGAAACACACAGCCGCCTGCTGTTTCTTCATGGACTATCGGGGATGACATCATTATAAGGAAGCCCGCCCAATGAGTCAAACAAGTCATCCCCCGCATCACGGTTGCGATGCGAGGGATGATGGTTGACAAAGATTGAGGCGTGAGCCGGTATCAGACCTGCTTGTCGCGAATCTTGGGCGCCAGCGGCGCGCGCAGGCGGTGGGCGCTGGGCATGTCCTTGCCCAGCAGCGGCTGCAGATAATACTTGAAGGCAGGGGTCACGTTGTTGCCGGCCTGGTTGATGAACTCATCGGGCATCAGCTTGGTGAGCGCCGCGATGTCCGTCAGCTCGCGCAGCTGGTAGTCCACCGAGTAGTAGCCGGTGCGGTTGATGGCGATGGAGCCGTCGATGTTGTGCCAGATGGCAAACTGCGCGGCCTTTTCGCCCACCTCGCGGGCCTCGTGCTGGTCCACCTCGCTGACGCAGCCCAGGAAGCTGCGCTGCACATAGCCCAGCGTATCGCTGCGCACGCGGCTGAGGCCCAGCTTTTCTTTGATGACGTTGACCAGCGCCTCGCCCAGCGCGCCCGTGCCGGACAGCTGCACGTTGCCGTGGGCATCCCGCTCGGTATCCATCAGGGAGGAGAGGATTGGCACGCCGTTCTCATCCTGAATCCCCTCGCTGACGGCCACCACGCAGCGGCCCAGGCGGTCGTTGACCTCCTTGACCTCGCGCAGGAAGTTTTCCAGCACGAAGGGGCGCTCGGGCAGGTAAATCAGGTGGGGACCATCATCCGGGTACTTCTGGGCGATGCTGGAGGCAGCGGTCAGAAAGCCCGCGTGCCTACCCATCACCACGCCGATGTGCACGCCCGGCAGGGCGCGGTTGTCCAGGTTCAGCCCGATGAACGACTGCGCCACATACTTGGCCGCCGAGGGATAGCCCGGCGTGTGGTCGTTGAACATCAGGTCGTTGTCGATGGTCTTGGGGATGTGGATGGCACGGAAGTCGTAGTGCCAGCGCTCGGCCTGCTGGTTGACGATGCGCACGGTATCGGCCGAATCGTTGCCGCCGATGTAGAAGAAATAGCGCACATCGTGCATGCGGAAGACGTTGAAAATCTCCTCGCAGTACTTCTCATCGGGCTTGTCGCGCGTACTGCCCAGGGCGGAGGAGGGCGTCACGGCCACCCGCTCCAGGTTGTTGGTGGTCTCCTGGGTCAGGTCCAGAAAATTCTCGTTGATGATGCCGCTGACGCCGTTGACCGCGCCATACACCTTGGTAATCTGGTGGAATTTACGGCTTTCCAGCACGACACCCACCAGGCTCTGATTGATAACCGCTGTCGGGCCGCCGCCCTGGGCAACGACAACCTTGCCTTGAAGTTCCATCAAAAGTCCTCCTGAAGAATGATAGAAGATAACAACCGAGGGTGCTGCCGGCACCGGGGACACGGGGGGCGGAGCCACCCGAAGGAAATCCGCGCCGGCGACATGTGCGTCGGCGCGGAAGGCATTGCACAGCCATGCTCATCATGCCATTTGGCGCCCGGCAGCGAAGCGACAGCCGGATGGCCTATCGTTGCTCCAAACGCCATTGCGTCCGCAGACGCTTTGGCGAAGCCGTTAGGCCTTGCCGTTGCACCCCAGCACGTTGACGATCTTGCGGCGCACCATGTCCTTGAGGGCGGCGCGTGCGTCGGTCAGGTACTGGCGGGGGTCAAAGTGATCGGGATGCTCGGCGAAGTGCTTGCGGATCATGGCGGTGAAGGCCAGGCGCAGGTCACTGTCGATGTTGATTTTGCATACGGCCATGCTGGCGGCCTGGCGCAGCATCTCCTCAGGCACGCCCTGGGCGCCCTCCAGCTTGCCGCCGTACTGGTTGATCATCTGCACATACTCGGGGATGACGGAGCTGGCACCGTGCAGTACGATGGGGAAGCCGGGCAGCTTGTGCTCAATCTCCTTAAGGATGTCAAAGCGCAGCTTGGGCTCGCCCTTAAACTTGAACGCGCCGTGGCTGGTGCCGATGGCGATGGCCAGGCTGTCCACGCCGGTGCGGCTGACAAACTCTTCCACCTCTTCGGGGCGGGTGTAGCTGCTGTCCTCGTGGGAGACCTTGATGTCGTCTTCCACGCCGGCCAGACGGCCCAGCTCGCCTTCCACGGTGACGCCGCGGTCGTGAGCATATTCCACCACCTGGCGGGTCAGCTTGATGTTCTCTTCAAAGGGCAGGTGGCTGCCGTCGATCATCACGGAGGTGAAGCCGCCGTCGATGCAGGATTTGCAGGTCTCAAAATCCGGGCCATGGTCCAGGTGCACCACGATGGGCAGGCCGCTGGTATCCACCGCCGCCTCGATGAGCTTCATCAGGTACTCGTGCTTGGCGTACTTGCGCGCGCCGGCCGACACCTGCAGGATGAGGGGCGCTTTTTCTTCCTGGGCGCCTTCCACGATGCCCTGAATGATTTCCATGTTGTTGACGTTGAACGCGCCGATGGCGTAGCCGCCATCATAGGCTTTTTTGAACATTTCCTTTGAGTTGACCAATGGCATAACAAAAACCCTCCTTGCGTTTGTTGGGGTAAAAGGACGCTCCTTTTATTATATCCTTACGCAAGGAAGGCTGTCAAATGATTGTATTCTTTATCGCTTTACTCGGGCGTAAAGGTGAGCAGCATGGCGTCATAGTAGTTGAGCTGCAAGCCTTCAGGCGTCAGCTTGAACACAAAGGAAGTGCCAAAGTAATCCACCACCAGCGTATCGCCCTGCTGCTGCCAAGGGCAGGCGGGCATGGCGGCGCCGCCGATGGTCATCACGGCCTGGCCATCCGCGCCAAAGCGCACGTCGTAGCGGCCGATGACGGCCGGATCCAGCACCACGCCGGCCGCTTCGGCCTTGCTGCACACGAGCATTTTATCGATATAATCCTGCATGCCGCCGGAGGGCGCGGCGGGCTGTTCAGCCGGCGGGGTTTGCGCTGCTGGCTCGGCAACCGGCGCTGCCGGTGTTGCCGGTGCGTCCGTGAGGGCGGGTTCCGCGGGCGTCGTTACCTCGGGCGCTTCTGCGATTGGCTGCTCAGGTGCCGATGCTTCCGCTGTCTGCATGGGGCAGCCGCCGCGCTGCACAATGTCGGCCATGCGCATCAGTGCACCATTGGTGAATGTTTGGAAAGCCTTCAGCATATCATCGGAGGTATCCTCCGGCAGGTAGATGCGCAGGTTGGTGGCCTCCATGGGGAAGGGGCTGCTGGCTTCGGGGAACAGGGCGGGATCCGGTTTTTCAAAGCATAGGGTTTCCATGGCGTCACAGCCAATGAACACGCCGTTGCCAATGGCGGTCACGCTGGCCGGGATGCGCATCTGTTTGAGCGCGCCGCACTTCTGAA
>CALNAU010000019.1 GCA_937874275.1 uncultured Clostridia bacterium | reverse complement strand
GTCAGATGTCCATCTCCATGCTGCAGCGTGTCCTGCGCGTAGGGTATGGCCGCGCGGGCCGCCTGATTGACGAAATGGCACGCCGCAATATCATCAGCGGCAACGAAGGCACAAAACCCAGAAAAACGCTGATTACCCGTGAAGAGTATCAGCAGTTATTTGATGACGATATGCCGTTTGATTAAGCGTTATTGAGGCAGCACAATGACCAGACTGCCATAGATTGCCAGGCAAAGCCCCAGGGTCATTATCACGACCAGGGGCTTTGTCCATTTATCGTCAGCATGATCAAGCACCAGATAGAGGACCGCGTAGGGGATTAGATCGACTGCATAGCGTGCGCCATACTGGAAGCCGCCAAACGTTCGATGACTGAGCAGCAACAGAAGATGAAGCAAAAAGGTAAAAAGGATAGGCAATTTGCCGCCAGACAGTTGTTTCGTGATGCCATCTCGAACAGCCCAGTATATCAGCATCAACAGAATGGGAGTGGCCAGAAACAGTGAGAAGCCAAAGCGCTTGAGCGCCAAGGTATCGCCCGAATGATCAAAAGGGAGAGAGAAGACATAGTTTTTGATATTGTTTGGGATGTGCGAAAAGGAGAATTGTTTGCCGCCCTGGAAAGAGAACTCAGGCAGGTAATTGTGGCCAAACTCCAATGGATGCCCGAATCGCAGCATGTTGTACCAGGCATAGGCGGCGGCTACAGATAACCCGACAGCGATACCGGGCAGCAAGGTTTTTAAGCACTGGCGAAGACTCCATGCATGCCATTTGTCCTGCGAGCGAAACATGTACAAGCCCATGATCAAGGGGCCGTACAAGGCGTTGAAAGGACGGCAACCGACGGCCAGAGCGTAGAAAAGAAGGCCGCTTGTAGGCTTGTTTCCAAATAGCGCATCTATCGCTAGGACCGTCCACATGAAGGCCATCACTTGCGCCTGGTACCAAACCGCTCCGCTGAGCAGCAGCGGCAGCATGGCGGAGGCCGTGCAGAGTAGAAATGCCATGGCAGCAGCGCGACCTTCGCGCCATCCGCTACGGGTTAGCAATCTGCAAAGGGCATAATAGGCAATGATGACATACAATTTAACAAGCAAACCATCTGGCACGCGGTCACCGAAAATAAAGGTAAGCAAATAAATCGGGATGCTGGGAACCGGGGGAAAACTGACATAGTAGCGACCATCTTTGATGGCCAGCTCCAGATGCGGCACGTCTTCGGGCAGATGCGCCTGACCCTCGCGCCAAGCCATGGCCTGCAGCGTATAACTATTGTACGGACTGGGGGACAGCAATGGGATGGATGCGGCAGCATGCAGGCCAAGCAAAAGCAAGAGCAAGACGAGAGCAAACAGATGCCGCTGTCTTAGGAAACGCGTTTTCAGAACGCCATGTGATTCTCCAAATAATCGGCTCATCATAAGGCACAGTATATCACAACAGTGTTATGGATGCAGCAAAAAGCCGCCCCGGAGGGCGGCTTTGGAACGAGGAATTTCGCGATTACTTGGCGTTGGCGACAGCTTCGGCCAGGGCATCCACATAGCCGCCGATGTCGATGGTGACAGTGGTTTTCAGGTCGGCAACATCCGGCACACGCAGGTGGTTGTCGTCCTTCTTATAGGTGGGGATGGCCTGAACTTCTTCAATGGTCTTGCCGACGATGTACTTTTCAAACTCGGCAATCTGCTCGTACCATTCCTTGCCGATTCCGCTGGCCTTCTTCATGCCATACTCATCGCCCTTTTCAACCTTGGTCTTGATTTCAGCGGCGGGATCAGCGGTCAGCTTGCCCTCGCCGTTGAAGGTGACCTTGGTCTGCACGGTGTCAAACTGCACAGCCTTGATGACCTTGTTGTCATCGAGCAGAACGGTGCAGATGATGGTGTTGACCTGAGCCTGGCCATCGTACTTTTCGCCGTCTTTTTCGGTGGCTTCCTTGATGGAGCTGATGTCGGTGTTGATGCCGAGGCCAAGGAGCTCAGCAGAAGCGAAGCTGGCAATGCTCATCAGCAACAGGGCAGACAGAACCAAGGCAATAGACTTTTTCATGTATAAGGTCCCTCCTCAAACTTTTGTTGCGCATAATTAATAACATGCCAACCCATGTGATGTCAATACCAAAATCGCCCATATTTCAAGTTAAATAAAGGACTGAAGATGATAAATAATTAATTTGCCGAACTGAATATCATTTGGATTATTCGGTATAAAACAATTTTATGCAGGCATATACGAATCCCTTGACGCAGGGGAAAGAGCGTGTTACCATTTATCAGCATGTCCGCAGGACGTAAGGAATGGACGGAAAGAGCAAGTTTGATTACGTATTTGGATTCTATTGAGGCGCCGTTGGGTCCGGCAGTCGTCTGTCTGGGCTTTTTTGACGGTGTTCACAAGGGCCATATGGCGTTGTTAAGCCATGGGAAAAAGGCCGCCGAACAATTGGGTTTGCCCCTGTTGGTGCACACCTATGATATACCCCCGGCCAGTGTCATCAAACGTAACAGCGAAGCGTTTGAGTTGACGACTTTAGAGGAGAAGGCGCGCTTGCTGCTGGCTGCTGGCGCTGACAGGGTTGTGGTCAGCAAATTTGATGATCAGCTGATGCACACAAGTGGCAAGGATTTCTTCCACAATGTGCTTGTCAAACTGCTTAATGCAAAGCATATCATCATTGGATTTGACCATCGCTTTGGCTATAGAGGGGACATTGGACCGGAGGAACTGTCTGCCCTGTGTATAACTGAGGGAGTTGGTATCATTGTGGTACCGGCGGTTAAAACAACATCGGGCGAGTTGATTTCCAGTTCCGCGATTCGGGATGCGCTTCGCTTGGGCTATATGGCATTGGCGGAAGAAATGCTCGGACGCCCGGTTGACAATGAGTTGCTACAAAGAATGCAAGCCACTGCACATCATGTGCAGAATTCAACGACGGATGGAGGACATAGGGCATGAAAAAGAGGATCGCAGCCTGGATTGCATTGGGCATTATTACGGTATGCGCCGGGCTCCTTCTTTCCATGACGAATGAGGTAACCAAGGACGTCATCGCGCAGCAGGAGGCAGATGCCAAGGTGCAGGCACGCATGGATGTACTGCCCGCGGCGGAGGAGTTTACCCCCATTGAGATGAGCGACTTGGAGCCGGTAGCCGAGCTGTATGTCGGCAATGCGGCAGGTGCGCCTCAGGGCTACGTTGGCACCGCAATTGCCAAAGGCTACGGCGGTCCCGTTCAAGTGATTGCCGGCCTGGATGCCGAGGGCAAAATCACCGGCATATCCGTTGGTGGAAGCGAATTTGCCGAAACTGCCGGACTGGGCGCGAAGGCCAAGGACGCTGCTTTTATGGAGCAGTTTAAGGGCAAGCAAACGCCCGTGAGGGCTGTAAAGTCCGCCGCGGACCGCGGTGATAACACGATAGACGCCATCACGGCGGCGACCATCACCTCCAATGCCGTCACCGGCGCTGTCAATAGCATTGCCAGCAAGGTGGACGCCTACCTTAATCCGGATAGCGGCGACTCGGTGGCCGAGGGAACCACCTATACTGCCTCTGCGCAGGGATTTGCGGGACCGGTCGCGGTGTTCGTCACGGTGAAGGATGATGGCACCATCTCAGCCCTCCGCGTGGGTGACGATGCTTTTGCGGAGACCGAGGGCTTTGGCGCGTCTGCAAAGGAGCCTGCTTTTACCAAGCAGTTCACCGGTAAAGCGCTCCCGATTACTGTTGACAGCATTGATGGTGTCTCCGGAGCCACGATTACCACAAACGCGGTGGTTGAGGCAATTAATAAGGCCTTTGCGGATAAGGTTGTTGTCGAGCCTGCCGCTCCCGAAGGCACCCGTTACACTGCCAGCGAGCAGGGATTTGCGGGTCCGGTTGCCGTATTTGTTACCGTGAAGGACGATGGAACGATTACCGCCCTTTCCATTGGGGATGATCAGTTTGCGGAAACCGAGAATTTCGGCGCCGGTGCAAAGGAAGCAGGCTTCACGAAACAATTCGTTGGGAAAACATTGCCGCTCGAATCTGGCGATATTGACGGAATCTCCGGGGCTACAATCACGACAGAGGCAGTGGTAAAGGCTATCAACAAGGCATACGCGGATAAGTTGGTTGATGAAACCGCCGGTGCTGCTGTTGTGGAAGAAACGGTCCCAGCTACAAGCGAAGCCCCGGCCGCTTCCGAGGAGCCGGCAGCAACTGATGTGCCCGAACTGCCGGAAGGCGCACGTGCGCTTACATCCTCCAGCAAGGGCTATGGCGGACCCGTGGCTGTGATAGTCACACTGAACGAGGATGACACCATCGCAGCGCTGACGGTCGGCGACGCCGACTTTGCCGAGACCCAGGGCCTGGGCAGCAAGGTGCAGGATGAAGAATTCACCAAGCAGTTCATCGGCAAGAAGGTGCCCTTGCAGGAAGGCGATATCGATCTAATTGCCGGCGCCACCGTTAGCAGCGAAGCGGTGATCAAAGCCATCAATAAGACAGTTGAAACTGCTGAAGAAACCGCCGCGCCAGACGAAGCGACAGAAGCACCTGCTGAGGAAGCAGTCGCTGAAGGCAAGAGCGCGACATCTTCCAGCAAGGGCTACGGTGGACCCGTTGCTGTGACAGTCACCCTGAATGAGGATGACACCATCGCCGCGCTGACGGTTGGCGACGCCGACTTTGCCGAGACCCAGGGCCTGGGCAGCAAGGTGCAGGATGAAGAATTCACCAAGCAGTTCAT
>CALNAU010000018.1 GCA_937874275.1 uncultured Clostridia bacterium | reverse complement strand
CGATGCCGGCCGCGCCGTCAAAATCACCGATAAACTGTATCTGCACCATGGATATTTGACAACATTGGGGCATAAGCTCCACAAACTGCTGCAAGCGTACCATGCGGAGAACCCGCTGAAGACCGGTATGCGCAACGAGGAACTGCGCAGCCATCTGCTGCGCGGTCTGGATGCCGCAACGGCAGACAAGGTGCTGGATGTTTTTGTGAGCCGTGGGTTGGTGCATAAAAACAACAGCACCTTCGCCCAGCCCGGCTTTGAGGTCGTCTTTTCCTCCAAGCAAAAGGAGACAATGAACGCATTGCTGGCGCTCTACCAGCAGGCGGGGTTCTCGCCGCCCGAGAGAAAGGCACTGCTTGCTCAATTTGCCCGGGATAAGGACATGCCCAAGGTGCTGGATTATCTGATGGATGCCGGCCAGTTGGTCCCCGTGGATGCGGAGCTGTTCTTGCTGCGGGGGGATATGCAAAAGGCGCAAGCGTTGTTTGAGCAAATACAAAAAGAGAAAGGTGAGGTCACCCTGGCCGATTTCCGCGACGCGATCAACGCCTCCCGCAAGTATGCGCTGGCCATTCTGGACAACTGGGATTTGCGCGGATACACGGCCAAAAACGGCGAAGCGCGCACGCTGGCAAAGCCATTTGAGCAGATGACATAAGCACAAAACAAATGGCGTCACGAGAGCAATTGGCAAACTCGCTCCTTCACCTCCTAAATGTGTTACCGTGATTGACAAACGGCAGCCATTTGGCTATCATTTCCCGTGCATGGGAGCAGATGGGTGCTGGTGTGTCCCCCGGTCTTCAAAACCGGTGTAAGAGGTTAGTAGCCCCTTGGGTGGGTTCGATTCCCACATGCTCTCGCCAACCAACGGCTTGACGGTTATCGCGGTCAAGCCGTATTCTATTTCAATCCCGCCATAACACCTTGAACCAATGGTTGTTTACGTCGACCTTCACGATGCCAGAAATCCATCGCAATATCGCGTGCGAATTCCATACCACACAGACCCGTTTTTCTGGTATAGTAGTTTGTGAAGAACATAGCAGGAGGCAGATATGAGGCAGCATGAACTCAAGATTGGCAAGCGCTCCTTTTTGTTGTCGCTCGCCGTGCTCCTGGCGTTGATGATTCTGGCGACCGCTCTTTCCTACGCACTGCCTTCCGGCACATTTGAGCGCGTAACGGAAGATGGGCGCGAGCGCATCCTATCCGGCACGTTCCGCGAGGTTGAGAAGCCACACATCGCATTCTGGCGCTTTTTCACTGCCCCGTTTGAAGTATTCCAATCAGATGATGCGGTGATTGTAGGCACCATTCTGATTTTCCTGCTGTTGATTGGCGGCAGTTTCTCCATCCTACTGGCCTGCGGTATGGTGTCTCGGCTGATGGAGCGCATCGCCCATCGCTTTGCCGCCGCCCGGTACAAACTGCTGATGCTCATCAGCCTGTTCTTTATGGTATTTGGCTCTGTGTTTGGCATTTTTGAAGAGCTGATTATCATGGTGCCGTTTTGCATCGCGCTATCCAGACGCATGGGCTGGGACTCGCTGACAGGGCTTGGTATCAGCCTGCTCTCCTCAGGCCTGGGCTTCAGCGCCGCCACCATTAACCCATTCACTGTCGGCGTTGTGCAGCAATTGTCCGGGCTTCCCGCGTTCTCGGCCATCGGTTTCCGGCTGCTTGTGTTCGTCTCCATATACGCCGTATTGCAGATGTTTCTTCTGCGCCATGTCAAAAGGATTGAGAGAGAGCCTGCCCTGTCACCTGTTTATCTGGAGGATCAGGCTGTGGTCGTCTCAGATGAACCGGTACATGACGCCAAGGTTGACCGCGGCCTTACCCTTTTTGCGGTGGGGCTGGTACTGTTGCCACTTTTGCTGATTGTCAGCTTTTTCGTACCAGCGCTTTCCTCCATTCTTTTTCCGCTGATTGCCGTTCTGTTTGTCGTTCTGGCCTTTGTCAGCGTGCTGGCCAGTGGAACCATGCAATTCGGCGCCGCCGTCAAGGCATTTTTACGCGGCATGGCCGGTGTGGCCCCGGCCATCCTGCTCATTTTGATGGCCATGAGCATCAAGCTCATCATGACCCGCTCTTTGGTCATGGATTATTTGCTTCACCAGGCGTCCGCCCGCTTTGAGGGGTTATCCCCGCTGAGTGGCTTGCTCTTGTTGTACGCGTTGGTTCTGCTCATGAACTTTTTCATCAGCTCAGGCTCTGCCAAAGCATTCCTTGTCCTTCCGCTCTTGCTGCCATTGACCGACATTCTGGGGATTCATCGCCAGGTGGCCGCACAAGCCTATCTGTTTGGTGACGGCTTCAGTAATCTGCTATACCCGACCAATGCCGCGCTCATGATTGCCCTGGGGTTATCCGTGGTCAGCTATCCCAAATGGCTAAAATGGACGCTGCCCCTGCAGGGCATCCTACTGGTTATCAGCCTGATTTGGTTAATGATAGCGCATCTCATCGGCCTGGGGCCTTTCTGATTGAGACATTCCGGAAAGGAGCACCTTATGCCCAATATCGCGCAAGCGGCACAGCACCTCAGCCGCGCCGTGCAATTTGCCACCGTATCCCATCCAGACATCACACAAATGGATTTGCACGTTTTCACCGCCTTTGAAGCCTTTCTGCTGGAGGCTTATCCGCTGGTGCACCAGAAATTGGCAAAAACTGTGGTGAATCATCACGGTCTGGTTTATCGCTGGCCTGGCAAAAACGATGCGCAGCGCGTATTGCTGACCGCCCATTATGATGTGGTGCCGGCAAGCGATGAGGGATGGCCCTTCCCCCCTTTCTCCGGCCAAATTCAGGATGATAGGGTATATGGACGCGGTAGTTTTGATGATAAGGGCTCCCTGATTGCCATCATGGAGGCGGTCACGGCTTTGCTGTTGGAGGGGTTTGAGCCGCCTTGTGACATCTACCTCGCCTTTGGTTATGATGAAGAAGTTGGCGGTGCGCATGGCGCGCAGCGAATCGCCGCCTGGTTTGAGGAAACGGGGATGCATTTCGATTACGTGCTGGATGAAGGCGGCGCCGTGGCCGACGGCTCCATGATGGGCATCAAGTACCCTGTGGCCGTCATCGGCGTAGCCGAGAAGGGCAACACAAGCTTTGCCCTAACCTTTCAAGGGGAAGGCGGGCACTCATCCACCCCGCCACACGAGACGGCTGTCAGCACCATGGCTCGTCTCATCCGGGCTGTGCAGGAGCGCCCGGCCAAGCCTAGGCTGACCGACACCGTCAAGGCGATGCTGAAGGCCACCGCGCCCTACCGGCCGGGCATTCAGGGATTTGTGCTGGCGCACCCCGACCTCTTTGCTCCCCTCATCATCAAAACATTGCAGAAGAACCGCCAGACTGCCGCCATGCTGCGCACCACAGCTGCCTTCACCATGACCAGCGCAGGCACCTCCCACAACGTGCTGCCAACGTCCGCCGCGTGCACGGTCAATCTGCGTATTTTGCAGGGAGATACATCCCAGCAGGTGTTGGAAAGATTCCGCAGCATTGGCATTCCTTTTGAGGTGACCGCTATCCTGCGGGATGAACCTACCAAGGCATCTGATGTGAATAGTCCGGCCATGGACCATCTGCGTCAGTGCATTGCCGCGGTGTTCCCCGACGCGGTCATCACCCCCTACCTGATGACCGGCGGCACAGACTGCCGACATTATGACCGGGTAACGCAGAACGCGTATCGCTTTCAACCTGCCAGGGTAAGCGAACAGGAGCTTTCGCTCATGCACGGGCGGGGTGAATACCTCAGCCTGCAAAACCTTGGCCACATGATTGATTTCTATACACTGTTTATCAAAACGCTGTCCTGAGTGGATGGCAGGAGGAATGTGATGTTTACTGTCAATGATTCACCGTTGTTTCTATTGGCCGCACTGGTCATTGCCTATGTATTGGGGCAGTCGGTGTTTTTCCTGGTCAAGGCATGGCGCAGGGCGATTGAGCTGGGCATCAGCCGCCACACGCTGCGCGGCACGGTGACGGGCAGCGCGCTGTTTAGCATAGCACCGGCCATCGCCATCCTGCTGGGGCTCATCAGCGTGTCCCGCTTCCTGGGTATTCCATTGCCCTGGCTGCGGCTATCGGTGTTGGGGGCGTTGACGTATGAATTGCCGGCGGCGGCGTCGGTAGCCAAAATTCTCAATATGCCCATGGACCAGCCCGTCATTGACCCCTCCGTATACATCTCCATCGCGTGGGTAATGACCATCGGCATCCTGTCGGGCATCCTCATCATTTTGTTGTTCCAGAGGCGCATGCAAGCCCGCCTGCAGCGCATGAAGCAGAAGGACGCCCGCTGGAGCGCTATCATGATGGACTCACTGTTCGTCGGCATGATTGCCACTTTTCTGGGCATGGTGTTCACCGATGTGCACAAGGGGTTGCCCGGATTCATTCCGGTGTTTGTAATGCTGTTCTCGGCGGTCGTTATGATGCTGTGCGGCCTGCTCATTAAAAAACTACATTGGAAGTGGCTTGAAAACTATGCCATGCCCATCAGCATGCTCAGCGCCATGGCCTTTGCCATCCCGCTGAACAATTGGATTGGAGGCTGACATGAAACCATCGCTATACGAACAAAAGATTCATACCTGGGGCCGCGTCTCCCTGGTGCTGGCCATCCTGATGTTTATCGCCTATCCCCTCTTTGCCTCCCTGTATTACAAGGTACAACCCGACTACGGCCTGGTTTTGCAGGGGCTGTTGGCTGTGGCGCCGGTCTATTGGGCTGTGGGCGCCATCGAAGCCTTCACCTTTGGCCCCATGCTGGGCTCTGGCGGCGCTTACCTGGGCTTTGTCACCGGCAACCTGACGGCCATGAAGGTACCGGCCGCCCTTCGCGCCATGCAAATTGCCGGGGTTGAGCCCAACAGTGAGAAGGGCGAGGTCATCTCCACCATCGCCATCGCCGCCAGCTCCATCGTGACCACGCTGATTCTGGTGATTGGCATGCTGCTGCTCAACACCTTGCGCCCGGTTCTGGAATCCCCGGCGCTAGCCCCTGCCTTCGCAAATGTGCTGCCCGCCTTGTTCGGCGGCCTGGGCGTGGTATTTTTGTCCAAGAACTGGCGCATCGCCCTCATGCCAATGGTTCTGATGCTGATTTTGTTCCTCATCAAACCCAGCATGTCAAGCGCCATCAGCCTGCTGATCCCCTTCAGCGCGGCCATCACCATGGTGGTGGCAAGGGTTCTGTATAAGAGGAAAATGATATAGTCTGAGATAATCACTTGTTCTCCTGTGCCCGAACATGGTCGTTTTGAAAAGAATTTGGGTGACTGTCGCTCGGCATTCATCTCGCATTGCATT
>CALNAU010000017.1 GCA_937874275.1 uncultured Clostridia bacterium | reverse complement strand
CGGCGCCTTCGCGGCCGGTGCAGCCGAAAGGCGCTTCCAAAGTATAGGCGCCGATGGCGGGATTTGTCAAGATACATCAAGCTTTTCGGCGCATTTGTATCCCGTCCGGGCGGGGATGCGTGACGCGCCGCCCGGATGGGTATACTCTGGCATACACCGATTGGAAAGGAGGGGACACGATGACGGAGCAGCAGCGCATGCCCGTGCTGTTTGTGGGCCATGGCTCGCCCATGAACGCGCTGGACAGCAATGCCTTCACGCGCACCTGGATGTCGCTGACAGCCCGCATACCGCGTCCCCGCGCCATCCTGTGCCTGTCCGCGCACTTCGCGGGGGAGGACAGCCGCGTGGTGGCGGCGGACACCCCGCGCACCATCCACGACTTCTACGGTTTCCCCAAGGCGTTGCACGAAGCCAGCTACCCCGCCCCCGGCAGCCCCGCGCTGGCCGAGCGGGTGCAGGCGCTGGTGCCCCAGGCACAGCCCACGCAGGATTGGGGGCTGGACCACGGCGCGTGGAGCGTGCTGATGCGCATGTATCCGGCGGCGGATATCCCCGTGGTGCAGTTGAGCCTGGATTTAGGGCTCACCGGTGAGCAGCAGATGGCCTTGGGCGAGGGCCTGCGCCCCCTGCGGGAGGAGGGCGTGCTCATTCTGGGCAGCGGCAATGTGGTGCACAACCTGCGGCTCATCAACGGCGCCGCCACCGTACCCTTCCCCTGGGCGCGCACGTTTGACGACGCGGTGCATGGCGCCGTCATGGCGGGCGATCAGGAGGCCATGGCCGATTACATGGCCCTGCCCGGCGCGGGGCTGGCCGTGCCCACCAGCGAGCACTTTGTACCGTTGCTGTATGTGCTGGGCGCTGCCCATCCGGGGGAAAAGGCCGAGGCCTTCAACCGGGATTATGTGTTCGGCAGCCTGTCCATGACCGGGTATCTGTTCGGCGCATAGGCCAACAGGATGCCCAAATTGGATTATTTTTCACACAATTTTGCTTGAAACCCGTGCCCGACTCTGTTACCATTTTCAGGTCATTACGTTTGAAGGAGACTACCCATGAAGAAAATGATCAGCCTAATCACAGTCATGCTTCTGTTGGTCGGTTTGGGCGTACCCGCCCTGGCCGAGGATGCGCCCATCAAGGTGACCAAGGTGTACGAGGTCGCGCAGGGCGAGCTGCTGGGCAGCACCAACCTGGTCGCGTTCCGCGCCAAGTCCTTTGACCCGACCGGCATCATGGGGCCCGACGGTACCGTGCTGGTGCCCGATGAATACCTGTGGCTGGATTCCAAAAACCCCTGGGGCTACATCGAGGCCGCCAAGCTGGATCAGCTCAACGGCAAGGGCGTTATCGACCAGACCGGCAAGGTGCTGGTGCCTTTTGAATATGGCGAGCTGGAAATCCTGAGCAAGGATTGGATTGTGGGCATCCGCCTGAAGGAATCCACCAAGGAGCATTACGACTATCAGGCGCTGTTTGGCGGCTACGGCAGCGGCTATTATCTGATTGAGGACCGCACCTTCTACAACATGAAGACCGGTGAGGCCGTGGGCTCGCTGACGCGCGACCAGGTGGACACCGTGCGCGTGTACGATGGCTTCCTGCAAATCGAGGACCTCAATGGCGCGGTGACCGCCTACGATGAAAACCTGCAGCCCCTGGGCCCTGTGGACAAGATTTACTACGGCTACGACATCGCCCAGAACGGCGACCAGTGGGAAGTCAAGCGCGTGGCCGACGGCCAGGTGGTGCTGACCTCGCCCCACCAAATCAACAGCTACAAGATTGAGGACGGCAATTTCGACATCACCAAGGACGGCAAGCGCGGCCTGATGGACATTCAGGGCAATGTGCTGGTTCCGGCCGAGTATGATAACCTCTACAAGGCGGATGGCGACTATGTGCGCGCCAAGCTGGACCGCGAGGGCAAGATGGGCGTGCTGGACCTGCAGGGCAATGTGGTGGTGGACTTCAAGTACGATGACGTCATTGTCACCTATGCCCGCGGTGAGAGTGACGGCCAGCGCACCTTTGTCTTCGTAAAGGGCTACGCGCCGGTGGAGCTGGGCGGCAAGGTGGGCTTTGTGAATGACAAGGGCGAGGAGACTGTGGCCCCCACCTACCTCAAGGACGCCGTGGAGGTGACGGCCAACAGCCTGCTGATTACCGCGGCCGACGGCAAGTTTACCCTCGTGGCCGCGGACGGCACGGTGACCGAGTTGCCCTACGCCAAGGCCGAGCGTATATACAATGGCATGGACGGCCGCCTCTATGTGGTGACCGATGAGGCCGGCCAGGTGGGCGTGGTGGATTGGCATGGCAACCTCGTCATCCCCATGGGCCCCTACTCCGGCTACGGCAACTACACGTCCACCTCTGGCGACCTGCTGCTGATGGACAACCGCGACACCCGCAAGGTGGAAGTGTATCGGGTGGAGTAGGCCCAACAGACAAGTCCATGAAGTGATGCTGCCGCCGGGGGACATGTGCCTCCGGCGGCTTTCCATACCCGCACCCTTGCGCGCGCGTGCCTTCCTCTGGCATACTATATACAGATTTTGACAAGGCAGGTGAACGCCATGGATTATGCCGTATTGCTGCGCAACTTTCTGGATGGGGAGGGGCGGCTGAAGCAGATGCCGGCCAAGCACAAGCTGCGCGCCTATGTGTACCTGTGGGCGGCGGCACAATTGGAGCCAGACCGCCGCTACAGTGAGGGCGAGCTGAACGTGTGCATCGACCGGCTGACGGCCTTCCGCGACCCGGCCACCATCCGCCGCGCGCTAGTGGACTATGGGTTCATGGCGCGCCTGCCCGACGGCTCGGCCTATTGGCTGCTGGACCCGCAGCCCACGCTGGCCGATTTGGGGCTGGCTGAGCCGGGGAATTGACCAGCCATACTGCTTGTTATACCAAACTCAAACCTTAACGCTTCAATGGGACTGGTCTATTTCCGCCTGCGTATTGTCTCTCTCGGCCGGCGTAGCGCCACTACGCCTTCCTCGTTCGAGTTCACGCAGACGAAAAATCCTGTGTCCATTCTTGCGTTAACGTTTTCGTTTAGTATTATTTGGGGCACTGCAAGGCGGTGTGCCCTTTTTTGATGCAATGAAAAAACTTTTCGTACCCCCCTTGAAAAATTGGGTCAATGGGATACGCTGATGCTGACCGAAGTGGTTTGACCATATCAGTCAGACAGGAGGAGCAATGATCAACGAGCGGTTTCTGGCCCTGCCGCAGGAAAGGCAGCGTCGGCTGATCAATGCGGGTTACAAGGTGTTTGGCCTGAACGAATACAAAAAGGCATCCACCGAGGAGATTGCCCGCGAGGCCGGCATCAGCAAGGGCTACCTGTTTTATTACTTTCGCAATAAAAAGGCGCTGTACTTCTACCTGTATGAGTGCGCCACCAAGTTGGCGCGCACCCAGGTGATGGACGAGGGCTTTGCCCGGCTCACCGACCCGTTTGAGATGATGGCGTACGCTGCCGAGCAAAAGGCCCGCCTGATGGCCGATTATCCCTATCTGATGGAGTTTGCCATTCGGGCTTATGCCTCGCAGCATGAGGATGTGTCACCCGCGCTGGATCGTCGCATCATCAGGGAGACACAAAAAATCTATGCCGGTGTGCTGGCCGGGCTGGATTACAGCCGCTTCAGGCCGGGGATTGACCCAATATATATCCTGCGCATGCTGCAATGGATGGGGGATGGATGGCTACGCGAGGCGCAGCGGATAGGCGCTGCACCCACGGCAGATGAGATGCTGGCCGAGTTTCGGCGGATGCTGGGTACCCTGCGCAGCCTGTGCTACAAGGAGGAAGAAGATGAGCGTGATTGACATCCGGGGCCTGACCAAATCCTACGGCCCGGGCAAGGGCATCTTTGACCTGACGCTGCAAATTCCCCGCGGAGAGGTGTTTGGCTACCTGGGGCCCAATGGCTCGGGCAAAACCACCACCATTCGCCACCTGCTGGGTTTTCTCAACGCGGACAGCGGCGCATGCAGCGTATCGGGAATGGACTGCCGCACCTGCGCGGCGGAGATTCACCGCACATTGGGCTACCTGCCCGGTGAAATTGCCTTCTTTGACGAGATGCGGGGCAGCGAATACCTGCGCTTCCTCGCCCACATGCGAGGTCTGCGTGTTTGCCCCCGGGAAGGGGAGTTGCTGGCGCGCTTTGACCTGGACCCATCCGGCCGCATCCGGCGCATGAGCAAGGGCATGAAGCAAAAGCTGGGCCTGGTGGCCGCCTTTATGCACGACCCGGACATTCTGATACTGGACGAGCCCACCAGCGGCCTGGACCCCCTGATGCAGCAGGCCTTTGTGGAGCTGATTCAGGAAGAGAAAACACAGGGCAAAACCATTCTGATGAGCAGCCACAGTTTTGAGGAGATTGAGAAGACCTGCGACCGCGTGGGCATCCTGCGCGCGGGGCAACTGAGCGCCCTGGTGGATGTGGCGCACCTGCAAGCCAGCCGCAGGCGGGTGTACGCCGTGCGCTTTGACAGCGAAGAGGACAAGCAGGCCTTTCTGGCCGAGGGGCTGGACATCACAGCCGATTACCCCCTTCGATTGGATGTGGCCGTGACTGGCAGCCTGCAGCCCTTCACCCGGGCGCTGGCGCGCCACCCCATCGCGGGGCTGGATGTGGTTAACCAGCGGCTGGAGGATATCTTCATCGGCTACTATGGGGAGCAAAGCGCATGAGCAAAACACTGTTTGTGAAAAACATCAAGTCTCACTGGAAGCTGCTGGTGGCCTTTCTGGCGCTGCTGACGATGTATATGGCCATCATCATCAGCATGTATGACCCCGCCGATGCCGATCTCATGCGCCGCCTGGCCGGGCTCAATTTCTCACAAAATCTGCTGGCTGCCTTCGGCTTTGAGACCATTGACCCCAGCCTCACGGGCTTTATCGCCACCTACCTCTACGGCTTCTTGATGCCGGGCCTGCCCATGCTGTATACCGTCATCATGGGCAACAAGCTGGTAGCGTCGCTGGTGGACAAGGGATCCATGGCCGGCATACTGATGGGGCCGGTGACCCGCCGCCGGGTGGCAACCACCCAGATGGTCTACCTGGTGCTGACCCTCACGGTGATCGTGGCGTATGTGACGGTGCTGGGGCTTGTGATTTCGGTGCAGCGTTTCCCCGGTTTGCTGAATGTGCCTGCTTTCCTGCGCATGAATGTGGGGCTGCTGGCGCTGCATCTGGCGCTGGCGGGCATCAGCTTCTTCTTCTCCTGCCTGTTCAACCAGACCGGCGCTTCCCTGGCATTGGGCGCGGGCATCCCCACGGTGTTTTTGCTGCTGCGCATGCTGCTCAACAGCAGCCCGCGGCTCAAGACCTTTCGTTACGCCACCATCTTCTCGCTCTACAATGCGGCGGAAATCGCCCTGGGCAAACCCTGGCTGCTGCCAACCGGTGCGCTGCTTGTCATCGCGGTAGCGTTATTTGCGGGCGGCATCATCGTATTTGACCGAAAGGATTTGCCGCTGTAGTTCGGTTTTGCCAATGGCTTGCTTCCGCCCGACCCCCGGCAGAAATGTTTTTGCCGGGGTTTGACTTTTTGCCTTGCCCGCGCGTCTAATAGGTGAATGCATTCCACACGCTGCGCAACCTGGCGGCGTTTGACAGCTGGGTGATTCGCATCCTGATCACCGAATGCCGCAACATACAGCGCGCTCAATCGCGCGTGTTGCCCATGGCGCAACTGCCCGATGAAGGCCGGGAGGACCCGGACAGGTGGGTGCGCGATGCGGTGGACACATTGCCCGAGAGGCAGCGCCTGTGCGTGCTGCTGCATTATATCGAGGGCCTGCCCACCCTGGAGGTGGCTCGTCTGCTGCGCGTGCCGCACAGCACGGTGCGCGGACGGCTCAGCCAGGCCAGGGCAGCCCTGCGGTTGGAACTGACGGACGGCGAGAAGGAGGATGTCACATGAACCTTGACGACCTGAAACGCGCCTACCCTCCGCTGTCCGAGGAGGGCCGTGCCGCCATGATGCGCACGGTCCATCGAATAGAGGAGGAAGCACCTGTGAAAAAAGACTATCGTTGGGCCTGGCCTTGGCCATCGCCCTGACCCTGCTGCTGGCCGGGACGGCCGCAGCGCTGGTGATGCGTGCCAGCGTGCGCACCTATCTGGAACCCAAGTTTGCCGACAAGGTGGTGGACATCAACGACGAGTACGCCAATCCATGGTTCCGCCTGACCATTACCGACGCCATCTTTGACGGCATCCGCAATCGGTTCGCCGTCAACATGGAGGCGCTGGCCGGGCGAGAGGACGAGGTGTTTGTGTTCCCCGTGATGTCGGCCACCGGGGCGGATGGGCAGAAACTGCGTACTGATTTTGAATCCGGCTATGAGTTCTTTGACGGCGTGTGGATGCCCGAGCGCTCCTTCGAGTACGCGCAACCGCAGCCGGGGCAATACGGCGTGCATGCCATGCTGGTGAATGAGGATTATGAGCCGCGGGCCAGCACCGGGCAGGACGTCACCTGGCGGCTGGACTTCCATGTGCTCAAGCCCAACTGGCCGGTGGAGGTGCACAAGGAAGGCTTTGACCCGGATGAGATGACCCATGAGGCCTACATGGCGCAGTTCAAGGAGGCGGTGAAGGATAAAAAAATACTGCTCACTTACGGTGATACGGTGGTGGAGTGGGGCAGCCAGCTGCCCGCGCCCGAAGGGATGACGCAGGAGGAGTACTTCCGGCTGCCCCAGTGGGAGCAATTGGTGCGCAGCGGTGCCTTTGACGAGGTGGAGCGCTTTTCCCGCACGTTTGACATGGTGGCCAAAGACAGCCTGAAACAAGCAGAGCCGCAGACCATCACCCTCGAGGGGATGACGCTGCACCTGGAGGCCGTGCAAGCCAGCTTCATGAGCCTGTGGGTGGATATAGCGGTGGAAACAAAAGGCCTGCAATCACCTGTGCCCTACGATGTGGTGCAAATGGAGGTCAGGGTCGGGGATACGGTGCTGCAGATGATGAGCTTTGGCAGCAGTGGAGAAGCACCCGAAAGCGCCCTGCTGCGATTGCGCGGTGAGTATAGCCTGGCCGGTGTGCCGGGCGTACCCGACGGGGTGACCCTTGTGCCTGTGTGGGTGCGATACCCGGATGCCGCCAAGGGGGAGACCCAGTCCACCCGGTATGTGGATGAGGAGAAAGCGTTTGAGGTGAAATTGCAATAAACGAATCGTCGGGTATAAATTCATAATCGGAGGCTTTCCCATAAGAAAGCCTCCGATTTCTTTTTCCAAACTATTGACACCGTCTTTCCCTGGGATGGTATCTTACATTCAATAGAGCGAGCGCTCACTCAATATAGAGATAGTAAAACTGAAAAGAGGTGACATAGGTGAATGCGGTGAACCTTGAACGGCTGCGGGCGGGCATCAACCTGCACGCCATCCTGCGCAACCTGGAGGATTTGAGCCAGCTGGATGACGACGCCAAGGCCCTGTTGGCCGGGCATCAGCTGCGCATCGGGATGCACGTGCCGGGCATCGACCCGCTTACGCTGGAGGTAAAGGATGGCGGCATTCAGGCGCGGCGCACCAGCGAGCCGGGCTGTTTGCGGCTGCAGTTTGTATCGCCCCGCCACTTCAACGGCATGGTGAGCGGCAGCAGCATGCCGCTGCCCACAGGCGGGCTGAAGCATCTGTCCTTCCTCAAGAGCAACTTCGCGGCCTTGGCCAAGGACCTGGAGAAGTACCTGCGCCCCGGCAAGGACGACCTGCGCGATGAAGTGTTCCGTGAGAAAAACACCCGGCTCACGGCCTCCGCGGCGCTGTACGCGCTGGCCGAAATCGCCAACAACGACCCGGTGGGACAGCAGATTGTGAAGGCCATGGGCGATGGGGTGGCGCTGGTTGAGGTGCCGGGGGTGCTGGCCTATGCCATCACCTCCAAGGACGGGCGGCTGACCACCGGCAAATACGAGGGGCAGAGCGCGCAGGCGTTCATGCGCTTTGACAGCCTGGATACATTGGGCCAGGTGCTGCGCGGTGAATTGGACAGCTATATGTGCATCGGCCGCGGGCAAATCAGCGTGGCCGGGCGCATCCCCATGGTGGACAACATCAACAAGCTGCTGCGCATGGTCAGCTTTTACCTGGCGTAGGAGGGCAACATGAAAACATACGAGTACCCCAACAGCCGCGCCCTGTTTGAGCGGGCTGCCAAGGTGATCCCGGCCGGCATCTACGGCCACCTGGGCCCGGCGGAGGGCTGCTTTATCCCGGTATCCGCCTATCCCTTCTACGCGCAGCGGGCGCAGGGCGCCTATGTGTGGGATGTGGATGGCAACCGCTTCATCGACTACATGTGCGCCTACGGCCCCATCGTGCTGGGCTACAACCACCCGGCGGTGGAGCAGGCGGCCCGCGCGCAGCAGGAGCAGGTGAACTGCGCCGTGCTGCCCGGCGAAATCATGGTGCA
>CALNAU010000016.1 GCA_937874275.1 uncultured Clostridia bacterium | reverse complement strand
GTGTTGAAGGTGCCGTGCACGATGCCCTGGGGGCCGATGTACATCCAGCCGCCGGCGGTCATCTGGCCGTAGTTGGCCACGCCGATGGCCGCCGCGCGGTTAAAGCCCTCGATGTCGTCAAACATGCCGATCATCATGGCGTTGGTGGTAATCACCCGGGGCGCCAGCGCGTGGGAACGGAACAGCCCCAGCGGGTGCCCGCTCATCATGGCCAGCGTCTGCTGCTGCGTGAGGGCCTCCAGGTAGCGCTTGATGAGGTGATACTGCATCCAGTTCTGGCACACCTGCCCGGTCTCGCCGTAGGTGACCAGCTCATAGGGGTACAGAGCCACCTCGAAATCCAGGTTGTTGTCAATCATCACCTGCAAGGCCTTGCCCTCCAGGCAGTTGCCCCGGTACTCCGTCACCGGGCGGCCCCAGATGCGCCCCGCCGGGCGGAAGCGGTAGCCGTAGATGCGGCCATGCTCACGCAGCTCCTGCGCGAACTCCTTGGCCATCACCGGGTGGTGCTCCTTGGGGATATAGCGCAGGGCGTTGCGGATGGCCAGCTCCTCATCGGCGCGGCTCAGGTGGGCCTCGCGGCGCGGCGCGCGGCGGATGCCCGGCTCAAAGGGCGGCTGTTCGGGCAGCGGCCCCGTCAACCAATCCAGTTGCTCAAACTCTGCTGACATGCGTATCCCTCCGGCGATATGTTTTATTCTTGTTCTATTCTACCTGTTCCGCCCGGGTTGCGCAACCGCGGTTGGTCGGATGGCGCGTCCCCGGTTTCCCACAGGCCGGTCTGCTCAAAATGCGCCACCTGCTGGCGCGCCAGGGCGACGATATCCGGCGCGAAGCCCATCTGCGCCAGCAGCAAGATAGCGTTGCGCGTGCTCGTGGGGCCGTGCCGCAGCAGGTAGTCAAAGGTGACGCCGGCCTCGGTCACGGTTTCCGAGAAGTGCGCGTTGTCATACACGTCGGCCAGGATGCGCGTCAGTTCGATATCGTGGGTGGCCGCCATGCACAGCACGTCCGTCCCCACAAACGAGCGCAGCAGCGAGGATGACGCCGCGATACGCTCGATGGTGTTGGTGCCGCGCAAAATTTCATCCACAAAGCACAGCGCGCGCTGTCCCCCGGCCGCGGCATCGGCGATGCGCTTCATGCTACGGATTTCGGCGATGAAGTAGCTCTCCCCCGCCAGCAGCTGATCGCGGATGGCCATGGACGTGAGCAACTGCGCCCGGCACATGGAAAAGCGCCTGGCGAAGCACAGGTGCAGCGTCTGCGCCAGCACGCAGTTGATGGCCATCGCCTTGATAAAGGTGGACTTACCCGAGGCGTTGGAGCCGGTAATCAGCAAGTGCCGCTGCCAATGCAAATCGTTGACCACGGCATCGCGCACCAGCGGATGGCGCACGCCTTCGGCCTGCACCGCCAGGTCCTGCGTGAACTGCGGCGTGCACAGCTTGGGTGAGCGCGCCTTCAGCTGCGCGATGGACAGCACGGCGTCCATCTCCCCCACCAGCCGGTACAGGCGGCTCACCTGCTCACCATGGCGGGACAGCCCCTGCACAATGGCCGTGAAGCTGAGCATATCCAGCATGAACATGATTTTGAGGTAGGGCGTGAGCACATCCCACTCGTGCACCGGCTCGCTGCCAAACAGCGACAGCCAGAAGCGGATGGGCCGCAGCGCGCTGAGCAGCTCGCGCAGCTCGGCGGTGTGCACCGCCAGCGCGGCATCCTCTATCTTGCTCAATTTGCCCGCCGCGTGCAGCACCATGGAGATATGCCGCAGGGCAACCAGCTCCTTCTCCCAGATGGCCTGGGTGCGGTAGTTGACAAAGGTGTTCAGCGCCAGCGCCAGAATGGCCGCGATGAAAAACGGCTCGTACACAAACCCAAGCAGCGCCAGCAGCGTGGGCAGTACCGCCAACACCCGGAAGCGCCAGGGCTTGTCCGGCATCTGATAATCCGCGCTGTACAGGTATCGCCACGCGCCATGAAACGCCCGGTAGCCGATGTTGCTCAGTGTCATCTCCACCCGCAGGCGCAGGGCTTCGTCCCGCAAAAAGGCGTCGGCCAGCGCGTCGCGCCCGGCCAGGGTCTCCCCATCCGCCCCCTGCTCGCGCAGCACGGCATAGAGCACCTCGCTGCCCACGATGGAGCGGGAGCAGTCAATGCCCCGCAGCAGCAGATCCATCTCCAGGTCATTCCAGGTGGTGTCATCCACCGCCCCAAGCTGCGGCTGCGCCGCCTGAGCCGCCTTCCAGTAGGTGGCTATGTCGTGCGACAGGTCGCTGTCCGGCCGCCGCAGCGCCTCCGCCTTGCCCCACTTCGCAATCAGCAGGCGGCGCATCCGCTTGTCCTGCACGCGCTTGACCACCAGATACACCACAGGCAGCAAAACGATGAGCAGCGGGCCAATGTATACAGCAAGGGATGCGAGCATGTGTTCTCCTTTTGATTGTTCAGCGCATGTGACACGTTGAACATGATGCTTTATTCTACCACAGTTCACATGGGCAAAGAACAATGA
>CALNAU010000015.1 GCA_937874275.1 uncultured Clostridia bacterium | reverse complement strand
TGATACCCCTCAGGGCTGGGCGGCGGCGCTCGGCGCTATGCGCAGCAGGTCCGAGATGGTCACCATCTCGTAGCCGCGGCTTTGCAGCTCGGGCAAAATGGCCTTGAGGGTGCGCAGGTCCTTTTTGCGGCCGTGCAGCAAGATGATGCTGCCGTTCTCCACCTTTTTGAGGATTTGCTTGGCATCGGTGGAGTCGATATCCCACAGCGCCACATGGCTGTAGCCGGCATCGTTCACCGCCTTGGCGAAGGCACCCCGGGTGCCGTTGAAGCGGCCCGCGCCGAAGGGATAACGCACGGTGTTCATGGTGTGGGGGTGGCCAAGGGCCTCCTCCAAGCGCTTTTCCATGTTGTTCAGCTGTGCCAGAATGGTGTCGCGGCCAGCGTTTTCCAGATTTTTATGCGTGTTGGAGTGGTTGCCCAGCTCGTGCCCCTCATCGATGGCGCGCTGCCAGAAGGGGCCCTCCTTGGGGCGCACATTGATGCCGATGGGGTAGAGCGTCAGCTTGCAGCCATACTCGTTGGCCGCATCCAGAAATTCGGGCAGCAACTCCGGCTCATACCAATCGTCAATGGTGATGGCGATGCGCTTTTCCTCGCGGCTGCCGTTGGTATACTGGGTGATATAGTGCGGGCGCTCCGAGGCAGCGGCCGACCCGCTCAGCAGGCAGACCAGCAACCCAAGAGCCAATAGTTTACGAAACACAGCATCCTCCTTTGAAAGCAAGCCCAGTATAGAAAAAGCCGCCCCTGCTGTCAATGCGCCCATCAAGCTGTGGCACATTGTTTACACTTCATTTTACCCTTTTCCCCTTGACAGAAACGAAACACCGGCTATAATGAACAGTGTTCATATTCAAGGGAGAGGAGGGGACCGCGCTGAATATCGCCGTCACATCCCGCGAGGCCATCCTGACGCAGTGCCGCAGGCTGGTGATGAACGACGGGCCGGCCGCCATCAACATGCGCAGCGTGGCCGCCGCCTGCGGCATCGCCTTGGGCTCGCTGTACAATTACTTCCCCTCCAAAACCGCCCTGTTGACCGCCACCGTGGAGAGCGTATGGAACGACATTTTCTCCGCGTCAGAAAAGGCCCCCGATTTTGAGCGTTTTCCGGACGCGGTGCAATGGCTGTACGGCAGCCTGCAGCGCAGCAGCGTCACCTACCCCGGCTTCTTCACGCTGCACGCGTTCAGCTTTGCCGCACAAAGCAAGGAAAGCGGCCGCCAGGTGATGACCGCCTACTTTGACCGCATCAAGCAGCGGCTGCTGGACGTATTGAGCAGGGATGCGCACGTGCGGCCGGATGCCTTTGACGACGCCTTCACCATGACCGGGCTGGTGGACCTGCTGTTCTCCACCGTGGTCTCGCTGGTGCTGCGCAAGGAGGAGGGCATCCTTCCCTTGCTGGAGATGGTGCGCCGGACCCTGTATTAAGAAATTGTCCCCGCCCGCTGGCATGCGGGCCTTTACACCGCCAATATGAACGTTGTTCATGTTGGTTCACACAGACAGGCAAGAATTTGGAAAGGACCGAATCAAAGCCATGCAAGGGAACCTGGAAACCGCGTTTGACGCCATCTACCTAACCTGCGTAACGGTGCTCGGCATCCTGATGCTGCGCAACCACCGCGGCAGGCGGCAGTACCTGCTCAGCGGCATCATGGCCGTCACGCTGGGTGCCGGGGATGCCTTTCACCTGGTGCCCAGGGCGTATGCCCTGCTGACCGATGGGCTGGCCAACCATGCCGCGGCGCTGGGCATCGGCAAGTTCATCACTTCGATCACCATGACGCTGTTCTACCTGTTGCTCTACCATGTGTGGCGCGCCCGCTATCATGTGCAGGGACGCTACCGAGAGACCATTGCCCTATATGCGCTGGCCGCGCTGCGCATCGGGCTGTGCCTCTTCCCGCAAAACGCGTGGACCAGTGCCGCCCCGCCGCTCAACTGGGGCATCTACCGCAACATCCCCTTCGCGGGGATGGGCGTGATGGTCATCCTGTTGTTCTACTACAGCGCCCGGGCGCATAATGACCGCCCCTTCCGCCACATGTGGCTGACCATTGTGCTGAGCTTTGCCTTCTATATCCCCGTGGTGCTGTTTGGCGACAGCGTCCCGCTCGTCGGCATCCTGATGATTCCCAAGACCATGGCCTATGTGTGGACAGTGCTCATCTGCTACCTGGCCATGAGAAAAGACAACAAGGAGATACAACCATGAAGAAACTGATTCACCGCGCCTTCATCTACGCCATGGCGGGCCTGGCCGCCGGCGTGTTCTACCGGGAGTTTACCAAGTGGAACGGCTTTGCCGACCGCACCGCCCTGGCCTTTCTGCACCCCCACCTGCTAACACTGGGCGCGCTGCTGTGCCTGGTGGCGGCGCTGTTTGTACGGCAGATTCCACTGATAGAGCAGCGGCAGTTCAGCCTGTTTCTGCGGCTGCACGACATCGGCCTGCCGTTTATGGCCGTCATGCTGGGTGTGCGCGGTGTATTGCAGGTGCAGGGTACCGCGCTGTCGCGCGGCATGGACGCGGCGATATCGGGCATCGCCGGCCTCAGCCACATCATTCTGGGCGCGTCGCTGGTGTTATTCTTCCTGGCGCTCAGGAAGGCAGCTGCCCAGGCCGAATGACGGTAAATGCAAAGCCCGGATGCAGTGGGCTCACCGCATCCGGGCTTTTATCAAAACATATGCTATATCATACAGTTCTCAATACAAATGCGTGCAATACTCAAGGAAAGCAAAGCCTCTAAAAAACGGGTTCCCGTTACCCGAGTATCATCCGATCGGGAATTTCCTCCTCGGTGCCGCGGGCTTGCTCGAACATCTTGAGCAGGTCCTCCACCGTCAGGCGCGCCTTCTCTTCCCCGGACACATCCACCGCGATGCTGCCGCCCGACATCATGATCAGCCGGTTGCCGTGGCGGATGGCATCGCGCATGTTGTGGGTCACCATCATGGTGGTCAGGTTGCCATCCTGGATGAAGCGGTCGCTGAGCTCCAGCACCTTCTTGGCGGTCTTGGGGTCCAGCGCCGCGGTATGCTCATCCAGCAGCAGCAGGCGCGGCTTGTGCAGGGTGGCCATCAGCAGCGTCAGTGCCTGGCGCTGGCCGCCCGACAGCAGGCCCACCTTACTTTGCATGCGCGTCTCCAGCCCCAGGTCGAGCGTCTCCAGCATCTGGCGGTACAGCACGCGCTCGGGCGCGGTGATGCCCCACCGCAGGCCGCGCGGCCGCCCGCGCCGATAGGCCAGGGCCAGGTTTTCCTCGATGTTCATGTCGGCGGCGGTGCCCATCATGGGGTCCTGAAACACGCGGCCCAGGTAGGCAGCGCGCTTATATTCCGGCAGGCGGGTGACATTGGCGTCATCAATGAAGATGCTGCCGGCATCCGGCGGGTACAGCCCAGCCACGCAGTTGAGCAAGGTGGACTTGCCCGCGCCATTGCCGCCGATGACGGTCACAAAGTCGCCCGCGTCCAGCGTCAGGCTCACATTGTCCAGCGCCACCCGCTCGTTGACGGTGTTATGATTGAATACCTTGGTGAGGTTCTGCACACGCAGCATGCTACATCCCTCCCTTGCGCGGGCGCAGCCTGCCGTTGATCAGCCCCTTGATTTTGGGCAGCGACAGCGCGAACACCACGGTGATGGCGGTGAACAGCTTGAGGTCATCGGACGGCATGCCCATCTTCAACACCAGCGCGATGATGATGCGGTAGGTGATAGCGCCCAGCACCATGCTGAGGAAGCGCAGGAAGAAATTGCGCTTGCCAAAGAGCACCTCGCCGATGATCATGCTGGCCAGGCCGATGACGATGGAGCCGGTGCCCATCTGCAGGTCGGCGTAGTTCTGTGACTGGGCAATCAGCGAGCCCGAGATGCCCACCAGCGCGTTTGATATCATCAGGCCCAGAATGAGGGTGGTATCCGTGTGGATGCCCTGCGCGCGCACCATGTTGGGATTGGCCCCGGTGGCGCGGATGGCGCTGCCCACCTCAGTGCCAAAGAACCAGTAGAGCAGCCCAATCACCAGCGCGGCGCACATGGCCCCCAGCGCGATGACCGCCCACGTCTTGTTAAGCCCCAGGCTCATCAGCGGAGTATAGACCGTATCCATGCGCAACAGCGAGATGTTGGCCTTGGTCATCACCCGCAGGTTGATGGAAAACAGGGCAATCATGGTGAGGATGCCGCTGAGCAGCGCCGGGATGCCCAGCTTGGTATGCAGCAGGCCGGTGATGAGCCCGGCCAGCATGCCGGCCAGGATGGACAGCGCGAGCCCCAGCCAGGGGCTGGCGCCCAGCGATATCACCCGTGCGGTGACGGCGGCCCCCAGCGTGATAGTGCCCTCCACCGTCATATCGGCGATGGACAGGATGCGGAAGGTGATGTACACACCGATGGTCATCACCGACCACAGCAGGCCCAGGGACAGGGCGCCAAGCAGAATCTGTTCCATGCGGCTCCTTTTCGCGCAGGCGCTCCGCCCGGTCAACCCGGGCGGAAGCGCGTAGTAACGGGGTTGGTGGGTCAGGGTCAGTTGGCGCCTGACATCTCCTGGGCGTAGGGCAGCAGGTCCTCGGGGATGGCAATGCCCAGCGCGTCACAGAAGGTCTTGTTGACGGTATAGTCAAACTCCGTCTGCCGCTCGATGGGCATATCAGCCACCGGCTCACCCGCCAGCACCTTGAGGGCCATCAGGCCGGTCTGGTGCCCCAGGTTGTAGTAGTTGACGCCCAGGGTGGCCAGGCCGCCGCCCATGGTCATGCCGGCTTCACCCGCGAATACAGGCTTTTTATTGCTCAGGGCGACCTCGTACACCAGCGACATGGCCGAGGCGAACACGTTGTCGGTGGGGATGTAGATGGCGTCGCACTTGTCCATGATGCTCTGGGTGGCTTGCTGCACCTCGTTGGAGTTGTGCACCGTCACCTCGGTGTAGGCCATGCCCATGCCCTCGATGACCTCGCGGGCAATCTGCGCCTGCAGGACGGAGTTGTCCTCGCTGGCGGTGTAGAGCAGGCCGATGGTCTTTGTGTCGGGCAGCATGCGCTTGATCAGCTCAATCTGCTCCTTGATGGGGTTCATGTCCGTGGTACCGGACACATTGTAGCCGGGCTTGTCATCGCTCTGCGCCAGGCGGGCGGACACATAGTCCGTAATGGCAGTGCCCAAAATTGGGATGCTCTCGGTCTTGCCGGCCATGGACTGGGCCGAGGGGGTGGCGATGGCCAGCACCAGGTTGGCGTTCTCGGCCACAAAGTGATCGGCGATGGAGGCCAGCACATCCGGGCTGCCTTGGGCATTTCGGTAGTCCAATGTGACGGTTTCACCGTCCTTGTAGCCGTTTTCGGCCAGCGCGTCGATAAAGCCCTGCCGCGCAGCATCCAGCGCCACGTGGTCCACAATCTGGATGATGCCGATGAGGGGCTTGTCCCGCTCAGCAAAAACGGAAAACACCGTCAGGCTGAGGGTGAGGGCCAGGATAAGGGCGATGCTTTTCCGTAGGGTTTTCATAGGAATCTCCTCTCTTGGGCGTTTGCCCTGTGATACGGTCATTGTGACCAATCACCGTACTGATCAAAAAACGCCCTCTGCTGATTGCAGAGGGCGGATGTTCCGCGGTACCACCTCAATTTCGCCGCCAAAGCGGCCTTTGGGCAACTGACATTGCCTTCCCCTGTAACGGTGGGATACCGGCTCGGCCTACTGAAGGTTCAGCCTGCGGCTCCTGGGATGAACTCGCCGTGTTTCCCTGCCTCCTTGCACCGACCGGAGGCTCTCTTGAAGGGATGGACGCGGCCATGATTCCCGATCCTCGCCTTTGAATGTGCGTATCTTACCCCAG
>CALNAU010000014.1 GCA_937874275.1 uncultured Clostridia bacterium | reverse complement strand
CCAACGAACGGTCTTTACTAACTCACAAGTTGGTACAAAGATTGGGGGCAGACCACTGTCCCATTTTTCGCACCTGCCAATCTTTTAATCACTATTATCCATATAGCGACCGCCTAATTGCATCCCGATAAACATTACCTTCCGGCAAATTTAGCGCAGAAAACGCCTCTTGGATTTTATATACGGTTGTACAATGCTCTTCTTGGATATCCAAGCTTCTGATTTCTCCATCTGCCAACTCATCGGTAACATAATCATATGAAATAAAGTGGATGGATGCGGGCTGGCTGGGAAACGTCGGGATTCTGTCCTTTCCGCCCAAACGATTCAGCACACGTTCGTAAACGGGTTGTGGGCAAACAAAGAAAAGCCCTGTTTTACACAATTCCTCGCGCTGGAGAACTTGTCCTTTATAGATAATTTGAGGGATAATTCTTTTCGATACATTTTCCCAGTTGAGCCCAACGGTGTCTGCGATAACCTCTTGATTTGTCAGCAAGGCTTCTCGTGCTGTTCGATAGTTTCCGGTTGTATCTATGGTCTGAACTTCGATTGCCGTAAACTCAACTAATTCTCCGGTTTCGTCCAGTTTGGCCAATACCCAATCAACAAAATATGACCCAGTGCCTTTGCGTTGAGGGAGCCTTAACTCGCCGCCCCAACCGTGGCCGAAAACGGCAATCGCACCTGTTTCCGCTTTCGCCTTTTCGACAGCGGCACGACCGGCGTATAGATTATAGTCGCCGCCAAATGCCCTGCGCGAAATGGTATGCAGCATCTTATAGTTGTCTGCATAAATCCGGTTCGGACAGCAAATGACATTCGCTGAATTTTCTGTTTTTTGTCGCACAGCACATACTCCCGCAATTTCACGGTCTCGGGAAAGAATTTTAGTGCATTGGCCTTCAATAAAGGGGCATCTTCTTTTTGCTACTGTTTGCAAGGCAATTTCGGATTTGTCCTCTGCTCGATAACCAAAAAACTCTGCGATATATCCCGCCATAATATCATCGCCCCTCTTCCAGTATTGATTTTATCGCCAACCCAACAGCTTTTGCCAAAAGAGGGGGCACAGCGTTACCTACTTGTGCAAATTGTTGCGCTTGCGTACCTGTGAAAACAAAGTGGTCGGGGAATGATTGAATGCGAGCTGCTTCGCGGACAGTGAATGACCTGTCCTGCGAGTAGTGAAAATAAGCACCCCAATGAGGGTCACATTTCGTGAGTATTGTTGATGCAAGACCATCCGGGGCAACTCGACCATATCGTTTTGTGTGGTCTGATTTTCTGGCTCTTTTCATCCCCTGTGGAAGCAATTCGTCTGGAATAGCTGTCCAATTGCCACCCGGTTCAATATACTTCATGCGCTTTAAGTTTATCGGCGCCAATCGCGGTGCCTCATGGTTGATAACACCGGGACTGCCTATCCTTAACAGCTTTTGATAATCACTTGTGGGGGCGCAATGATATCCCTTGATTTTTTCACCTTGTTCGCCATTTTTCAATGGCGGCAAATCGTCAATGGCTTGCCGAACGGAGGTGAATTTTGCTGCCGTTTCAGGAGTGGGCATCTTCACAAGCTGCTGGCCATTAAATGTGGCTGTGAAATTGGGTCTGATAGGTGCATGAAATGTTGGCTCCGGAAAAGCCGCAGTCGGCAGATTTTTCCCTCGTAGTCCGATGATAAAAGTACGCCAACGCATTTGTGGCACGCCATAATAAGCTGCACCTAATATACGCACATCTGCACCATACCCTAAGTCAGCTAAAGCATCTAATATCGCATGGAGCGTAGCGCCGTCCTCAAAAGATACAAGGCCTGGCACATTTTCAATCAATACTGCTTTGGGCGCAAATGCATCTACAAAGCGCAAATAATCTTTGAATAGATGATTCCGCTCGTCAAGAATACTGCGAATAGGCGCATTAATCGAAAATCCTTGGCATGGCGGCCCACCTGCGAGCAAATCAAGCTCTTCGCGTTCAATCTGAAATTGTTTTCGTATCTCTTTGGCATCCAAATCACGAATATCTGCTGTGGTCACAGTTGTGCTTTGATGATTTTTTTTGTATGTATCGGCATATTCGTCAATTATTTCGTTTGCAAATAAGCAATGAAAGCCAGCTTCGGATAACCCCTCAGAAAGGCCTCCGGCGCCCGCAAATAAATCGATACATTTTAATTCAGTAGCCGACATACAGATTACCACCTCACCAGCAATATATTGCTATTCCTTCTCCAATACCATCACATCAGAAATATCACAATCAAGGGCTTTGCAGACTTTCATCATGCTTTCCATCGAGACCGCTTCACCCTTACCCATTTTGGCTAAAACATTAAAACTAATCCCCGCTGCATTTTTCAAATCAGTGCGGTTCATTTTCTTATCTATCAGCAATTTCCATAACTTATCATAGCTTACCGACATATTGTGCCTCCTAATATGGATATGCCACTTTCTTTCCAAGATATTGTAGCACATAAGCGGACAACTTTCAAGATAATCTCACGCATATAAAAGAATTTCTTTTTATAAGCAAGGCTCACCGTATGGGCGAGCCTTGCTTATAGGATACCTTACCGCACATTTTCTTGTTGGCTACGTTCCTTCCGTTTTCCCAGCAGATGCCCCAGCCCATGCTGCTCGATAATGGACTTATACTGGCCGTTGTTCTTACGCAGTTCCTCATTCTCCTGCTTCAAAGCGCCAACCGAAAGCTGCCCACGAACAGAGCGATATTGGTCAAGCTGCTTTGTAAGGTCGGCTATGGATTTCAGAAGGTCAGACACCTTTTTCTCAAGCTGCGCAATCTTTCGATTAGCAGCGTCAAGCAGTTTTTGCAGTTTGCTTCCCTTTTTCTCCTGCGTCACATATTTTTTTGCTGCCGTGGTGAGCGTCTTATAGTCCTCTTGCGACAGCATGACTTTTGAGGAAAGCGGCACAGGCTTAGCTTCAATTTTATCCACTGCCTGAACCTCAAGCTGCTGATTCTGGATTTTTGCAATGGATTTTTCCAGAGCCTTAACCTCTTTAACGCGCTGCTCCTTTTTATAATTCACCACACTCAAATGCTCATCGTGAGTGCCCAGCTGCTCCCACTGAATATCGTGGCGCTCCATCACCTGCGAAAGCTGTTCTTTTTCGGAGCGCACCCACTGGCTCCACTCAGTATCACCGCGAGCACCACCGACAAAACCCTGTTCAGCAAGTGCCTGCTTGAGAGAAACACGAGTGTCCAAACCACGCTTGCTGCCTGTAGCAAACGGCACAAAGTCAATATGCAAATGCGGGGTAGCCTCATCCATGTGCAGGTGCGCCGAGAACACGCGCATATTTGGATTACGCTGCTGAAAAGCCTGCATATACTCATCCAGCACCTTAGCGGCAAGTTGACCATTCTCCGATATCGCTGCCATACAGCAGCGCGGCCAGCACCGCGTACCCCGTCGCCCGTTTGAGCATCGTTCCCCCTCCTTGGCGCGGCTTGATGCCGCGCGCAACCACTGTACGCACGCGCGGTTCTGCTGTCAATCCACCAAAACGGAGGAGGCTAAACGCCTCCTCCCAGGCCGTCAATAAACCTATGGTTTCTGGACGGGAAGAAGCGATGGGCCTTCCGCCTCTCACTTCGTTCCCGGGCGGCGGATGGCATTGTAGGAGGAGGCTAAACGCCTCCTCCTATGGCTTCGGTGCCTTACAGCGTCTTGCGCTCGGGCGCGTAGCCCTCCTCGTGAATCAGCGGCAGGTCGGGCCGATATTCCTGGCCCTCATCGGTTTGCAGCACCACCAAAATATCGCCCTCCTGCAAGCTGCGCTCGTGGGCCAGCATTTCGTCATTGCCCAACCCAAAGCCCTTCAGGCTGCCGCTCGGCAGGCCAACCACATAGGGGATGCCGGGCTGCTCGGTGGTCAAGCCGGGCGCCACCGCCGCAGGCACCACCACATCGGGCGTCAGCGCGTCCACCACCTCGTCGGGCACATGCTCCACCGCATCCTCATGTGCCTCCATGGGTACGGCGCTCTCGCGGTACAGGGTGTTGAACCGCTCCGTATTGTAGGCCAGCACGGATACCTGATCGCGGCGGAAGCCCTGGCGATACAGCTTGTTGATGGCGTCCAGCGCCTCCTGCTCCAGGTGATAGACGGAAATGTAGATGTGCTTCTCCTGCTTGTTCATGTGTCCTCCTTCAGTTTCGCGTATTGGTTTCGGGGCCGCATGTTGTCTCTGGTATGGAATATAACCAGAAAACATCGCATCAAACGCGTCCATACCCAGGCATCTACATCGCCTGGGCGCGCTGCGGCTTGCTGTCCCGCTCCAAGGCATAGCGCATGGCGTCAATCAGGTGGTCCTCCCCCTCGGGGATGGGCAGGCACTCGCCCGACGCGTCCTGCCGCCAGCGGTAGGCCTGCAGCTCCGCCATGGTGTGGGTGCAGCGGCTGTCCACCACCATCTCCATGCCTTGCAGCCATCGGATGCCGTGGCGCAGGCTGTCGGGCCCCTTGCGCGCCGCCACCGCGCGTATGCCCAGGCCGCGCAGCTGGGCGATGGACTTGGGCTCGGCGCTGTCGCAGATGATGGGGTGCTCGCCCGCGAAGTCGCGCAGGCGCGCCGCCAGCTCCGCGTTGCTGAGGCCCCGCTGGTACAGCTCATCCAATACATACACGCGTCCGCGCTTCAGGTCCAGGTGCAGGCGCACGGCGGCGGCCGGGTCGCGGGCAAAGCCGAAATCCAGCCCCACGCGCAGCCGGTCGGCCTGCGGGATAAGCCGGGACAAATCCTCCGCGTGCCAGTTGGTGAACACCTGCCCGGCCAGCTCGCCCCATTCGCCCAGCGTATACACGCGGTGGTAGTAGGGGTCGCGCTCCTGCTCATAGGCGCGGCGGTCGTCCTCGGTCAGAAACTGGTTGTCCCGGTGGGTGGTGCGCAAAATCAGCAGCTCCTCCCCCTGGTGCAACCGCGCCCCCTCCTGCCAGCCGGTGAAATAGGTGCGGTACAGCCAGTGCCCGCGGCTGACGGGGTTAAAGCTCATCGTCAGCCGCTTCTTATGTCGGCTGTGGCCGCGCAGGCGCTTTTCCAGCTGCTTGAGGTCGTGGTAGCGGCACTCGGTGGCCTCCTCCATCCAGATATCGGTCAGCGGGCCGCGCCGTGGGGTGAGGGATTTGATTTTCTCCACATCGTCCAGCCCCAGGAAGAGTATCTGCGCCCCATTATGGCGGCAGGTAAAGGCCATCTCGGTGCGGCTCTCCCGAAAGCAGGGCAGCACGCCCAGGCGCGCGGCGGCCTTGCGCACCTCGTTGTAGCAGCTGCCCCGCAGCGTGCGCGCCACCCGGCGCACCACCAGCGTATTGCGCCCGGTCAGCGCGTCCAGCACCGCGCGCCCCGCCAGAAACACGCTCTTGCCCGAGCCCGCGCCGCCAAAGAAAATCTGCCGCGCGTGCTGGGCATTGAGGTAGGGCAGGTAACAGGCGTTGAACGCCGAGCGGGGCACCACAATGCGACGGGCCGCCTCGGAACGCCGTTTTACCCTGCCTGCTGATGCCGGCCTTGTCATGGCTCCTCCCGCACGGCCAGTACCCAGTCGCCGCCGGGCGGGCCGGCCTCCCTGTCATCCGCCGCCTCCATCGCGATGACGCGCAGCAGGTCCGCGGCGGACAGACTATCGCCCTCCAGCTTTTGCATCAGCCGCAGCGCGGCCATGCGCCGCAGCTCGTCTGGCGTGGGCGGTTTGCGGCGGCGCAGCGCGGCCGTCCCTTTGTTTGGTTTTGTTTCCATGCCACTCCTTTCCGGGCGGGCGCGTTTATTGCCTGCCCAAAACCACTGTAGCCAATGCATCACGGTGACATCAAGTGACACGGCATGACACGCGCTGACAACTTTTTACTTTACATCCAGTGGTTGAATGATATAATTCAACATAAAGTAACTTATCTACTCACAGGACCCCGGGCATCATAAGAAATGGTGGTCTATCGTTATTCGAGAAACTATTCGGGATTTGAACCATAGGAGGTAGTGCTTGTTATGAAAAAACTAATAGTGCTGACATTGTTCATGATGGTTATCGGAGGCTGCGCTCAGGCCGAGCTCTTTCAGGGAAGCGCCCAAGGTCACGGTGGAGAGGTAACCGTTCTTTTTGAAGTGAAAGGAAACTGGATCACCAAATTTCGTGCCGAGGGCGAAAACGAAACGATGGGGCAAATTGCTCTTTATGAAATGTCCAGAAGCATTGTCAATAATGGCGTGGAATTTACTGATGTTGTTGCCGGCGCTACCGTTACCAGTGAGGCAATCCTGAAGGCCGTTAAGTCTGCGGTTCCTCTGGTAATATCAGAGCACGAAGCGCAGGCGGATGTCCCGGCCCTATTTGACCCAGCCAAAACAACGGAACAAATGGCCGACGATTATTATCGCCCGATCGATGAAAACTGGGATGGCTCAGCATACAGCCTTCGCTTGTGCACCTTTGAAGAAGACGGTATACAGCGCAGCATGCTGGTTTGTTATGATGAAGACACAGGCAAATGCTACGACTACTTCAATGGCCGTTATGTCTTTTATCTTTTCCCGGACCCGCTGAGTTCAGTTTCGGACCCAATGTACCCATCCCAAACATATTTTCTGCCGCATACCCATCTCAGCCGTGCAGAGCTGTCGTGGCTCATGGGCAACAGCAATGAAGCTGTCTGGAATGCACATCATGCCTTTAATGATCTAAGCACAGTGGTTGATACCAAGGAAATGTCCCCGTCCGCACAACCCGAGAGCGGCCAGGGACGGTCTTTTTGGGAGGTGTTGTTCTCTTCGGCGGTAATAGATGACGGGCCTGCCATTCCCGACTATAGAGATAATTATCGCGCTTTCTACGAACTGACAATCCCACAGGAAATCCGGTTTCCCCGCATTCAGCCCTCCGCACAGGACGCCTCTGACTCACAAGTCCCCAAGGAGAAGGATTCTATGCCTTTCACAACAGAGGACGCAGACCGTACCCATGTAATTACGGCATACTATACCCATGATTATAAAGCCGTGTTCTTTGTTTATCAAAAATCAACAAACGGCAATGGTACCGCTTGGTATGATCTGTTTAATGACGCGCTGCTTTTTACTCAGGAGAGCGCGGATGACCCCCTACTGCCCAATGTCGACTATCTCAACGCACTGAGGCCCGGTGCCCAGTTGTTGTTGGGGGAAAAAGAGAACGGCTACAAACCTGGCGAAGCCGTCTTATCGACACAAAGCCTGACCGTTTTTCTTGAGCATAACAGCGTGGGAAAACGAATCAGCCGATTCTGTCAAGACGCTGAAACCATTGGCGATGTCCGCCGCGCCTATGAGCAGCTGCCCAGCATGTATTGGGCATGGCCACCGGAACAGCCTCAGACGTCCATAGCGCCGGAAACAGGCTCCGCAGTCAGGACATTTCTTGAACTAGAGGAAGCTTTTCGGACGGCCAAGAGTGGAGCCACTATCCTGCTGGCCAATGACATTCCCCTGCACACAGGTTTGACGATTCCCAAAAAGAAGCTGACCCTGTCCAGTGCGTCTGATGAGCAACCTTTTGCTCTATATCGGGCGCTTGGTTATGAAAGAGAACTGCTGACGATCAGTTCAGGCAGCACGCTGACGCTGGAAAACGTGCGGATTGACGGGCGTATGGTACAGAATCAGTCTCTGCAAAAGAAAGCTGCAATGGTTGTGGAAAAGGGTGCCAGTCTGGTATTGGGCGCTCGCAGCAGCGTTGAGAATCACGCCGGCGAATCCGTTGTATATGGCCACTATGGCAGCACCATCACGCTGGATGGCGGCGCAGTCAGGCATAACCATTGTGGGTTCGGTGTAATCAAATGCTTTGGAAAATTCACACTCAAAGCCGGGGAGATTAATGACAATCAAGTTCTGATTGACAATGTGCTGGGTACAGTACTCATTGGCGGAGATGGAAAACTTCTCATGACCGGCGGCGCCATCCACCACAACATCGTGCCTTCGGGCGGGGGCGCAATCTACATACAATCCGGAAAAGCAACGGCAGAAATCAAAGGCGGAGAGATCCATCACAACTATGGGACCGCAGGCGCCATTTACAGCGCCGCACGCACGCTGACCCTGAGCGGCGGCAGCATCCACCACAATGTCGGCGATAACACCGGCGCCATCTTTGCATCACCGGGCGCCTGGGATGGAAATACCAAGTTCATCATGACCGGCGGGGAGATAACAGAGAATCGGACGTTAAGCACCGGCGGGAACTTTGGCAGCAGCGGCGTGCACATTGAAGGTATGGAGTGGACTAGCGGTGTCAGCAGTAGTAAGTTCAAGGGCAGCTTTGACATGCGCGGCGGGGCGATTCGCAACAATCGCGGCGGCATGGGCGTTGGCCTCCTCATTTATTCCGTTGATGGCAGCGCAACCATTGGCCCAAAGGCTGTTGTGGAGGGGAACACAATTTTGACTATGGCGGGCGGCAAATTGAAGGATCAGCGGCCTAAGAACAACAAATAGAACCCCTGCGATTTTGGCATGAGCGCTGTGGATTATACTTTATGCGCATTTGCCGGCACGCAGGCCCACCATGATGGCAATTGGGCCGGCGCTTTACATCCGCCGTCAACCTGCTATAATTGCCGTTGAGGGGGAAAATCCCCATGCTTTCCGTTATGGCGGAAATGGTAATCATCAATTTCTGTTATGACGGAAAATATTATATTTTTCCGTTTTCAAGGCAACAAGCCGTCAAATGAAGGAGGCCGCATGGAGCAGTACCTCGCCCTCATCGGCGACCTGAAGGGGTCCCGCCAGATCGCGGACCGGGAGCAGGCGCAGCGGGACATCCGCCGCGCGCTGGACGAGGTGAGCGGCCTGTTCCCCGGCCTCATCGTCTCCCGGCTGACGCTGACGCTGGGCGATGAATTTCAGGCGCTGCTGCATCCGGGCGCGCAGGTGACGCGGCTGCTGGACGAGCTGGAGCGTCGGCTGGCCAAGTACCCCTTCCGCCTGGGGCTGGGCTATGGCGGCATCAGCACGGACATCGACCCCAACCTGAGCATCGGCGCGGACGGCCCCTGCTACTGGCACGCGCGGGAAGCCATCGGCTGGGTGCACGACAACAGCGCGGGCGGCAAATACCGCCTGGCGGTGCGCGGCTTCGGCGACCTGCCGGACGAATTGCTCAACGCCCTGTTGCAGACAACGGACGCCATCAAGCACGGCTGGACGGCCCTGCAGCGGCAGACCTTTGATGCGCTGCTGCGCCACGATATTTACAGCGACTCGTTTGAACAGAATGTGTTTGCCCGCAGCATCGGCATCTCCGACAGCAGCCTGACCAAGCGGCTGAGCGCGGGCGACATCAAGCTGTACCTCAAGACCCGCCTGCTGATTGGCCGGGCGATGGAGGCGTGGCATGCCGATGCTTAGCGACATCACGCTGGCCTTCGTGCTGGCCCATGTGCTGGCAGACTATCACCTGCAAAACCAATCCTTAGCGCGGCGCAAGGCCACCGGCACGCGCGCCATGCTATGGCACAGCGGCATCGTGGCGGCGCTTGCGCTGTTGGCGGCTATTCTGCTCATCCTAAGGGGCGGCGACTGGGCGCTGCTGGCCATCGCGGCGGCAATGGCACTGCTGCACCTGGTGGTGGATATCATCAAGCGCGCCGCCTCGGGCGCCCTGCGCAAGCGTGAGCAGAACCGCTCCTCCACAGCCCATGCCGCGCTGTATGTGGCCGACCAAGCCCTGCACCTTTTGCTGATTCTGGCGCTGGTGGAGGGCGTATACCTGCGCTGCCTGGGCTTTCCGGCAGTCGCGACCGGCCATCGACATATTCTGCAGGGGGCCCTGCTGCTGGCGCTGATTACCAAGCCGGCCAACGTCAGCTTTAAAATGCTGTTTGCCAAATATCAACTGGCCCCCGCCCATGCCGCGCCCCAGACCGAGCCCGGCGCAGGCGCCCTGATTGGCACGCTGGAGCGCATCATCACGGCGCTGTTCATCTACCTGGGACAGTATGGGGCCATCGGGCTTATCTACACAGCCAAGTCCATCGCCCGCTTCAAGCAGATTGAGGACAATCCACGCTTTGCCGAGTATTACCTCATCGGCACGCTGTACAGCATATTGTTTGTGGTCCTCGCCTATCACATCGTGAAGGCGCTATAACCGATACAACTCAAGGAGGCCACCATGAGCCTGGCGGATACCATCTTTATCAACAACTGCAAGGATATTTTGAAGAATGGGGTGTGGGACTGCGATCAGCCTGTACGCCCCCGCTGGCAGGACGGCACGCCCGCTCACACGGTCAAGCGCTTTGGCGTGGTCAACCGCTACGACCTGTCAGAGGAGTTCCCCATCCTCACCATCCGGCGCACATATGTAAAGAGCGCGGTGGACGAGCTGCTGTGGATATGGCAGAAGAAAAGCAGCAATGTGCACGACTTTGGCAGCCGCATCTGGGATCAGTGGGCGGACGAAAGCGGCAGCATCGGCAAGGCCTACGGCTACCAATTGGGCGTGAAGCACCAGTACAAGGAAGGCATGTTTGACCAGGTGGACCGGGTGCTGTATGACCTCAAGCACAACCCATCCTCCCGCCGCATCCTCACCAACCTGTATGTACATCAGGATTTGCACGATATGGCGCTGTACCCCTGCGCCTACTCGATGACGTTCAACGTATCGGGCAACACGCTCAACGCCATCCTCAACCAGCGCAGCCAGGATATGCTGGTGGCCAACAACTGGAATGTGTGTCAGTACGCGGTGCTCACCCACCTGATGGCACAGGTGAGCGGCCTGAAGGCGGGCGAGCTGGTGCATGTGATTGCCGACGCCCACATCTACGACCGGCATGTGCCCATCGTGGAGGACATCATCGCCCGCGCGCCCTATGACGCGCCCACGCTGCGCATCAACCCGGACGTCACCGATTTCTATGCCTTTACCGCCAACGATGTCACGCTGGACAACTACCGCTATCACCCGCTGGATGTCAGCATTCCTGTGGCGCAATAGGAGGGGAATGATGCAAGCCATCGTCGCCGTAGACCGCAACTGGGCCATCGGCCGCTCGGGCGGGATGCTGTTTCACCTGCCGGGGGACCTGCAGTTTTTCAAGCGCACCACGCTGGGCAAGGCGGTGGTGATGGGCCGCCGCACGCTGGAGAGCCTCCCCGGCGGCCGCCCGCTCAAGGGGCGGCAAAACATCGTGCTCACCCGCGACGCCGCCTTCGCGGCCGAGGGCGTCACCGCCGTGCACAGCTTGGGCGAGTTGGCCGATGCCATCAAGGATATCCCGCCCGATGACGTCATGCTCATCGGCGGGCACCAAATCTATCACCTGCTGATTGACTGCTGCGACCGGGCGTATGTCACCCACATCGAGGCCGATGCCCCGGCCGACTGCTATTTCCCCAACTTAAAAAGCCGGCCCGGCTGGCAGCTGGTCAGCCAATCCCCCGTGCAGGAGGAAAACGGGCTGTCCTATACATTTTGTACCTATGAAAACGACAGGGTGCAACCCCTGCCGGAAGCCTGACCGCATTACGAGCCGGGGGTATCTTCCCCCTTCATCTCCACCATCTCTTCCTCCCCCGCCAGCGCCTTCAGGCTCTGGCGGACGGAGCTTGCGATGGCCGCCTCAATATCATCCCCGGTCACGCCCAGGGGCACGCAGCCTAAAGATTTATCAATGAACAATTCAGCCGCCATCATGTCGCTGTAGCGCACCAGGTCGAGGCCGCCCTCGATGTTGCGCTTTTGCTGGCCGCGCTTGATGAACCACGCGCTGAGCGCAAACATCCACCGGGGCACGGTAACCACCTTGCGCCCCGGCATGCCCATGTGGCGGTGCATGATGGCAAACATCTCTTTCCATGTGAGGTTGAACCAGCCGATGGGCCAGGCCTTGGCACCGCGGCTGTGCTCCAAAGCGCCGGCCATGGCCTCGCCCGTCTGGCGCGCGGTCACCATGGCGGTGCCGCCGGTGGGGTAGAAGGTGGCCAGCGGCATGCCACGGATAATTTTCACCAGAAACACCCACACGGGCTTACGCCCCGGCTGCGCGCCGAAAATGTAGGGCAGCTCCAGCACCGAGACATCAAAATCCGGCCCGGCAAAGGAGAAGGCAATCTCCTCCTGCTCCAACCGGCTGCGGATGTAGGGGTGCCAGCGGCCCAGCTGCTTTTCTGGCCATAGCTTGGCAAAGTGGCAAAAATAGCTGCCGCAGATGACCACCCGGCGAATGCCGCTCTCGCGGGCCAGGCGCAGCAGCCGCTTGAGCGGCTCGTTGTTATGCTTGACAAAGAAATCGTAGATGGGCGGCGCGTGCTCCACCCGCTCATCCACCCCGGCGGCGAACACAAACCCGTCGCAGCCCCGCATCAGGGCGCTTAGCTCCTCATCGCTCATGGCGGTATAGTCGCCCAAGCGCAGCTGCATCCCCTCCGGCAGGTTGGCGCCCGCGGGCAGGGGCGGCAGGGCGAGGGACACCACTTCGTGCCCCCTTTGAAGCAGCACGCGGGCCGCCTCGCTGCCCAGCAAGCCGGTGCCCCCGATCATGAATACGCGCATAGCCTTATCCCCCTTTGCCGGTTTCTTTTCGGTCTTTTTTGCGGCCTATTCCAGGCCCATTGTGCCACGCGCGGCGGCGCCTTGCAAGGCGTTGCGCCCCGCCATCATCACATTCTTGACACCCATCGCGCGCTTTGTTAGCATTTCCCCGTCGCCCTGCCGGGCGCATGATGCACACACGCAACAAGAGAGGAACTGCTCATGAAAAAAAGATTGCTCGCCCTGGCGCTGGCCGCCGCCCTGCTGTTGCCATTGATGGTGCTGGGTGCCTCGTTTACCCCTGTTAAGGAGCTCAGCTACCTGTACCTGGATGCCGACCAGCCCTACATGACGCTGGGCCAACCCATCACCTGGCAGGTGAAGCTGCCAGCCGAGCCCGACCCCTACAAGTTCACCTACGCCCTGTATCACCATGAGGATGTCACCAGCAACGAGGGGTTTGAGGCCGTCGAGTATACCAAGGAGGTGCCCGGCCAGGCTGTCTTCACCTTCACACCCAAGGAGAAGGGCAAGTACTTCCTGCAGGTGGAGGTGATGGACGCCGACTACCGCATGGTCAAGCTGGTCAGCCAGCCGTTCTTCGCCTATGACGCCGCGGACAAGGAGGACCCATCCACTTTGCCCGGCAAAATCAAGGAGATAGTGGATGAATGCCTGGCCCTCAACCTGCCGGGCGACTACGAAAAGGCCCTGTGGCTCAACGATTGGCTGATTTACAACGCCGATTATGACGCCAGCATGACCATCCACCACCCTGACGGCGTGCTGTGCCGGGGTACCGGCGTGTGCGAGAGCTATGCCCTGGCCTACCAGATGCTGCTGCAGGAGGTTGGCATTGAGGCCATCTATACCACCGGCTACAGCCGCGGCGAGTCCCACGCCTGGAACATGGTGAAGATGGACGGCGAATGGTACCATGTGGATTCGACCTGGAATGACCCGGTGGGCGGCGGCAATGAGACCCACGACTACTTCGGCCTGACGGATGAGTTGTTGAAGCGCGACCACGATTGGACGTACAGCAACTACGTCTTCCCCGAGGCCACCGCCACCAAGTACAACTACAACCTGCTGAACGGCTACCTGCCCTTCTACGACCTGGAGGGCATGGACAAGGTGCTGGGCGGGCAGATGGACGCCAAGGAAACCCTGATCAAGTACACCTACCACGGGCCGGACCGCTTCTTTGACACCAACTACGAGGTGAAAAAGTGGCTGGATCAGAACGCGCACGTGCACTTCGCCCAGAGCTGGACCTATGGCGGCAGCGCCTTCAGCGGCCAGATGGAGGTGACCTGCGGCTCGGACGAGGGCTACCGCAGCTTCAAAAACGCGGAGGAGTATGCCGCCGTGATGGAAGAGCTGCTTGGCGCCAAAGAAACCGCCGTTAAAATCAACTACACCGGCGACGACCAGTATTTTGACTTCCGCCGCCAGCTGGAAGACTGGCTGCCGCAGAACTACCGCCGCTTTGACGTGAGCCAATACCAGTACAACTACACCCAGTACGCCGGTGAAATCACCCTCACCTATGGGGATTATGCCGATTTCCGCCGCGTGAACGATGACGACGAGGTGGCCGCCGCCCTGCAGGAGATGGCCGATAACAAGGTAACGCCTGTCAAGCTGTTTTACACCGGGCCGGACCCCTGGTACAACCTGTCCACCAAGGTGAGCATCTGGATGGGCGACCACCGGGACCTGTACAACAGCTACAACGGCAGCGCCGGCAGTTTTGAAGTGAACCTGGACGTGGTTTGGAAATGAGGGAGGATACCATGGACGAGATGATTGAATACAAGTACGATACCCAACTGCTCATCGAGGGCAAGGGCCTCAATGAGGATGCCATTTTCAAGTATATCGAGGAGAACATCGTGGGCGATAGCCTGCTGGCCGTGGGCGACGACGAACTGGTCAAGGTGCACTACCACACCAACGAGCCCTGGCAGGTGCTTGAATACTGCGCCTCGCTGGGCGATATCTACGATGTGGTGATTGAGAACATGCAGCGGCAGGCGGACGGCCTGGACGGGTAGGCGAACGCCCTGCATCGGGAAAATGTTTGCGGGAGAGGCTGTATGGCCTCTCCCGTTTGCTATTGGCACGAATGGCAGGCGTTGTGCCGCTACTCCTTGGGCGACTCCTGGCGTTTCCGCCGGCTGTTGGTACGCAACCGCTTATACAGCAGCACGCTCCACAGCCCCAGGTAGAAACAGATGCCCGCCAGCATCGCGTGGGGCAGCGTGGACGTCCCCAGCATCAGCGAGCCTGTGGCTGTCTGGACGGGGTAGCGCTCCCACGCCCCGGTGGGGAAATACAGCAGCGATATGGCCAGCAAGCCGCCCGATGCCAGCGCGCCTGCGCTGATGGCATACAGGGAAATCCGACGGGCACGCTGTCTGAGTAACGCAGCGCGTTTGCGCACCAGCAGGGCAATTTGGCTGTCGTTCATGTGCATGTTGCCCGCCCCCTCGTTTTCCTACTATATGAGTGCCATGAGCCGCGAAAAATCAGCCACCCCATGTTGCGGGAAATATTACAAAAGAAAACACCGCCGGTTCTGGCGGTGTTTGACCCTTGGATAACAGGGCAAAGTTATTTCAAAAAGTAGCGCTTCAGGATGCCCTCCAGTGCGTTGCCGTGACGGGCTTCATCCTTGCACATGTCGTGCAGTGCGGCGTGAATGATGTCGTAGCCCAGGTCCTTGGCCAGGATGGCCAGCGCCTGCTTGTCCTTGGAGGCGGCCAGCTCCGCCGCCACGCGGGCCTCGCAATTCTTTTCGGTGCTGTCGGTCAGCGCCTCGCCCAGCAGCTCGGCCAGGCGGGCGGCGTGGGCCGCCTCTTCCCGCGCCATGCGCTGGAAGGTGTTGGCGATTTCCGGGTAGCCCTCCACATCAGCCCGGCGGGCCATGGCCATATAGGCGCCAACCTCGTGGCACTCGATGCGATAATGCTCGCGCAGGCCGTCAATCACACGGGGATCCAGATCGCGGGCGATGCCGATGCGGTGCACGTCCGCCCAATCCGGGCTGTCCTCCAGCTTTTCAAATTTATCCTTAGGGGCTTTGCAGACCGGGCAAATGGCCGGGGGCTCTGTCCCTTCATAAATGTAACCACACACCTTGCAAATCCACTTCATTTAAAAAAGACCCTCCTTCGCTATGTCGCCAAGATGATACCCCACCTGCATAGGGGATAAACAGTATACAAAAAATAATTGATGAATTTTTGAAATAAGACAATGCTAAACAAATATTGATTCTGGACATACTATTTTGCCTAACATTTTCTGCCAATATGACGCTTTCGGAAAGAAATTTTTATTTTTCCGCAACATTTTGCTGTTGTCGCGCGTCATATAGGATAGAGAGGTGACAAAAATGACAAAATTGTTGACCGAATCGAAACCCGAAACCGGCCGCCGCGCGGTGATCGCGCTGAGTGAAGCGGAGCGCAAGGTCTATGTGGACGGCAGCCCCTGCCGCCTGACGGCGCAGGAATTCCGCCTGCTGATGGCGCTGGCCAATGACGCCGGTCACGTTCTCAGCCGGGACTGGCTGCTGTACGCGGCCTGGGATTACCTGAGCCCGGGCAAAAGCCGCACCGTGGATGTGCATGTGCAGCGCCTTCGCCGCAAAATGGGCGACTTCCTGTTTGAGACGGTCCATGGCAAGGGCTACAAGCTGTGCGCCATCCCCCTGTCCCTGCCCGCCGGAATGTGAGCCCGGCCGCCCGACAGCGAAAGGAGCACCCCATGACCATGTTCCGACGGCTTGCGCTGTGCGCATTGGCCGCCCTGATGCTGGCCGCGCAGGCGTTTGCCTCAGGCCAGCCCCAGGCCGCCACCGGCCCCCTGCTCTTGGACGAATTCAAAAGCAATAACCTCTATGTCCGTGAGCTGGCCGTGCTGGACGGCCAGCTATTGCTGGTGAGCAACGATACGCTGTACCGCATCGACACGCCGACCGGCCAATTCACCCGCCATTCGGTCAGCGGGCTGCTGACGCAGGATGCCCCGCGGGGCAGCCGCTACAATTGGCAGCTGGTGCCGGGCGATGCCGCGCCGCAGCTGATAGACACCGAAACCGGTCTGCTCTACCCCCTGACCTTTGCGGGGCAACAGCCCGCGTTGGGCGCGCCCCGCGCGCTTGACTGGGGGAACTACCGCGTATCCCTGGAGGGCGGCCACAGCTATGTGGACGCCCCGCCCGGCTATGTGATGGCGGGCGATACCTTGCTGGCCCTGGAGCGTCATCCCGCGGGCCAGGGCTTTCAGCTGACCGCCTTTGACGCGCAGGGCAAGCGCCGTCCGCTGGAGACCCCCATTGTGCTCAGCGCCGCGCCCTTTGCCCAGGGCCAGGCGTTGGTGCTGACCTCTGCCGGGCGTGATGAGCAAAATACCTGGCAGAACCCAACCGTCAGCATCCTCAACCCGCAGACCGGCGAGGTGACCGAAAAACTGCAGCTGGCGCCGCAAGGCACAGCGCAGGATGCCAACGCCATGCGCATCACCTACGACAAATCAGAGGATGTGCTCTATGCCCAGCTGGGGCAGCATCTGCTGCGCTACGACCGGTGGGGCCAGGGTCAGCCCTGCGGCACCTTCCCGGCGGACAGCATCTATGAGGTATTGCTGTGCCCCCTGGGGCAGGACCGCCTGGCCGCCTCGCTGGGCAGCGCGGGCATAAGGGTGATGGATACCAACGCCCGGCGCTTTGCCGACAAGCCCATGCTGACCATCTGGGGCGACCCGTATCTGCCCGGCTTCAGCCAGGCTATCGGCCTGGTGGACGACCTCAACGTCCGGCTGCGGGAGGGCGCCAGCACAGATGGCCTCAACGCCGCGCTGATATCGGGCGACGATACATTTGACGTGGCGGTGGTACGCCTGGAGAGCACGGACTTTCAGAGCATCATGCGCAAGGGCTACGCCGCCGATTTGAGCGGCAGCGACGCCATCCGGCACTATGTGGAGGACCTGTACCCCAGCATCCTGCAGGCGGTGGGCCGCGATGAAAGCATCTTTGCCTTGCTGGTGGATGGCTACGGCTTCCTTCAGCTGTATGAGGGATTCTTCTTTGAAAAGACAGGGCACCCCCTGCCCCGCACGGTAGCAGAGTTGGTTGATTTCATAGAGGGCTGGCCCACGCAGTACGCCGAGGAATGGCCGCAGATGGAGCCCATTTATATGGCGGCCTACAAGCGCACCCTGGCCCAGGTGGCACTGGACATCTACCAGGACGCTATGCGATACAAAGGCGGCACCTTTACCTATGATACGCCATTATTGCGCCGGATGTTAAAGGCTATTGACGCGATGCCCGACGGCGCGGGCGAGGACAGCGCGCCGATGGAGAACAACGGCGAGTTTCGCATGGAAGTCCTCCCCCTGCGGGAGCAAATCCGCGATTTTCACGCGTTCCGCGGCGAGGGGCGCGACAGCTACACCTTCTACCCCCTGCTGCTCGCGGCCGATGACAACGAGCCCGCGGTGATGCGCCTGGAGGTGACCGCGCTGTTCATCAATCCCAGAACCAAAAATCTGGATGGCGCGATGCGCTTTCTGGAGAACTATATCTCCGTCATCAACCCGGAGCTGCGCATGCTGTTCAGCCCAGATATGAACATGCCCATCCCCAACCCCCGCCATGAGGAGCAACTGGCGGCGCAACAGGCGCATCTGGACGACCTGACCGCCCGGCGGGACAAAGCCCAGGGCGCGGAACGCACCGAGTTGGAGCGACTGGTGGACATCAGCACCAAAGACCTCGCCGACATGCGGGAGAATGGCCGCTGGCTGGTGAGCGAGGAAACCATCGCCGCCTGGCGCGCGATGGCTGAGCACAACTATGTGAACCAGCGCACCGGCGACAACCTGGCCGCGGAGGAGGTGTACAACTTGTTCAGCCGCTACCTGGAAGGGCAGATGGACTTGGAGCAGTTTATCCGCGAAGCCGATGCCAAAACCCGCCTGATCATGAAGGAGAGCCAATGATGAAAACCATGTCGCGCAGAATCGCGCTGCTGGCCGTGCTGGTGATGCTGTGCGCAGCCTTGCCCGCTGCCCTGGCACAGCAGGATGCCGCGCCGGACATCAACCTGCTGGTCGACCCCATGCTGAACAACGAGCTGCAGCCAAGGGCGCTGGCCGTGCTGGATGGCGCTGTCTACCTCAAGGCGGATAGCGGCTTGTACCGCTGGCGGCAAGGGGAGGCTGAGCCGACCCTCATCTTGGACGCTCTGCACGACTACACCACCCGCGAGACCGCGTCCGGCTGGTTCAATGTGCTGCTGTCAGATGGACAAGAGTTGTGGGCGCTGGATAATGAGCACGGCAAGCTGTACGCGGTCACATTGGCCGGGGACAGCGTCTCGCTGGGCGAACCCCTGCAGCTGGATTGGTCCGGCTTCATCGTGGAAGAGGGCCGCGAAGGCTACATCCAGCAGCCCGAGCTGCCCATCATCACCGACGGCAAGCTGTACCTGCTGCACCGCACCGATACCGGCATCAAGCACATCATTATCAGCTACGATGTGCACACCGGCGCGCGCCGGCAGTACGACAGCGTGCAGGATGCGCAAACGTTGGT
>CALNAU010000013.1 GCA_937874275.1 uncultured Clostridia bacterium | reverse complement strand
ACGCCCGCTACGCATTGCACGGTGGTGTGGATGGCCAGCAGGTTGCGCGTGCCGGCAAAGCCGCCGTCCGCGGCCGGATAGCCCTCAAACGTGCGCAGAGGCGCGCGGGGCAGCGCGGGCGCGGCCATGCCCCAGGGCATGTCTTCCAGCGCCGGCGGGTCGGGCAGGCGCAGGGCGTTTTCGTGCACCCAGTCGCCCCGGCGAATCATATCCGCGGCGTGGCCAATCACCGCGCCATAGCGGATGACCTCACCGCCCCGGGGGATATCCGCGAGGGCTACCTTGTGCCCGGCCGGAATCGCCTGATTGGCGGTGACGCCGGGCATGCACTCCTGCCCCTGTGGGATATCATTGACCGCCACGGCAACATTGTCCCGTGGGTGTATACGGATGACGTACTGATGATTCATAGGCTTCGATTTTCCTTATATTGTGTATTTCCTGTCCCCAATATACCACAAAACCCCCGGGCGGATAGCGCCCGAGGGTGATGATACTCGCGGATTTTATCGCACCAGGCAGGGCTTTTTGCTGTCAAAGGTCCAGCCGGGGATGAGGTACTGCATGCCGCGCACGTCGTCGCGGTCGCCGCTAGAAAGGGTCTGATACAGGCGATGGGCAGCGTCTACCTTATCCATATCCAGTTCCAGGCCGAGGCCCGGCTTGTCACTTACATGGATGACGCCGTTCTTGATAACCGGCGGCTCCTTGGTCAGGTGCTGGCCTTCCTGCCAGATCCAATGGGTATCCATGGCGGTGATGTTGCCGGGGGCTGCCGCCGCGCACTGGCTGTAAATGGCCAGGGAAATATCAAAGTGGTTGTTGGAGTGGCTGCCCCAGGTCATGCCCCAGTCGTTGCACAGCTGGGCCACACGCACGGCGCCTTCCATGGTCCAGAAGTGGGGGTCGGCCAGGGGGATGTCCACCGCGCCCAGCACATGGCTATGGCCCAGCTGACGCCAGTCGGTGGCAATCATGTTGGTGGCCACCTGCAGGCCGGTGGCACGCTTGAACTCCGCCATGATTTCGCGGCCGGAGTAGCCTGCCTCGGGGCCGCAGGGATCTTCCACGTATGTGAGGGTGCCCTGCATGCCCTTGCAGAGATTGATGGCCTCCTCCAGCGACCATGCGCCGTTGGGGTCAATGTTGATGCGCGCGTCGGGGAATGCCTTTTTAAGGGCGCGCACGCTCTCCATTTCTTCCTCGCCGCGCAGCACGCCGCCCTTGAGTTTGAAATCCTTAAAGCCAAAGTATTCCTTGGCAGCCTGCGCCTGCTCCACGATGGCTTCGGGGGTCAGCGCGGTCTGATTTCGCACGCGGTGCCAGCGGGCGGCAGCGTTGCGCTCGTCGCGATAGGCTTCACGGGATTTGGCCGTGTCCTCCACATAGAACAGGTAGCCCAACGCCGTAACATCCTGGCGCTGACGGCCGTTGCCCAGCAGGTCGCACACCGGCATGCCCAGGTGCTGTCCCATCAGGTCCAGCAGCGCCGCTTCCACCGCGCCTTCCGCGTGTACCACAAAGGAGAGCATTTTTTTGAGGTCCAATTGAGCCAGGCCTTCGCCATCCTTGGCAGAGCGCACGGTATGCATGCTGCCCAGGCGGTGCACAATGCTGCGGTACTGACCAATGTGCTGGCCGATGACCAGTTCGCGCCAGTCCTTCAGGCGCTGAGTAATGCGGTCACCTCCGTGGGTTTCGCCGATA
>CALNAU010000012.1 GCA_937874275.1 uncultured Clostridia bacterium | reverse complement strand
GCCTGCTGGATGATGGGTGAGCCAAAGGCCACCTTGGCCTCCTGCAGGCGGGCCACAAGGCCGGGGTCGTCCATCAGGCCGGTCTCATAGATGGCGGGGGTAGGCTGCTTGTCACGGAAGAGGATGCGGTTTTGCTCCATCTCCACAGCGTCCACCTTGCCATCGGCCAGCATCGCCAGAAACTCACTGTAGGGCACCTCGGTGACGGTGGGCTTCATCAGCGAGGGAAACAGGAATGTGTTCAGCAGCATCAGCACCACCATGGCGATGATGTAGTACATGAACAGCGGTTTTCTGGGGGTTTTGATCTCTTTCATATTGCTCTCCTTGGTTGGGGGAAGTTACAGCACGTTGGACACCTTGCGGTCCACATAGCGCATCTGGATGCGCTCAACATGCCCGGCGCGTATGGTGAAGATGAGGATGCGGGTGCTGACAGACTCGCCGTACACCGTGGCCACATACAGCAGCCGGCCTGTGGTGGGGTCATCGGACTCCGCCTTGTAGTTGGCGTAGCCGTTGGTGATGTCGTAGTAGATGCCCCGGTCGCCCCGCTCGTTGGGCAGCTGCCCCATATCGCGGAACATGGCGGTCACCTCGGTCATGTCCATGCCCACCTTGCTGCCGCGCGGGCCCGACATGCCCGGGTCATCGGTATCCAGGTGATACAGCACCCGCCCGATATCCAGCGACACAAAGCGCGCCTCGCCCCAGCGGTAGCGGGCAACAAAGCTCTCCCCCGCCACGGCGTCATCGTCGATGGGCGCGCTGCTCTGCGGCTCGCCCTGGGCTTTGACAAAATCCTCATAGGTGATTTTCATCATCGGCAGGGACTTAAAATCGTCGTCGCCGTTGAAGTAATCCTTGAACCGCACATTCTTGATGGTGAAGCCGATGTTGAGCTCGTTGGATACCTTGCCGTAGCCGTTGACGGCGATGGCGCGCAGCACGGTGCGGCCGCCGGCCAGCTTGATGGCCTCGCCCACATAGCGGGGCGAATCCACCGTGGGCGTGGTGCCGTCGATGGTGTAGTACATGGTGTTCTGCTTCTTGGGGTCCTTCTTGTCGGTCTCCATGTCGCGCAGCTTGACCGACCGCTGGCCCTCATAGGTGCCGGCGGCCAGGTTAGCCTTGGGTGCCGGCGGCTGGGGTAGCGTGACCACATACTTGATGTTCATCTCATCGCTGACGAGGCTGGACACACATACCGCGCGGAAGGAGTGCGACCCCTCCCCCAGGTTGATGGGCTCGGTATACAGCGTGCCGCCCTCGGGCAGCAGCTCGTTGCCGGTGGCGTAGTAGATGTCATACCCCTGAGGGGATACAAACTCCACCGTCTGACGGATGAGGTAGCGGCCCGCCGCCACAGTGGCCGTAGGCGGCAGCGGCACATAGCTTGCGCGCTGGGCGGTAAAGCTGTCGTCCTTTGTCTTCTCCGCCGCTACCTTCATCAGGGCCACGGCCTCGCTGATGCGTTCCTGCTGCAGCATCAGGCGGATGACGTTGCGATAGCCCAGCGGCTGAGCGGGCTGCAATTCCTCGTAAATGCGGGTGTATACCTCCTCCGCCTTATCGGGCTGGCTGGCCACCTCATACGCCTCGCCCAGCAGCATCAGGCGGTCCACCAGCTCCGGGTGCTCGGGCTGCATGCCCAGCGCCTTCTCATAGGTGGAGACCGACCGGGCCACATAGCCCTGGTCCAGGTACTCGGTGCCCAGCGTCCAGTAGGCATCGGCGCTGGCCTCGCGCCCCATGCGCGCCAAAATCAGCTGCCCGTTGGGCGTCATTTTGAGGTACACATAGCTGCCCAGGCCCAGCACAAACAGCAGGATCACCGCCACCAGGCCAATCATGGCCCAATTGATCATCACGCGGCGGTAGCCATCCCGCTTGCGGCCAGGCTTGGCGGTGCGCCTGCGGCGGCGCTTGGCCGACCGCTTGTCGGCGCCGGGGGCGCGGCCGGGCGGCCGCCTGTCCTGGGGGCGGTAGTCGCTGTCATCATACACGGGTACCGCGTCGCCCTGGATGATGAGCGCGGCCTCCTCCCCCATGAAGCGCCCACAATACGGGCACACACGGGAGGCTGGGTTGGATTCCTTTCGGCAGTGGATGCAAATCATGATAATACCGTTCAGGGGGTCACACCCATCAGGGCGTCATACTCCGGGTCGTCAAAAAACTCGCGCTCGGGCGCTTCCCCGCCCAACGCCTCAATGGCGCTGCGCAGCTCGATATAGTCCAAGTAGCCCAGGCTCTCCTCCTGTGCCAGCTCCGCCAGGCGCGGCAGCGCGCGGGTATCGCCCAGGCGGGCCAGGCAGGCGGCCAGCACCGCGCGGCTGCGGGGCCGCGCGTCCAGCAACGCCAGCAGCCCCTCAAACACACGCTCGTCGGGGGTGAGGTGGCTCAGCGTGCCCAGCAGGGCTTCGCGCCCCGCAGGGCAGGCGCCCTCCAGCCCCTCCAACATGGCTTCACGGGCGGCTTCGCCCATGCTCTCCAGGCTCTCCATGGCGTTGTCGCACAGCTCGTCCTCGTCGCTGCGCTCGTACTGCCAGGCCACATAGCGCTCCATGGGCAGGAGGCTGTCCAGCTCGCGCAGCAGGGTAACGGCCAGCATCTTCTTTTCGTTGGTGGCATCGTCATCATCCAGCAGGTGGCATAGCACCTCGGCCGCGGGCTCGCCCAGCTCGGCGATGCGGTTGAGCAGCATATCGGGCACGCTGACGCCCTGGTCCAGGTAGTCACCCAGCCAGCCAATCAGCAGCGCCGGGTCATCCCACTGGTCAAAGTACTGGCCGGGGCGCTCGCCGCCCAGCCAGTCGGCCGGCGTATCCAGAAACTGCTGATACACCTGGGGCATGGCCAGCTCCATCTCGTCCACGTCGGTGTACTCGTCCTCGTGGGCTTCCACCCAGTCCCGCGCGTAATCGGCAAAGCGGGCGTCAAAATCAATGCAGCGCATCGCCATCCTCCTGCGGTTGATCGGCAAACAGCGCCCGCACCTCATCGGGCGTGAAGCGGTGCTCATCCCGGCAAAAGTGGCAGGCCATCACCGTGTCCTCGCCGGAAGCGGCGATGTCCGCCCGGTCCTCGGCGCCCAGGGAGCGCAGGGCCCTGGCCATGCGCTCGCGCGAGCAATCGCATTGCAGGGTCAGCGGGTCCTCGGCCAGAATGTCCAGCTCCATCCCCTGGAACCAGAACTCGGCCAGCTCGCGCAGCGAGCGGTCGTACAGCTCGCGGCTGATGCCGCGGAAGAAGGGCTCGCGCCGCTCCAGCTCCTCGATGACGCTCATCTCGCATCCGGGCATGGCCTGGATGAGGATGCCGCCCGCTGACAGCACCGTGCCCGCCTGGTTGAGGCAGCCCAGCGCGACCAGCGAAGGCGTCTGCTCGGACATGGTGAAGTACTCGGCGAAATCCATCCCCAATTCGCCCGACACCAGGTTGGTGATGCCGATGTAGGGCTCGCCCTGGCCCATGTCCTTGATGACGGTCAGCTTGCCGTGGCGGCCCACAAACCCGGCCACATCCTGGCGGCCTTCTTCCGATGCCGGCAGCTCAGCCTGTGGGTGCTCCACCGATATCTTGAGTTGGCCGCCCCGGCCCACCACGGTCATCCGGCCGCCCGCGCCGTCCCCGGCGACGGTCACGGTCACGCTGCCCTGCTCCTCCTTGATCATGCAGGAGAGCATGGCCGAGGCGCTCAGCAGGCGGCCCATGGCGGCGGTGGCGGCGTCCGATGCCTGGTGGATATTGGCCGCCTCCTGGGTCAGCCGCGTGGTGCGGCACAGCAATACACGGGCCTGACCGCCCATCAGCGTCATGCGCAGCAGGGCATCGGCCTCGTTAAAAATCAGTTCGTTTTGGTTGTTCATGGTAATCCTTTCTTATATGAGTTTGCGCGCCAGCACGTGCAGCCGCGGCTCCTGTGGGCCGGGGGCATTCAAGTGCCGGTCGCCGAAAATGCGGATATCGTCAAATCCTGCGGCTTGCAAGGCGCGGGTCAACGCTGCCTCGTCATAGCCGCGCTGCACCTGCTCTTCCTCAATCAGGGCCCAGGCATTGCCCGCCTGGCGGGCGTACAGGTACAGCCGCATGCGCAGCAGGCGCTCGCGCTCGTCCCAGGCGTTGTGCCAGATGTAGTGCACATCCCCCTCGGTGTTGGTGAGGGTGTTGTCGCCCAGGGTGGTACGCAGCTTGTGCAGGCTGGATACATCAAACGCCAGCGCCCCGCCGGGCTTGAGCGCTGCGTGCGCCGCCGCTAAAAAATGGCCCAGCGCTTTGTCGTCCGTCAGGTAGTTGACACCGTCGCAGGTGCACAGCACCGCATCCTGCGGGCGGTGCAGCCGAAGGCGCTGCATATCCTGCCGGATGAGGGGCACCTGACGGCCCGCGGCGCGCAGCTTGTCCGCCGCCACCGACAGCATCTCCTGGGAGATGTCCACCCCGGTCATGCGGTAGCGGGTGCTCAGCGGCAAGGTGAGGCTGCCGGTGCCGCAGGCGCATTCGGCCACCAGGCCATCCGCGGGCACGCCCGCCATATCCAGCAGCGAGGCATAGTACGCAGCCCAACCGGCGTAGTCCACATCCCGCATCAGCCGGTCGTACACGCGGGCAAAATCTCCGTACATCAGCCCTGGGGCTCCTCCTCGACGTCGTCGTCCTCATCCTCGGGGGTGGCCAGGCCGCGGTTGACCTGCACCCCCTCCATGCGGCTGTTGATAAAGCGGTCAAACACGGCGTTGGAGAAGGACGCGTACACAAACCTTGCCAGCGCGTTGCCCAGCATCAGGTAGTAGGCCGCCAGCAGCATCAGCGCGTACAGCATGTAGGAGGGCATCAGCCAGGCCACCAGCGCCGCGATCACGGCGGGCACCAGCATCGCCAGGCGCACGCCCACCGTATGCGGCAGGCGCCCCACGGCCAGCAGCAGGCCGTTTTTAATCAGCGTGATGAAGCTCAGCCTGTAGGTGACCAGCAGCGGGTAGTAATATACCAGCGCCAGCGCCCACAGCAGACCCAGCATCACGGTAAGCATCTGCGGCACCACAAATACCATGCTGCGCCCCAGCATCTGCCCGTAGAACTGGTAGCTGACATACACCACCAGCGGCACAAAGCCCGTTATCAGCGAGATGCCCAGCGCCTGCTTCCAGTTGTCGCGCACGGCGTCCTTAAAGTCGCTCCACACAAAGGCGTGCTCGTCGCGCGCCCAGTTGCGCGTCACATAGGCCATGCCCGCCTGCACCGGGCCGGTGAGGGCAATGCAGGGAATCAGCCACAGCAGCGAGCGCAGCACCAAAGCGTTCAGCAGGGGGGTGAGGTTGTTGTACACCTCCATCTGCTCGGGCGTGACGGCGGCGGGGTCCTGCTGCACCAGGCTCACCAGGCCCGCCAGGTTGAACAGCCCGCTGACCAGCCGGGCGAGGACGTACATGGCGGGTATCCACGCCGCGGCGCTGAGCAGGTTCAGCCGAAACAGCCCGGCCAGCCGCACGCGCAGCATCTCCCAGAACAGCTGCCAGCGCGTCCGGGGCAGATCATCCTTGCGGTAATCCCCCTTGCCCGACTTGCCGTAGTAGTAGTTGTTCATGAATTTGCCAAACACTGTGCCGCCTCCGCTCTTCGTCGATAGGTTATTATATCATGCCCGCGGCGCAAAATACATGTTCGGGCGGCGGGGCATTGTGACCGAACTGCAAACAATGCATGCGGCCCCAAATGTAACAGTTCAACCCGGCTTGGCGGGTTGTTACATTTGGGCCCTGTTATCCATGGTATGCTGAGCATACACAAAGCGATAAGGAGGCATCATCATGCGAAAAAGATCCATCCATCCCTTGCTCACCCTGCTGCTGACGCTATGTCTGCTGCCCACCGCTGGCCTGGCGCAGGAGGCCGCGCCGCCTGTGCGCCAGGTATTTGGGCGCGAACTGATGGACGAGAACGACTTTGTGACCAGCTTTATCCAGTGGGAGGGGCAGACCCTCATCCGTACCCGCAACGCGCTCTACGGGTGGACGCCGGGCGCCCAGCCACAGCTGTTGGCTAAGCAGCCGGCGGTGCAACTGCTTTTCCTTCACGAGGGGCAGCCCATGGGGCTGGACACACAGACCGGTATGCTCTACCACATCAAGCAATCAGGCGATGCACCCGCCTTTGAGGAGGGCATGCAGCTGGACTGGAGCCTGTTCACCCAGGGGGACTCGGCCAATCCCTTTGTGCAGCCGCCCCGCTTCGCGCTGGCCCACGAGGGACAGCTATACGTCATCCAAAGCAACTGGGGTGACCTGAAAGAGGACCTTTACAGCTACGACCTGGCGACCGGGCAGCGCACCGCCTACCAGCAGACCATGCTGCAAAGCCTGGCCCCCTACAAGGATGGCCTGCTGCTGGGCCTGCACTATAACCAAAGCGAGCGGGATGAGCAAACCGGCCAGGCAAAGCCGCCGCAGGTCATGGCCTTTAACCCGCGCCAGGACACCGCCGAGCCGCTCCCCTTTACCCTGCCCCAGGGATTGGACCGTATCTGGCCGGGCGACCTGATGCTGTACTACGATGCGGTGCAGGATGCCGTATACACCGTCACGCAGACCCAGGTGCTGCGCCTGCGGGAAAATGCCCCGCCGATTCAGACCGACCGGCTGCCGCTGGTGGAGTTGTGGGGCGGGGGCGGCCTGTCCGTTGGGCCTCGCATGCAGCCCTTTTCAGACGGCCAACTGCTGATTGCCGCGGGCAACAACCTCTACCTGCGCGGCACGGACGAAACGCAACTGCCGCCAGCCGTCACCCTGACGCTGGGCGAGGTGCCAACGGACCAGAAGGCCATGTCCCTGGCGCTGGCCGAAATGGATAACGTGCAAATAGAACTGCGGGGTTATCTGGAGCCCGACCAGCTGGGCGCGATGCTGATGTCAGGCGAGGCGCCCGTTGACATATTGGAGCTGAACACCAACACCTTTGACGTGCAAAGGATGATGCAAAAAGGCTACCTGCTGGACCTGTCCGACGTGCCGGAGCTCACCGCCTTTGCGGATGACGCGCTGGCAGCCTTTGGCCCCTCTATCCACCATGAGGGCAGGCTCTATGCCATCCCGGACTTTTTGGATACCTGGTTTGACGCGGCTGTCCCCGCACGATTTACAGCCGTAGGCCGGGACATTCCTCGCACCTTCCCGGAACTGCTTGAGCTGGTGCGTTGGTGGGGCGAGGATGGCTACAAGCAGCATGAGGACTACATGCTCTTTGCGGAGCCTGATGCCAAGAGCCACCTGAAGGACATGGCCTACGAAAGCTATAAGGAGTCCATGCAGGGGCAGGGGCTGGCGCTGCAGTTTGACGACGCCGCATTCGGCGCCATGATGCGTGAAATCGATGCGCTGGATGTCACCGCATGGGACTTGCCGCTCAACACGGAAACCCCCGACGCCGGCTATGCAGATGGCATCCGCCGCCCGCTGATTGAGCGCATGATTGGCTACCAGTTTGAGACGCTGATGTACGGCGGGCTGGGCGAGGGCAACGGACAGGCCCTGTTGCTGTCCCCGACGGACAGATACCCGCCTGGCGCAGTGGCAATGGCCGCATGCTGACAGCACTCGCCCGCACCAAGCACCCCGAAACGGTCAAGGAATTTCTGCGGCTGTATGTGCACTACATGGCGCCCGAAAACCGCGCTGCCCTCAGCCGTACCTGGACCGACCCCATCCCCAACCCCTTCTATGAGGAGCAGATGCGCAACACCCAGGATAGCCTGGCCCACTATCAGCAGGAGATTGACAAGGCCGAAGGGGCGCAGAAGCGCGAGATGGAGGTTAACATGGCCCGCATGCAAGCCCGCTACGAGCAGGATATGGAAAGCACCCGCTACATTTTCGGCCCGGATACCTTGAAGCTGCACCAGAACCTGATGCGCCATGTGTACCTGGACAACAGCCTGAGCCTCACACAAAACACCGCCCTCAGCCGGGACGGCTACCTCTGGGGCATGTACAAGGAAGGGGCCATCACGCTAGAACAATTCATGCAGCAAGCCAACGACAAGATACGGCTGATGGTCATGGAGGGGAAGTAGGGGTCGTTCGTGAGGGCCGCCGGGTTGAAGGTCGGGATTCGCAGTCGAATATCTGAGCGAGGATGACGAGTCCGCTCTGTTGTGCTTTCCTTGTTAGCCCAAGCGTCAGCGTGGTATGATGGGCGTAAGAAATCGCGGCCCTTCGGGCAGCAAAAGGAGCGCACATGCCGTACTTTTTCAGGGAAGCGTGGTATAGCCTGCCGGAGGGCACCTCTACCTTTGGCATCATCTGGCTGATATTTCAGACCATCGCCTTGTGGAAGGTGTTTGAGAAGGCCGGTGAAGCCGGATGGAAATCGCTGATTCCCTTTTATAATCTCTACATCACCTTCAGGATTGCGTGGGGCAAGGGCTGGATGTTTTTGTGGCTGATTGTACCGCTGGTCAACCTCATCTTCCTGTTGATGCTGCCGTTCAAAATGGCCCGCGTCTTCGGCAAAGGCACGGGCTTCGGGCTGGGGCTGTTGTTCCTGGGGCCGATCTTTTACCTCATCCTGGGCTTTGGCGACAGCCGGTATGTGGGCCCGGATGGCTATTCCTCGCAGCCGGGGCAAGTCACATGAAGGTAGGAGTTATCGGTTAGCGGTTAAGAGTCAATGGTTGCGCCTTCGGCGCTGACCTGGCGGAATCTGCACCGCTAACTCCTCACTGCTCACTTCTCTTCCGGCACCGTCCGTATGCCCCAGATGAACAAAATCATGTGCCCCACCCAAACCACGGCCAGTATCACCTGGCCAACCGGGATGCGGCGCATCATATAAAAGCCTATGGCCATCACGGCGGTCACGGTGAGCATCACGCGCGCCTTGGCCGCCTTGGTCATCCCTCGGCCGGACAGGAAGCCTGCCAGGTTATCCCGATACAGGCGGGTGGCGAGGAACCACTGGTGAAGCCGGTCGCTGGAGCGGGCAAAGCCAAAGGCCGCCAGCACCAGAAACGGAAAGGCGGGCAGCAGGGGCACCACCGCGCCCACCGCCCCCATCGCCAGACCCAGGCAGCCCAACGCGAAATACAGCGCGCGCTTAATGCCCATGCTTTGCCTCCGGGGAAGCGAATGAATGCACCATGCTTCGGGCCCAAGGGTGGCCTGCCACGGCATCGCCCGCATAGATGGCTGGCATCCAGTTATCGTCTGTGATGTCCCTCAGCGTTACCTCAGGCATTCATACCTCAATCTTGGGTTCCTTGTCGTTGCGGCGATAGAGCACAAACTTGCGCCCAATGGCCTGCACGGGCTGAGCGCCCGTGCGCTCGCACAGCTGGGAGGCCGCTTCGCGGGCGGTGAGGGGCGCATTTTGCCCCACGGCGCACTTGATCAGCTCCCTTGCCTGCAGGGCGTCATAGGCCTCCTTGATGGTGGCATCGGTGACGCCTTCCTTGCCCACCGTGAGCACCACGGGCAGGCCGTTGGCCATGCTGCGCAGCGCGGCCCTCTGTTTTGCAGTTAATTCCATTTTGTTCTCCTTCATTGCAGTTAGGGTATATCTATCCAGTATCTACGCGTGGGCATGCCATCGCTGTCCGGGCGCGAATCCTCGTACTGCCCGCCACAGCCTTCAATGGTGCGGCGAGAGCGCTGGTTGGTCTCATCACAGGTGACCAGCACGCGGGTGAGCCCCAGCCCCCGGCACTTGTCCAGCGTGAGCCTCAGCTGCTGCTTGGCGTATCCCTTGCCCCGCTCATCCGGGCGGATGCTGTAGCCCACATGCCCGCCCCACTGTAGCAGCAGGTCGTTGAGCGTGTGGCGGATGTTGGCTATGCCCACCACGCGGTTGTCCGCCCGGCGCACGCACAGGTAGGTGCTGTCGGGCACGCGGTCCGCGGGGCAGGTATCCGGGCTGCTCTTGAGGGCCAGGTAGGCCAGCCAGTCGGCCACATCCTCAAAGGCGTCCAGCCCGCCGCCACCGTCCACGCCCTCGCCATCGGCCAGTATCTCGGCCCGGTAGGCGCGAATCTGCCGCTCGTAGGCCATGCTGGGGGCTATTAGAAATAGTTCGTCCATTTCCTTAATCCTTCCAGATGCGGCTGAGGTGCGTTTTGCACGCATCAAGCCGCTGTCATTTTTGGATTTCCGCAAGGAATCGCGCAGGAGGCGTAGCAGCGCTACGTCGACGGAGCAGCGACGCCGCGGAAATCAAAAAGGACGAGGCGACTGCGCGCAAAACGCGCCGAAGCCGCATGCATGTCACTCTACAAAGTCAAACTCCATATCATCCATCCGCACGGTGTCGCCTTCCTTGGCGCCGGCCTCGCGCAGCGCGTCGATGATGCCGCTCTTTTGCATGACGCTGTGGAACCAGAGCATGCTCTCATAGTCGTCAAAGTTGACGCTGGCAATGAGGTTCACGATGGACGGACCTTCCACCACGTACACACCGCTCTCCTGCCTGACAGTGAAGCCGGTCACAGGCGCCGACAGGTCCTCCGCCGGGCTTTCCTCGTAGCGCTCCTGCACGGGCAGGGATTGGAGCATCTGTACCACATGATCCAGCAGCGCGTCAAAGCCCTGCCGCGTGGCGGCACTGACCGGGAACACCGGGGTATCCCCCGCGGCCTCGCGCAGGCGTTGCAGATTCTCTTCGGCATCCGGCAAATCCATCTTGTTGGCGGCCAGAATTTGGGGCCTGCGCTCCAGCTGGCCGTAACGGCTCAGCTCGTCATTGATGGTGCGCCAATCCTGCACCGGGTCGCGCCCCTCGGAGCCCGAAATATCCACCACATGAATCAGCAGGCGCGTGCGCTCCACATGGCGCAGGAAGTTGAACCCAAGCCCCGCGCCCTGGGAGGCGTTTTCGATGAGGCCGGGGATATCCGCCATGGCGAAACTGACGCCCTTGTGGCTGACGATGCCCAGGTTGGGCGTGAGCGTGGTGAAGGGGTAGTTGGCAATCTTGGGCTTGGCCGCTGTCACCGCCGCCAGGATGGACGACTTGCCCACATTGGGGTAGCCCACCAGGCCCACATCGGCGATGGTCTTGAGCTCCAGCGTGAACTCGCGCCACTCGGTTTTGATGCCGGGCTTGGCAAAGTTGGGCGCCTGGCGGGTGGGCGTGGCAAATTTGGCGTTGCCATGCCCGCCGCGGCCGCCGCGCAGCAGCACCTTGCGCTCCCCATTCTCAAACATGTCGGCGACCACCTTGCCGGTCTCCTTGTCGCGCACAATGGTGCCCACGGGCAGCCGGATTTCCAGCGATTCGCCGCTCTTGCCGTACCGCCTGAGGGACGCGCCGGGCTCGCCGTTCTCCGCCGCATACTTGCTGCGATAGCGGTAATCCAGCAGCGTATGCAGGTTATGGTCGGCCACCAGCACGATATCGCCGCCATTGCCGCCATCACCGCCATCCGGCCCGCCGTTTAACACAAACTTCTCCCGGTGAAACGACACACAGCCGTTGCCGCCGCTGCCGGCCTTCAGGCGCAGCTGCGCCCGGTCCACAAATGATGCCATGATACCTCCAGTAGT
>CALNAU010000011.1 GCA_937874275.1 uncultured Clostridia bacterium | reverse complement strand
TATGTGCTGCTGGGCCCGTCGGAGCGCAGCCTCACCCATGTGGACCAGGCGGCGCTGGACAGCGGGTTTACACTGGTCTATCAGGACGCGGAGGATGCCTACCGCATCTATGAGGTACCCGAGGGATGAGCCTGGTGGAGCGATTTTTGCGATACTCGCTGGAGCGGGGCCGCCCCATCAAGGTGATGCTGCTGCGCGACGGCCAGCCCTGGAGCGGCAACATTACCGTGCTGTCGCTGGAGGAGAACCAGTTTACCTACACAACTGCCAGAAATAAAAAAACACCTCAGACGATGCGTGCTGACGATTTGCTGTCGGCCAGCTACGCCCGGGGCGATGACGGCGATACATTAGCCAATCGAAAGGACACCCGATGATAGAAAAAATCAAGGCCCTGATGAAAAATCCCGAGAAGCTGCGTGAGCCCCTTACCTATGTATTTTTCGGGGTATTGACCACGGCGGTTAATTGGGTGTTGTATTGGCTGCTCACGGAAGCGATGGGCCTAAAGAATTATCCGGACGGGGGTGCAGGCTATCACGCCGTCGCTACCGCCGCCAATATCATTGCCTGGATATTGGCGGTGCTGTTTGCTTTCTTTACCAATAAGCGTTACGTGTTTAAAAGCAATCAAGTGCGGCAGGGCGCCCGCCGGGAGTTCATGCTGTTTGTGTCCGCACGGCTACTGAGCCTGGTTCTGTTTGATTTATTGCTGTTCAACCTGTGCTTGCTGGTGATGAATGATAAAATCGCAAAGCTGTTGATGAATGTGCTGGTGGTCGTCTTCAACTACTTCGCCAGCAAGTTTGTCATCTTCCGCAAGGAAAGGGAAAGCGAGCTGCCAAAGAACCAGTAGTTGATTGTTTGCACAGCAAAAGCGCCGCACAAATCACGCGGCGCTTTGCTGTGTGTAACGAATGTTATCTCCGACTGCGGCTGTTGCTCCGGCTGAGCAAAATCAGGCGGGCCAGCTGCAAAATGGCACCGATGGCAGCCGCCACATAGGTCATCGAGGCCGCGCGCAGCACCTTGCGCACGCCCCGCTCCTCATCCCGGGTGATATAGCCCCCGGCATTGAGCATGGCGATGGCCCGGCGGCTGGCGTCAAACTCCACCGGCAGGGTAATCAGGGTAAAGACCACCGCCAGCCCAAACAGCACGATACCAACGGTAACCAGCGCCGGGATGGACATGATGAGGCCCAGAATAACGATGGGCATGCTGAGGTTGGAGCCGATGTTCACTACCGGCACCAGCAGGCTGCGCAGCGCCAGGGGGCCATAGCCCTCCTTCTTCTGCATGGCGTGGCCAGCCTCATGGGCAGCGATGCCAAGCGCGGCCACGCTGGACGAGCTATAGACACCCTCCGACAGGCTGAGCGTTTCATTGCGCGGGTCGTAATGGTCGGTCAGCGTGCCTTCGGTGGCCTGCACCTTGACCACATCGTTGCCGTTTTGGCGCAGCATGTCGGACGCGACCTGGGCCGCGGGCATGCCCCGCTGCGTGGGCACCTTGGCATATTTATTGTAGGCGGAGCGCACCATGCCCTGCGCAATCAGGGCCAATACCAGCGCCGCAATCACCAGCAAATAGGTGGAGTCAAAATAATACATCGGCGTCCCTCCTTGTGTGTTCTCCACCTATATTATACCACGCATCAGCGCTTTTCACACAAAAGAGTCCTGCCTTGCGGCTGGCCCCTGGCCGTCAAACAACCTTTGGTTGTTTGACGGGAAGGCACGTTGGGCCATCCGCCCCTCACTTCGTTCCCGGGCGGCGGATGGCAAGGAAACCCTGGCAATGCCAGGCCTTCCGCCCCACCGCGCATGTCGCTGGAACGGATTTCCATCAGAGGGCTCCGCCCTCCGATACCTCCCTGATGATACTTTCTTGACAGTCTGAGGGCCGGCCTTGCGGCCGGCCCCTGGGTTATTTACTTAGCGCGTGTCTGCTGATGAATCAGCGGCCCAGCTGCGCGTCGTTGTTGCCGGAATCGGTGGTCCACATTTCCAGCATGTTGATGGGGTCGTTGAAGTCCGCGATCCAGCCGTGGCGAGCGAAGTCGTAGTTGCCGGCCTTGCGCTCGTTGCGGAACACGTTCCACTCCTGGGTCTGGATGTCAACAACGATACCAACCTGCGCCAGATCCTGCTGCAGCAGCTGAGCGATGGCGGCGTGAGCGGCGTTGGTGTTGTGGATGTAGGTCATTGTCAGCGGCGTCTTGAGCATGTTGTCATCGCCAAACTCGAGGCCCGCTTCCTTCAGCAGGGCAACAGCGTCTTCCACACTAGGCTCGATGGGGAAATAGCCGGTTTCCACGGCATAGGTGTAGTCGGCGTCATCTTTCTTGAATTCTTCGCCCTGGCCATCCAGCATCCCGGCGGGAATGAAGGCATTGGCGACGACCTGGCCGGTCTGGCCAACGGTTTCTACGATGTAGTTGCGGTCAATCAGGCGGCTGATGCCGCGGCGGAAGGCAGAGGCCTGCTCCACGGTCATGCCGTCAAACAGCTTGCTCTTCACGTTGAAGATGGCGAAATAGGTGCCCAACTCGTCCACCTTGTGGAACTCGTCGGTCTCCATGAGGCTCTTGATCTGATCCTGGGGCACGGTGTCAATGAAGTCCAGATCGCCGGCCTGGTAGGCGCTGTAGATGGCCACTTCGTCAGCGGACAGCATCAGCTCCATGCGCTCAATCTTGACATTCTCAGCATCCCAGTAGTTGGGGTTCTTCACATAGACCATGGACTCGTTGTGCTTCCACTCCTGCAGCATGAAGGGGCCGCTGGATACGAAGCCAGCCTCCAATGCCCAGGCACCGGGGCTGACGACCGTGCCGGCCTCATCCTTGTAGCCCACAGCGTTTTCAACGGTCGCTTCATGCACCGCGAAATAGGTGGGGAAGGCAACCAGGTCGAGGAAGTAAGCGGTGGGGGCCTTCAGGTTGACAGTCAGCTTGGTGCCGTCTTCGGAGGCGGTCACATCCAGCTTGTCCGGGTAGCCGGCAATGCTGTCAAACATGTAGGCATAGTCCGCAGCCGTCTCAGCGGCCACAGCGCGATTCCAGCTGTAAACAAAGTCCTTGGCGGTCAGCGGATCGCCATTGCTCCACTTGAGGCCATCGCGAATGGTGAACACATAGGTCAGGCTGTCGTCGGAAATCTCAACGCCGGTGGCGTAGTTGGGCACGGGCGCCACTTCGCCGTTGGCATAGGTGTACAGGCCGCCGAAGCTGTTGGCCGCCAGGGTGGCGCCATCAACGGAGGAGTTCAGCGCCGGGTCCAGCTTGTCGGGCTCGCTGGCCAGGTTAATGCGCAGCACGGTCTCCTCGCCCTTGGTGGCTTCCTGGAAGAACTTGGTGCCAAAGGGGCTGGAGTAGTAGCCCT
>CALNAU010000010.1 GCA_937874275.1 uncultured Clostridia bacterium | reverse complement strand
TCCTCATTGAGCACGCGGTACATCTCCCCGGCCAACTCTTTACGCACGGTCTCCTGAATGGCGACCACCTCGTAGCGGCCCAGCCGGTTGCCGAAGCGGATTTCCAGCACATCGCCGGGATTGACCTCGGTGCCGGCCTTTGCCTGGCGGCCATTTAGGCTGACCCGCCCGCCGTCGCAGGCCTCCTTGGCCACGGTGCGCCGCTTGATGAGCCGCGACACCTTCAAATACTTATCTAAACGCATATCTGCCTTTCTAATCAGGGAAATTGGGCACACAACAAAGTATTATCACTACGTTCTATCTTGCCCATACTGAACAAATGAGGAAATGCACAGATGGATGCCGGATTTTTTCGCTCCCGCTAACCCGAAGGAAGGAGGCGTAGCGGCGCTACGCTGACTGAAAGAGGGGACGCGGGTGCGGAAAAAGACAAATCCATCAAAGCATTTACGAAAGCGTTCAGTATAAAAGGATGAAAAAACGGGGTGTATCCACCCCGTTTTACAAATACCGATAGAAGATTAGTTGAGCGTGTCCTTGAAGGCTTTGCTCGCCTTGAAGGTGGGGGCCTTGGAAGCCTTCACCTTGATCTCCTCGCCGGTGCGGGGGTTGCGCGCGGTGCGGGCGGGGCGCTTCTTGGCTTCGAAGGTGCCAAAGCCAATCAGCTGGACCTTTTCACCCTTCTTGAGGGCGGCCTTGACGGTGTCAACGAAGGCGGCGACGGCGGCTTCCGCGTCCTTTTTCTTGAGTTCGGTGGCCTTTTGAACGGCTGCGACGAGTTCGGACTTATTCATGTTATTTCCTCCTGTGTTTTGAGTAAAGCAAGGCTTTCATCAGCTTGCTTGCTTCGAACCCAGTATACATCCCAATCCTCTAAAGTCAAGCATTTGAACGGTTTTTGGTCCATTTTTATAGCATTTTCCATGTGTTCGAAACGGTTGATGAACTTTTCGGTGGAGATATTGACCACTTCGTCGGGGTATGTGTCCATCAAACGGGCGGCATTGACGGCGGCAAAGAACAAATCGCCCAGCTCGTCGCGCGTGTCGCGGCCTGCGTCCAGCTCGGCCAGCAGCTCATTCGCCTCCTCGTGCACTTTGTCCAACGCGCCGTGGGCGTCCGGCCAGTCGAAGCCCACCTTGGCGGCGGCCTCCTGCACCTTGAGGGCACGCAGCAGCGGCGGCAGGGAGGCGGGCAGGCTGCGCATCTTCTGCGCCGGGGTCTGATTGCCGCGTTCCTTGGCCTTGATTTTCTCCCAGCTGTCGCTCACCTGCTCGGGCGTTTCCAGCGCCTGGCCGCCGAAGATATGCGTATGGCGCTTGATCATCTTGCGGCAGATGGCGGTGGTGATGTCGCCCAAGGTCATGGTGCCGTATTCCTCGCCCACGGAGGCGTGGAACACCACCTGCAGCAGCACGTCGCCCAGCTCGTCGGCCACGGCCTCCCAATCCTCCTGGGCAATGGCATGGGCAGCCTCGTTGGCCTCCTCCACTAAGTATCTTGCCAAACTGCGGTGCGTCTGCGCCCGGTCCCACGGGCAGCCACCCGGGGCGCGCAGATGCGCCATCAGGTTCACCACGTCCTGCAGGTCGTAGCGCTCCTTCTCAAAGGGCTTGCCCGGCAGCAGCAGCGCGCCGCAGGTATGGTCGTACCGGGGCTGACGGTCCAGCTCCTCCAAGGTGGTGCGGGTCATCTGGCGCTTGCCGCCCTCCCCCGGCGGGAAGAAGTACAGCGTGCAGTCGGGGTCATAGTGCTCCATCAGCTGCAATTTGCATGTGCCGGCCAGGGCCTGGCTGTCAATCTCGGTGATGCACAGCGGGCGCTGCCCATCCAGCACCGTTAGGCCCGCGGCATTGCTGATTAGCAGCGGCTTCTCGGTAGGCCGGGCGGCCAGCAGCGGCGCCTCCAGCGTGACGCCGGGCAGAATGGACACGTTATCCGCTGCCATGTGCAGCAGGCGGCGCACGCTCTCATCATTGCCGGGGTCGGCCACGCCGTAGCACAGCGGGCCTGCCGCGGCCATGCGCAGCACCTCCTGCGCGGCGCGTAGCGCCAGGGTATCAAAGTCCTCACTGGCGTCGTACAGGCTGTCCAGCGTCACAAAGGGCAGACCCTGCTCAGCCAGGTAGCCAGCCGCGCCGTGACGCTTGGTGCGCAGCACGATGCGACCCCCTTGGCGCAGAGCGTCCACCGCGCCCAGGGTCAGGTGTTCACGGGCGCCGGGGCCCAGCGTAACCACAGTGATGTTATGCACGATGTTTCATTCTCCTTCTGATAAAGCCCGGCAAATCCTCCCGGGTGATGGCGCGCACGCGCCAGGCGGCGGCCAGGTACGCCACGCCCGCGGCCAACATGGTCAGCAACATCCACAGCCAGCTGCGCGACAGCCGGGAGCCCAGCAGCGCCAGCGCCGCCACCACCGGCAGCGCCATGGCCACGGTGGCCAGCGCGGGCCGCCAGATCAGCTCATCCAGCTGCAATCGCATGCCGCTGTACTTGGCCACATACCACAGGTTGGGCGCCAGGCTGACGATGTAGCACAGCAGGGATGCATAGGGCGCGCCGTGGATGTTGACGGCCGGGTACTGCACCAGGCTGTAGTTGAGGATGATTTTAAGCGCCATGCCCAGCGCCAACGTGTACATGGGAATGCGCTGCTTGTGCAGCGCCTGTAAAATGGCACTGGTGGCCTGCACCTGCATGAAAAACAGGATGGTCAGGCTGCTGACGCGCAGCAGCTGCGCCCCCAAATACAAATGCTCCGGCGTATAGCGGCCGCTGCGCCCAAACAGCAAAAACAGGATGGGTTCGGCCAGCAGGCTCATGCCCACCGCGCTGGGAAAGCCGATGACCGAGGCCAGGCGCAGCCCCGTGCCGCTCTCCCGGCGGATGCCATCCGCGTCCCCCCGTGCCCGGTGGCCGGAGATGGCGGGCACCAGGTTGGCCGAGATGGCCATGGCCACCGCCGTGGGCACGTTGATGAGCGAGATGACCGGGCCGGAGTACACGCCATAGCGGATGAGGGCCTGGCTTTGCTCCATATAGCCCTGCATGATGCGCTTGAGCATGAAGCTGTCCAGCAGCCCCGCCAGCGGCACAATGCTGGCGCCGATGGTGATGGGGATGGAAATCAGCGTGATTTCCCGCGCCAGGCCGGGCAGCGGCGCGGCCAGCGCGTCCCCCTGGGGCAATCGGTCCAGCGCGCGGCGGTTGATGTAGTGATCGACCACCATGTACAGCAGCGCCGCGGCCTCGGCGATGGAGGTGCCCAGTAGCGCGCCGGCCGCCCCCATGGCGTAGCCGCCCCGGCGCATGCCCTCCATGGCCAGGGGCAGGGCGATAAATACCTTGCCCACCTGCTCAATCAGCTGGGAGGTGGCCGTGGGCAGCATGCGCCTGCGCCCCTGCATGAAGCCGCGAAACGCGCTCATCACGCACACAAACAGCAGGCTGGGCGCGATAACCAGAAAGCCCGATGCCGATTCCGCCGTGGCGGTGGCGCGGCCCAACTGGCGGTGAAACCCCATCATAAAGGCGGTGGCCAGCACGCCAAAGGCGGTCAGGATATACAGCGCCGCGCGGAACACCCGCCGGGCGTTGCGCGGGTCATCCTGCGCCAGGTAGTGGGCCACCATACGCGAAATAGCCACCGGGATGCCCACGGAGGACACCGCCAGCAGCAGGTTGTAGCTGGGGAAAACCAGGTTGTACACCCCGATGCCCTCGGGGCCGATGGTGTTGTTGAGGGGGATTTGGTACAGCACGCCGACCACCTTGCAGATGAGTCCGGCGATGCTCAGCACCGAGATGCCCCCGGCCAGGGATTTTTGCCTCTGCGTCATGCGCGCTCCAAACAAAGGGCAGGGGATGCCTGCGCGTCCCCCGCCCGTGTTAGTTACAGGTCGTTGTCCTCCTGGGCTTGCGGCTCCGCCTCCGGCCGGCCCTGCCAGCTGAGGTCATCCGCCCGGCCTTCGCCATGCTCCGGTGCATCCGCCTCGGGATGGTTCTCGTGCTCGCCGTTTTCCTCGTCCTCGGGGGCGGCCACGTCCACGTCCACAATGCGGCTGCCCTCGCCCACGCGCATCAGGCGCACGCCCTGGGTAACGCGGCCGCACTCGCGGATATCCACCACCGGGGTACGGATGATGGTGCCGTCATCGGTGATGAGCATGATCTCATCCCCCGGCTCCACCATGAGCATGCTGGCCAGCCAGCCGGTCTTGTTGGTAAGCTTCATCACCGTAACGCCCTTGCCGGCGCGGCCCTGCTCGCGGTACTCGCTCAAATCAGTGCGCTTGCCGTAGCCAAGCTCGGTGATACACAGCACCTGCTTGCCTTCCTCCACACGCGCCATGCTGACCACCGCATCGTTGGCGTCCAGCTTCATGCTGCGCACGCCCTGAGAGCCGCGGCCCGTGGCCCGGATGGACGCCTCGCTGAAGCGGATGGACTTGCCCCGGCGGGTGGCAAGCATGATTTCCTGCTTGCCTTCGGTCAGCTGCACGCCGATGAGCTCGTCCTCATCGCGCAGGGTGATGGCAATCAGGCCCGAGCGGCGCAGGTTCTTAAAGTCGCCCAGCGGCGTCTTTTTAATCAGGCCGTCGCGGGTGGCCATCATCAGATAATCGTCGCTCTCCCGGTCGGGGATGGGCAGCATCATGGTCACCTTCTCGCCGCCCTGCAATTGCAGCAGGTTGACGATGGCGGTGCCCCGCGCGGTACGTCCTGCCTCCGGTATCTCGTAGCACTTTAGGCCGTACACGCGCCCGCGGTCGGTGAAGTAGAGCATGTCGCTGTGGGAGTTGACCACGTACATCTGCTCCACATAGTCTTCCTCGCGGGTGGTCAGCGCCGCCACGCCCTTGCCGCCGCGGTTCTGCGAGCGGTAGGTGGACTGGCTCAGCCGCTTGACGTAGCCAAAGTGCGTCATGGTGACCACCATGTCGTCAACCGGTATCAGGTCTTCGATGTCAATCTCGCCATCCACCATGGAAATCTCGGTGCGGCGCGGGTCGGCATGCTTCTGGCGCACCTCCAGCATTTCGCCCTTGATGACGGCCATCAGCTGGCTTTCATCGGCCAGGATGCCTTGCAGGTAGGCGATGGTCTTTTGCAGCTCATCGTACTCGGCCTGCAGCTTGTCGGCCTCCAGGTTGGTCAGGCGGGCCAGGCGCATGTCCAGGATGGCCTGGGCCTGCACGTCGGTAAACTCAAACCGCTCCATCAGGCGGGCCTTGGCCGTGGGCGTATCGCTGGACGAGCGAATGACGTGCACCACCTCGTCGATGTTAAGCAGCGCCTTGAGCAGCCCCTCCAGGATGTGGGAGCGCGCCTTGGCCTTCTCCAAATCGTAGCGGGTGCGGCGGGTCACCACGTCCTTCTGGTGGTTGATATAGTGCAACAGGATGTCCTTCAGCGGCAGCACGCGGGGCTGGCCGTCCACCAGCGCCAGCATGATGGCGCCAAAGGTCTCCTGCATCTGCGTGTGCTTGTACAGGTAGCTGAGCACCACCTGGGGCTGCGCGTCCTTTTTGAGGTCGATAACGATGCGCATGCCGTTGCGGTCGCTCTCATCGCGCAGGTCGCTGATGCCGTCCAGGCGCTTTTCGTGCACGAGCTCGGCAATCTTTTGAATCAGGCGCGATTTGTTGACGGCGTAGGGAATCTCGCTGACGATGATGCGGTTGCGGCCGTTGTCCAGCGTTTCGATCTCGCTCTTGGCGCGCGCCACGATGCGGCCGCGCCCGGTGTGATACGCCTCGCGGATGCCGCTGCGGCCCAGGATAACCCCGCCTGTGGGGAAGTCTGGCCCCTGGATGTGGGTCATCAGCTCGTCCATGGTGATGTCCGGGTTGTCAATCATGGCGACGGTGCCGTCAATCACCTCGCCCAGGTTGTGGGGCGGGATGTTGGTGGCCATGCCCACGGCAATGCCGCTGGAGCCGTTGACCAACAGGTTGGGGTAGCGGCTGGGCATCACGGAGGGCTGCATCAGCGTCTCGTCAAAGTTGGGGTAAAAATCCACCGTGTCCTTGTCGATTTCGCCAATCAGGTAACCGGACAGCCGGGTAAGCCTGGCCTCGGTATAACGCATAGCGGCCGCGCCGTCGCCATCCACTGAGCCGAAGTTGCCCTGCCCTTCCACCAGCAGCGAGCGGGTGGAAAAATCCTGCGCCAGGCGCACCATGGCGTCATACACGCTGCTGTCTCCATGGGGATGGTACTTGCCCAGCACTTCGCCCACGATGCGGGCGCTTTTGCGGAAGGGCTTGTCCGCCGTCATGCCCAGCTCGTTCATGGCGTAGAGAATGCGCCGGTGCACGGGCTTGAGGCCATCGCGCACATCGGGCAGCGCGCGGTTGATGATGACGGCCATCGCGTAGGAGATGAAGGAAGTTTTCAGTTCGTTTTCCAGGTCGGCCGGTAACAGCCTGTCTTTGATGTCGCTCATAAAGGTTCCTTACAGCTTGATGTACCGCGCACAGGCGGCCAGGCGCCGCGGAGCGGCGCACGGGGGTAACACGGAAATCGGGGCTATATCGGGGTGTACAGCAAACGCATGATTCGCCGCGCTGTCAATCAGATGTCCAGGTCGGCCACCAGGTCGTAGTTTTGCTCGATGAACTCGCGCCGGGGCTCCACCTGGTCGCCCATCAGCAGCGTCATGGCTTCATCGGCGGCCACGGCGTCGCGGGCGGTCACCTGCTTCATGGTGCGGGTTTCCGGGTCCATGGTGGTGACCCACAGCTGCTCGGCCGACATCTCGCCCAGGCCTTTGTAGCGCTGGATGTCGGGCTTGGGCTCGCGGCCAATCTCGTCCAGCAGCTTTTGCAGCTCGTTGTCATCGTATACATAGCGCTCCATCTTGCCGCGGCTCACCTTGTACAGCGGCGGCATGGCGATATACACATAGCCGTTGTCAATCAGCGGGCGCATGTAGCGGTAGAAGAAGGTAAGCATCAAAATGCGGATGTGCGCCCCGTCCACGTCAGCGTCCGTCATGCAGACGATGCGGTGGTAGCGCAGCTTGCTCAGATCAAACTCATCGCCCACGCCGCAGCCAAAGGCTGTAATCATGTTCTTGATTTCGGCGTTGGCCAGCGCCTTGTCGATGCGGGTCTTTTCCACGTTGAGGATTTTGCCGCGCAGCGGCAGAATGGCCTGGAAGTGACGGTCGCGCCCGGTCTTGGCGCTGCCGCCGGCCGAGTCACCCTCTACGATGAAGATTTCACACTTGGCCGGGTCGGTCTCCGAGCAGTCGGCCAGCTTGCCGGGCAAAGCGGCCGACTCCAGCACCGTCTTGCGGCGGGTGAGGTCACGCGCCTTGCGGGCAGCTTCGCGCGCGCGCGCGGCGCCCAGGCAGCGGTCGAGAATCGCGCGGCCCACCGGCGGGTTTTCCTCCAGGTAGGCGCCCAACTCCTCGCTGACCATGCTGTCCACAATGCCGCGTACCACGGCGTTGCCCAGCTTGGACTTGGTCTGCCCCTCAAACTGGGGCTCCTTGAGCTTGACGGAAATAACAGCCGCCAGGCTCTCGCGCACATCCTCGCTTTTGAGGTTGGCGTCCGCGTCCTTGAGGAACTTGTAGCGCCGGCCATAGTCGTTGATGGTGCGGGTCAGCGCGGCGGAGAACCCCTGCAAATGCGTACCGCCCTCGGGGGTGTGGATGTTGTTGGCAAAGGCGAAGATGTTCTCCGAGTAGCTGTCGTTGTACTGCATGGCCACTTCAACAACCACGTCGTTCTTCACGCCCTCCATATAGATGGGCTCGGGGAACAGCACCTCGCGGTTTTTGTTGATGTAGGTGACAAACTCGGCGATGCCGCCCTCGAAGTGGTAGGTGCGCTCGTCGGGGGTGTCGCCCCGCTCGTCGCGGATGGTGATGCGGATGCCCTTGTTGAGGAAGGCCATCTCGCGCATGCGCGCGCGCAGCGTGTCAAAGCGGAACTCGATGCCCTCGTCAAAGATGCCGTCCGTATTGTCCGCGCTGATGATGTCCGGCCAGAAGCGCACGGTGGTGCCCGTGCGGTCGGTGCGGCCGACCACCTTCAGGTCGTAGTCAATCTTGCCGCGCGTGTACTCCTGCTGGTAGATTTTGCCATCCTGGCGCACGGTTACCTTCATGCGGCTGGACAGCGCGTTGACCACCGACGCGCCTACGCCATGCAGGCCGCCGGATACCTTGTAGCCGTCGCCGCCGAACTTGCCGCCGGCGTGCAGCACCGTCAGGCATACTTCCACTGCCGGGCGCTTCAGCTTGGGGTGAATGCCCACGGGGAAGCCGCGGCCATCGTCCTCCACCTGGATGGAGCCATCCTGCAGCAGCGTGATATCCACCTGGGTGCAGTAGCCGGCCAGCGCCTCGTCGATGGCGTTGTCGACAATTTCGTATACCATGTGGTGCAGACCATCCACACCGGTGGTGCCGATGTACATGCCGGGCCGCTTGCGCACGGCCTCCAGCCCCTCCAGCACCTGTATCTGGTTTTCATCGTATTGGGCGTCCACCCGCGTGGAGGGGACGCCAACGTGTGGCTTCTGATTGTTTTCGGTCATGTCGTCCTCGTTTTCCTTGTGTTCATCGGGCACAAACCCTACACCATATTGTACCACAAAATGGTCTGAATGGAAAGGCTTACCCCCAAGGATGCAGCGCCCAAAACGCAAGCAATTGTCTTGCTTTTTGGCCTGCGAGATGAGGCTGACCGACTTGTATTATTTGGTTGCACTCATCGTAGACGATACGCCGGGATATATAGCTCGTAGTTGACACGGTTCCGGAGAGTTAACGAACGGCTAACACCTTGCATAGCACGAAAGGCCCAAATCTTCCATAATGGAACATGTAAACCAAGATTTACCGCCAACTTGTTCAACTACTGCGCGCGATGTTCATTCGGCCATATTGACGCATTTACCTAGATAGTGTCTACACGAGAATTGTGATATAATGGTGTCATCACTGAAAGGG
>CALNAU010000009.1 GCA_937874275.1 uncultured Clostridia bacterium | reverse complement strand
ACATGCTGTTTGACAACTTCAATCAATACGCTTTCGGCACGGAACATCCTTGGATAACACAGTCTGCCACAGACAGAATAACTCCTAACCCCTAACCGCTAACCCCTCGCTCCCTTACTGCGCGTTCACCATCGCCTGGGTCAGCCGGGCCATGGCGGCCGGCAGATTGGGCGAGTTGGGGTCGGCGTTCAGTTGGGCGTTGAGGTCGTTGACCGCGTTGAGCAGCTCCATGTAATAGGGGTGGTCGGGCTGCAGGGTGGCCAGCTGCTGGGATGCCGCCGTCATCAGGTTAACCGCGTCCGCCGCCAGCGAAGCCCCGCTGCCCGGATAGACCTCGGGTGGCTGAGCATACGGGTCCTGCGGCTGCGCGTAGGGATCCGGCCCATAGGGGTCAAACGGCGTCAGGTGCACGTTACAGGTGGTCTGCCCGGCGCCGCCCAAAATGGACGAGCCCAGATAATCTGTCAGCACCGACTGGTACTGCGTGCCCACAAAGGCCGCCAGCGGGTGCCCCTGGGGCAACACCACCGCGCCGCGCTGCGCCACCAGCTCGGGCGGGCAATACGGCCCTGCCGGCATGCCTGATACCGAGCAGATGTTGGCCACCTGGTGCATCTGGCAGGACACCGTGGGCACCGACTCCTGCGGCCACCAATCGGTCACCGTGCCGTAGCCCATGGCGTCGTGCTGGCAGGCGTCGGTCGCCAGCTGGCCGCTCACCAGGCAGGTGGTGGCCCGGGTCAGGCCGTACTGGCCGGCGTCGCCGTCCAGGATATTGCGGTCGTTGAGGCCCTTCTGGCTGTGCAGCGGCTCCATGAACGCCTTCCACAGCTTGGCCGCGCTGTTGCCGCCGGTGGTGCGCGAGCTGAGCGGCTTATAGTTGTCGTGCCCAATCCACACCGAGGCGCTGTACCAGCCGGTCATGCCACTGAAAAACACACCGCGCTGCTCGGAGTTGGTGCCGGTCTTGCCGGCCACGGTCTGGCCGGAGATGCGGGCGGCGGTCGCCGTGCCGCTGCGCACGGCTTCCTTCATCATGTCCACCGTCAGCCAGGCGGTTGATGGCTTGAACACCTGCCGGCGCGCCTGCTCGGCATGGGCATCGTAGAGCACCTTGCCGGTGCTGTCGGCGATGCCCAGGAAACTGATGGGCTGCTGATAGATGCCGCCGTTGCCCAGCACGCCAAAGGCCGTGGCCATTTCCACCGGCGTGATGCCGGAAGACCCCAGCGCCAGGCCAAAGGGGGTGAGGTTGATATGCTCCTTGTCCACGCCCAGGCGCAGCAGAAAGTCGCCCGAGCGCTCCGGCCCCACATAGGTCATCAGCGCCTGGGCAGTGGCCGTGTTGTCGCTCTTGACCAGCGCGGTGCGCAAGGTCTCCGGTCCCCGGTAGCTGGAGCCGCCGTAGTTCTTGGGCCAGGTATCCTGGCCGTCGGCCCCACGCCAACCGGCGATGGGCAGCGGCATGTTGTACACCACCGATGCCGCGCCCGCCCCCACCTCGATGGCCGGGGCGAACACCGAAATGGGCTTGATGGCGGAGCCCACCGGCATGTTCATGTCCGTGGCGCGGTTGAGCGTCTTGCGCTGGGTGGGCGGCGTGCGGCCGCCCACGATGGCCTTCAGCTCGCCCGTGCGGTAATCAATCACCGCGGCGGCGGCCTGTGGCTGCGCGATTTCGTCATAGGTGCCGTCGCTGTTGCGCGAGCGGTAGATGTTGTCGCCGGGGTCGCGCAGAGCGGGGTAATCCTTGTAGTTGTAGAGGGTATCCTCCACCAGCTTCTGGATATCCGTATCCAGCGCCAGGTATACCTTATAGCCGCCGGTGCGCAGCTCGCGCTCCATGGCGGCGCGGTTTTGCGCGGTGTTTTCCAGGTTGTTGAGCCGCAGCAGCGCCTGGATGACATCCTTGACGGCGTATTCCACATAGTGCACGTAGGGATACAGCTCCCGGCTCTCTGGCGATTCGCGCAGGACGTTGGCCGTGCTCTCCTCCAGCGCCTCCATGTACTGGGCGTGGGTGATGAATTGATTCTCATACATCATGCGCAGCACATAGTTGGTGCGGTTGCGCGTGATGGCCACATAGTCCGTGGTGGGCGACGTGCGCAGGTACAGGTTGCGGCGGATGTTGTAGTGGTAGGGGTTGGTGGTCATGCCGGCCAGCATGGCACACTCGCGCAGGGTGAGCTGGTACAGCTCCTTGCCGAAGTAGCCCTTGGCGGCCACCTGCACGCCGTAATAGTTTTCCCCAAGATAAATGGTATTGAGGTAGGCCTCCAGAATCTCTTCCTTGGTGTTGCGCGCCTCCAGCTGCATCGCCAGGTAGGCCTCCTGGATTTTACGCTTATAGCTCATCTCATCGGTGAGCACCGTATTTTTAATCAGCTGCTGGGTGATGGTGGAGCCGCCCTGCTGGGAGCCGGAGAGGAAGTTGGTCACAAAGGCGCCCACGATGCGCTTGACATCCACGCCGCTGTGGCTGAAAAACCGGGCATCCTCCACCGCCACAAAGGCGTAGCGCAGGCGCTCGGGCATAGCCTGAATGGAGACCATGATGCGGTTTTCGGTGCCCTTGTAATCGGTGATCAGGTTGCCCTTGGCATCGTAAAAGAAGCTGGTCTGCGCCTGGTCGTCGATTTTCTCGATGTCCAGCATCGGCGCCGTTTCCACATAGGCCTTGGCAATGCCCACCACCGCGCCCATGCCCGCCAGGCCGATGATAAGGATCAGCAGCAGCGACATGCGAAAGGCGTTGACAATGACACCCAGGGCAAAGCTGGGCTTGCGGGTGCGCTTTTTAAACAGGCTGCGCCGCGGCGGCGCTTCGGTCACGCCGTATGCGTCCGGCTCCTGATAGGCCTGGCGGCGGTTGTTGCTCATCCATGTCCTCCGTGGTTGGTTTCAGGGGCATTATAGCATATTCATGCCCCTTTTGAATGCCAGCGCGGGCATCGCCGGACAGTTTTTCAAGAAAATGTTACAGTTGTGACGCAATAATGTAATAAACAGCCTTGATTTGCTTGACAGGTATAATGATATCGCTTAGAATGCATAGTATGATTCAAGGGATATTGTCCAAAGCGCAGCGCGCGCCGGAAGGGGGGACGGGCTTGAACACTGCCCATATCCACATACGAAAGATTTTGCTTTTCGTTTCGGTTACAGTGCTGGTGCTTCTTCTCTCTGTGGGGGCTTATGCCCTGACAGATGCAAGCAGCATTCAATTTGACCTGAGCGTCGAACCCAGCACACTCAAAGCGCCCGGGCCGGTCACGGCCAAGGTGAGCGTCACCAACAACGGCACCGAGGACATCACCGTGCCCATGACGCTGTACGACGCGGATGACAAGCTGGTCACCGCGGCCTTTGACGGCGGCGCGCTCAACCTGCTCAAGGTGGGCGAGACCCGCACCTGGGAGGGCAGCTGGACGGTCAGCCAGAAGCATCTGGACGCAGGCAAGGTTACCTTCTACCTGCGGCTCAACACCACCGATGCCACCGGCGCCATCGCCCAGGTCAGCATCTCGGCCTCCTCCCCCATCACCTTTGAAGGGGAGAAGGTAGAGCTGCAGGTGACCCGCACCATCAACCCGGAGGTTGTGCGCCCCGGCAGCACGGTCACCGTCACCTATGAGTTGGTGAACAACGGCACCGTCAAGCTCAACAACATCGCCATCCGCGAGAACAACCTCATCTCCCGCACCACGCGCACCGTAGGCTCGCTGGACCCCGGGCGCAGCACCACCACCTCCTTTGAAAAGAAGATTGCCAACGCCGGGGTGGAAAGCTCCGCCGTTATCACCTACCGACGCGAAGGCGCCAACACGCAGCTGCGCCAGACGGTGGATACGCTCGCCGTTCCCCTGGCCAAGCCGGGCTTCTCGGCCGAGCTGACCACCGACAACACTGAGGTCACCATCGGTGAGAAGGTCAAGCTGACGCTCACCCTCACCAACAACGGCAATATCAGCTATACCGACATCAAGGTCACCGACCCCAAGCTGGGCGAGGTGTTTACGGGCCTCAGCCTGCCCGCCGGGCAGACCGTGGTGCAGAGCAAGGAAATCACCATGATGGTGCCCACCAACTTCAAATTCAGCGTGGCGCTGCAGGACAATACCGGCGTCACCCAGACCGAGACCACCAACGAGGTTAAGGTCTCGGCCTACCAGGAGGGGCAGCGCATGCGCCTCAACGTGCAGCTGAGCGCCGACCGCGACAACGTGGAGGAGCTGCCCGGCCTGGTGCGCTTTACGGTGGTCATCACCAACGACAGCAACACCGTGGCCACCCCCGTCAACCTCTACTACGGGGATGCCCGCATCGCCTCCATCGAAAAGCTGGAGCCCGGGCAGAGCAACACCATCACCCGCGAGTTCAACATTTCCCAGTCCGGGCGCTTCCGCTTCTCGGTGCGCACGGTGGACGCGCTCAACAACACCGTGTCCTTTGACTCCAACGAGTTGAGCGTCGGCTTTGTGCCCCCCACCCCCGCCCCGACCCAGGAGGTGGTGCCCACGGTGCCGCCGGTCGTCACCTACAGCCCCATCCCGGTTGGCAGCGTGGACGGCACGATGGAAAAGGGCCGCGACGCCATGTTAATTCTGGTGTGGGCGCTGGGCATCCTGTTTGCGGGCAGCCTGGTGCTGTTCCTGGCCAGCTCGCTCATGCGGGCGCGGGCAAGGGCCCAATCCCAGGCCGCGTACGACCACCTGGAAGTGGCCCCCAAGCGCGACTTTGCCGACCCCACCACCTATCAGGACGCGGACGACGCCCCCGTGGTGGAGCCCGCCACCGCCAACGAAGAGGCCGCTCCCCTGGTTCCCCCGCTGACGGAGGAAGAACTGCCCCACCACAAGTACCTCAAGGAGGATGTGCCTCCTGTAGCGGAAACGGCGGAGGAAACAGCCACAGAAGTAGTGCAGCAAGTAGACCCCGACCTGCAGGCAGACCCGGAGGCAGAGAAGGTCATCCCCACCAGCCCGCTGGACGATGAGGGCGGATATCAGCTGGTCCGCGGAGAGGACGAGGCCGCGCCCGAGCACGAGCGCCGCACCCGCCGCGCCGCCAAGCACCATCCCCTGCCCCAGGATGACGAGTAAATCCCAATAGGCATCCCGCAAGGCCCCGCCTCACCGTGGGGCTTTGCTTTTCCCCCACAGAGCATGAATGGAGACAACGCCATGAAACGCAACCCCCGAATCCTGATCGCCTTGTTGGCCCTGATGCTGATGCTGCCCCAGGGCATCGCCATGGCCGAGCAAAAGCCCATCATCACCACCAAGGCACTGGTCGCCGGCATGAGCGGCGTATTCTACGGCAACCGCATCCTGGCCGAGGGCGAACGCCCCATGCTGTTTGCCATTGTCAGCGGCGACTTGCCCAAGGGGCTGAAGCTGGGTGAGCAAAACGGCATCCTGACCGGCAAGCCCGCCTACCCCGGCAGTTACCCCATCCGCGTGCGGGTGACCAACCCGGCGGGCAGCAGCTACGCGGACTATCGCCTCAACATCGCCCCCTATGACGAGAGCCAGATGGCGCAGGGCGGCGAGGATGTGGAGGTCATCGGCGCGCTGGAGGACAGCCTGACGGGTGTGGCCAACGCCGTCAACGGCGGCCGCGTCACCATGCAGGAGGATACCGTCTACTTTGTGGACCCCAAGGGTTACCTGTACAGCCTGTCGGCCCCATTTGACAAGAAGGCCAAGAAGATGTTTGAGCCGCGCAAGTACGCCCACATCGACAGCCTGCCCAACATGCTGTACTACTACCAGCAATACCTGGACAACGAGGCCACCAAGCAACAGGGCAAGAACGTGTTCGTCACCCGCATCGTCAAAGATCCCATCGTGGGCAAGGGCCGCGACACGCTGATTGATTTGCGGCTGGACTACTGCCACAGCCTGTCGGTCACCAATGAGCAGCTGCTGTTCATCGGCTATGAGGGCGTGATGGTGCGCGCGCCGCTGGGCGGCCGCCGCGCCATCGACCTGCGCACGTACCACGACGGCGAGGAAATCACAGCCGATCTGGCTTTCCCTTTCAACGGCAAAGCCTATTTCCGACAGGAGAAGACCGGCTGGCTTTACAGCGCCTGGCTGGATGGCGAGCTGTCCACCCCGCTGGTCAGGGAAAAGGCCCTGTGCTATACCCTGGCCAATGTGAACGGCGAGACCAGCCTGGTATTTGCCGACGATAAAAAGCAGGTACACAGCGTCAGCCTGGAGGGCGGCGA
>CALNAU010000008.1 GCA_937874275.1 uncultured Clostridia bacterium | reverse complement strand
ATGTTCACACGCGATGGCAACCGCTTCTACCTGGGCGACGCAAACAAGCCCCAGGCCGAGATTACCTTTGAAAACGTGGGCGAGAACCGCTGGTCGGTCAGCCATACCTTTGTGGATGGCAGCCTGCGCGGCCAGGGCATGGCCGAGAAACTGCTGGACGCTGTGGCCGACCTGGCGCGCAAAGAGGGCAAAAAGCTGTCCGCCACGTGCAGCTACGCCCGCAAACAGTTTGAGACGAACGACAAGTATCAGGACGTTATCGTTTGACGGCGGCGGTTGAACCCGCCGCGCATCCCCTGGTGGCCCTATGTGCGCTGGTCGCCATGACGGCGACCGGGCTGGGCTATCAGCTGGGCAAGCAGCCGGGCCGCTACCGGCAGGGCACGGTGCTGCTGCTCAAGGGCGGCACCACCTTGCTGGCGGCCATGCTGGCGCTCTACGGGGCAAGCCGCTCTGGCCACCCCGGGCACTGGTGGCTGTTTGCCGGGCTGGTGGTGTGCGCCGCGGCCGATGTGGCGCTGGATTTGCACTTTCGCCTGGGCATGGTGGTGTTTGCTCTGGGGCACGCGTGCTACATCACGGCCTTCCTGCTGCTGGCGCCCGTGCAGCCGGTGAGCATCGCGGTGTATGTGGTGCTTCTGCTGGTGGTGCTGCTGGCGGGCCGCCGCCTGGCCGCCCATATGACCGAGCCGGTGCTCCCCTTCCAGCTGTATGGGGCGGTGATTTCGGCCATGCTGGCCCTGGCGATTGGCCTACGGCCCATGACGGCCATCGGCGCCGTGTTGTTTGTGATCAGCGATTCGCTGATTTTTTATCGCTTTGTGCGCCCGGCAGGCCGGGTGAATGACGCCGCCTGCATCCTGCTGTACTACAGTGCCCAGTACCTGCTGGCGCTGTCCACGCTGTTTTAACATCAACGCTTTGTCAAGGAGCATGCTGTGAACGACTATCGCGAGATTCTCCTCAAGGAAATGGTGCCCGCCCTGGGCTGTACCGAGCCCATCGCCATCGCGCTGTGCGCGGCCAAGGCCCGTGAGCTGCTGGGCAAGGAGCCCGAGCGCCTGCACATCTATTGCAGCGGCAATGTCATCAAAAACACCCAGAGCGTGGTGGTGCCCAACACCGGTGGCATGGCCGGCATCGCGGCGGCGGGCGCTGCCGGGTGCTTTGGCGGCAACGCCGCCCTGGGGCTGGAAGTGCTGACCTCCATGACGCCGCAGGCTATTGCCCGCGCGGCTGCGTGCATTGACGCGGGCTGTGTGCAGGTCAGCCATGCCAAGGGCGTGGATAACCTGTACATCCGTGTGGTGGCGACAGCGGGCGAGGACGAGGCCGAGGCCACCATCGCAGGCGCCCACAACCGCGTGACGGCGCTGAAGAAAAACGGGCAGGACATGATGCCCACCGCCGATGACATGGCCGCCGCTCAGGCGGACGCGGCCGAGGGCTTCTCGGTGGATAGCATCCTGGCCTACGCCAAGGCGCTTGATTTTGACGCCGAGGCGGAGCTGACCGCCCGCCTTGACAAGCAGGCGGACGACAACTACGTCATTGCCCGCGAGGGCATGGATAACGACTGGGGCGCCAGCGTCGGCCGCACGCTGGTGGAGACCTATCCCGATGACAGCCGCGCGCGCATCCGTGCCTACGCGGCCGCCGGGTCCGACGCGCGCATGGCCGGCTGCTCGCGACCGGTGGTCATCAACTCGGGCTCGGGCAACCAGGGCATGACGGTCAGCCTGCCGCTGATTATCTACGCGCAGGATATGGGGGTAGACCGCGACCGGCTGCGCCGGGCGCTGGTGATATCAAACCTCATGGCCATCTACATCAAGCGGCTCATCGGCAAACTCTCCGCCTTCTGCGGTGTGGTCAGCGCCGCCGCTGCCGCGGGCGCCGGGCTGGCCTGGCTGCAGGGCATGGGGGAGGAGCAGATTGGCTCGGTCATCAGCAATACGCTGCTCACCTCCGGCGGCATCCTGTGCGATGGGGCCAAGGCCTCCTGCGCCACCAAGATATCCGTATCGCTGGATAACGCCCTGCTGGCGCTGGAGATGACCAAGCGAGGCCGCCTGCTGCCCGAGGGGCAGGGCCTGTGTGGCCGCACCGCCGATGAAACCATCCGCAACGTCGCCCGTGTGGCGCGCGAGGGCATGAAGGAGACCGACGACCAGATTCTGGAGACCATGCTCTACGGCTGCGCGCCCAGGCCCGAAGCAGCAGGATAAACGAATAGCAAAACAGAAGCACCGCCCCTGCGCAGCGTATCGTCTGCACAGGGGCGGCTTTTCATGTCGATGCGTAATGGAAGTGAATCAAATGGTCATGGCCGGTGCTGCTTCAGGTTCGCCTGTTCGAGGCGCAGCTTGCGGTAGCTATCCAGCCGTATGGCGGACAGTTGCCCGGCCTCCACCGCGGCGCGCACAGCGCAGCCGGGCTCGCAACCGTGCTGGCAGTCGCCGAAGCGGCATCCTGTTGCCAGCGCCGTGATGTCTTCAAAGGCAGCGTCGGCATCGCTGTCATACAGCTTCAGCTCCCGCATGCCGGGGGTGTCAATCAGAAAGCCGCCGCCCGTCAGGGGAATCAGCTCTCTGGTTGTAGTGGTGTGGCGGCCCTTGTCCAGATAGGCACTGGTGTGGGCCGTGCGCAGGCGCTGCTCATCCAGCAGCGCGTTGATGAGGGAGGATTTGCCCACGCCCGACGAGCCCAGCAGCACGGCCCGCTGGCCATGCAGCAGGCGGCGCAATTCATCGATGCCCTGGCCGGTGTGGGCAGAAACGATAATCATCGCCCTGGGCGGGCGCAGCGCCCGCAGGGGCGCCAGCCATTTTTCGGGCTCGGGGGCCAGGTCGGCCTTGGTGAGCAGCAACACGGCGGGCATGCCCGCGCCGTCGCTCATCGCCAGGTACCGGTCCAGGCGCTTTGGGTTGAATTCGTCGTTCAAGGAGGTGCAGATCAGCGCCATGTCCACATTGGCGACCATCGGCTGGGGCTTGCCCCTGCGCCCGGCCTCCACGCGGCTGAGCACGCTGGTGCGGGGCGCCATCGAAACAATGCGCGCCGCGCCGCCCGTGTCGGTCGCCCGGTCCAGGGCGACCCGGTCGCCGGTAACCAGCGCGGTCTGCTGTTGTTCGAGCAGTCTTCGCAGGCCGCCCGAGGGGGCGGCGGAGAGGTCCAGGTTTTCCTGCGGTAGCCACACGCGAAAAGCGCCGCGGTGCTGCGCGCAAACAATGCCTTGATAGGTGGTCATCATACCCTTTCAGGGCGCAAAAAAAGCGCCGGTCGATTTATCTCCCGGACGCCATGGGCACACTGGCCGGATAATCCGCTATGCCGGGAGCCATGCGGACAGAGCCTTCTTCGCTTTTTTCATACTTGATCCGCACCGCCCTTTCTTTCATAGAATAGGCGCATTATAGCCCGATTCATATGATAAGTCAACGATTTTCAAGCCCTATCGTTTAAGGCAGTCTTGAACTGGGGATACTCTTTTGCTATAATGAACCATAACAACCCCACTTTGGTTCAGAACAATTAATAGGAGGAAACCCCATGAAGAAATTCCTGACCCTGATGCTGGTGCTCGCGCTGGCGCTGCCCTTTGGCGTGTTTGCCGCTGAGACCTACGAAATCGCCATGGTAACCGATATCGGCACCATCGATGACAAATCCTTCAACCAGGGCACCTGGGAAGGCATCGTCGAGTTCGCCGAAAAGAACGGCAAGACCTACAACTACTATCAGCCCACCGCCCAGTCCACCGAAGTATACCTGGACATGATTGAGCAGGCGGTCAATGCCGGCGCCAAGGTGGTTGTCACCCCCGGCTTCCTGTTTGAGCAGCCGATCTTCCAGGCCCAGGATATGTATCCGGACGTCAGCTTCATCCTCATCGACGGCAACCCCAACGATGGCGACTGGAGCAAGGCCACCGGCCCCGAATACCGCACCGAGAAGAATGCTGTTGGCATCGTGTACGCTGAGGAGCAGGCCGGTTTCCTGGCTGGCTACGCGGCGGTGAAGGACGGCTACACCAAGCTGGGCTTCATGGGCGGCATGGCGGTGCCCGCGGTCATCCGCTTTGGCTACGGCTTCGTGCAGGGCGCGGAATACGCGGCCAACGAGCTGGGCATTAAGGACCTGCAGATGAACTACCACTACACCGGCGGCTTTGAGGCCACCCCCGAGGCGCAGAGCCGGGCGGCCTCCTGGTATGCTGACGGCATCGAAGTCATCTTCGCCTGCGGCGGCGCCGTGGGCAACAGCGTGATGGCGGCGGCCGAGGCAGCGGATGCCAAGGTCATCGGCGTGGACGTGGACCAGTCTGCCCAGAGCAAGAAGACGGTCATCACCTCCGCCACCAAGGGCCTGGCCCCCTCCGTTATCCAGACCCTGACCGAGTACTATGACGGCAACTTCCCCGGCGGCGAGGCGCTGGTGATGGATGCGGCCTCCGACGGCGTTGCGCTGCCCATGGCCACCTCCCAGTTCAAGACCTTCAACCAGGCGGACTATGACGCCATCTTTGCCAAGCTGGTGGCCCACGAGATCACCTTGCTCAAGGATACCGACATCGCCAGCGTGACCGAGATTCCGGTCGAGACCATGACGGTGAACGAGGTTAAGTAATCACACCCCACAGGGCTGTCCGCCGGGCGGGCAGCCCTCTTTTTTCCTACTTATGTACATTTCCTCTTTCGTTCAGTATGATCCACTTACCTGATACGCACAAAGGGAGACCGATGCAAGACTATATCATCGAAATGCTCCACATCACCAAGGATTTTCCCGGCATCCGCGCCAATGATGACATCACGCTGCAACTGCGGCGGGGAGAGATTCACGCCCTGCTGGGCGAAAACGGCGCCGGCAAGTCCACGCTGATGAGCATCCTGTTTGGCCTGTACCAGGCCGACCGGGGAGAGATCCGCAAGGACGGCAAGCCCGTGCAGGTGCGCAACCCCAACGACGCCAACGCCCTGGGCATCGGCATGGTGCACCAGCATTTCAAGCTGGTGCATAATTTCACGGTGCTGGAGAACATCGTGCTGGGGGTGGAAACCACCGAGCACGGTGTGCTCAAGATGGACGAGGCCCGGGAGAAGGTGATGCGGCTGTCCCGGCAGTATGGCCTGAGCATCGACCCGGATGCCCACATCGAGGACATCACGGTGGGCATGCAGCAGCGGGTGGAAATCCTCAAGATGCTGTACCGCGACAACCAGATCCTCATCTTTGACGAGCCCACCGCCGTGCTCACACCCCGGGAGATTGACGAGCTGATGAACATCATGCGGGGCCTGGCCCAGGAGGGCAAGAGCATCCTGTTTATCACCCACAAGCTGGCCGAAATCAAGGCCGTGGCCGACCGGGTGACGGTGCTGCGCAAGGGGGCCTATGTGGGCACGGTACAGGTAGCCGATACCACGGTCGAGCAGATGGCCGAGATGATGGTGGGCCGCAAGATCAGCTTCGTGCTGGACAAGCAGGAGAAGGCCCCCGGCCAGGCTGCCCTGTCGGTGCGCGACCTGTCGGTCGCCGGCCGCCACAACAAGAAGGCGGTGGACGGCGTCAGCTTTGACGTGCACCAGGGCGAGATTGTGTGCATCGCGGGCATCGACGGCAACGGGCAGAGCGAGCTGGTCTACGCGCTGACCGGGCTGATGCCCCTGCAATCGGGCCAGGTGCTGATGAACGGGGAAGATATTACGCAGTACAGCATCCGCCGCCGCAACGACCTGGGCCTGGGGCACATCCCCGAGGACAGGCATAAGTACGGCCTGGTGCTGGACTACGATTTGCAGCAAAACCTGGCGCTGAAGGACTACCACAAGCCCGAGATGCAGCAGCACGGATTCATCCGCTTTGACCGGGTGCGCGCGCACGCGGAGGATTTGATCTCCCGCTTTGACATCCGCTCGGCCCAGGGGCCGGACACGGTGTCCCGCAGCATGTCGGGCGGCAACCAGCAAAAGGCGATTATCGCGCGGGAGATTGACATCAAGCCCGAGGTGCTCATTGCTGTGCAGCCCACCCGCGGCCTGGATGTTGGCGCCACCATGTACATCCACGAACAGCTGATCAAAGAGCGCGATAGCGGCAAGGCGGTGCTGCTCATCTCGCTGGAGCTGGACGAGGTATTCCAATTGGCGGACCGCATTCTGGTCATCTTTGAGGGCCGCATCGTGGCCGAGTTTGCCGGCAAGGAGGCCACCGCGCAGGAGCTGGGCCTTTACATGGCCGGCAGCAGGAAGGAGAACGCCTGACATGAATAAGGTAAGAAAAAGCCTGTCCAGCGCCTCCGCCTCGCTGCTGGCGATTGTGGCGGGGCTGCTGGCGGGGTTTGTGATTCTGCTGATATCCAACCCGCAAAACGCGCTGCGCGGCCTGGGCACCATTTTGATTGGCGGCTGGAACAACGGCATGAAGGGCGTGGGCCAGGTGCTGTACTTCGCCACGCCCATCATCATGACCGGCCTGTCGGTCGGCTTCGCGTTCAAGACGGGCATGTTCAACATCGGCGCCTCCGGGCAGCTGATGGTGGGCGGCTTTGTATCCATCTATGTGGGCGTCACGTGGACGTTCCTGCCCGGCGCCCTGCACTGGATTGTGGCGCTGCTGATGGGCATGCTGGCCGGCATGGTGTGGGGCATGATTGTGGGCATCTTCAAGGCGCTGCTCAACGTGCACGAGGTCATCAGCTCCATTATGCTCAACTACATCGGCATGTACGGCGTCAACTACCTGGTCAAGAATTCGCACCTGTTTGACGCTTTGCGCAACCAGACGGTCAACGTGGCCAACAACGCCGTGATTCCCAAGGCCGGGCTTGACAACATCTTCTACATGCTCAAGGGCCGCTTCCACGACGCGTCCAGCGTCAACGCGGGCATATTGATTGCCATCGGGTTCGCGGTGCTGATATATATCCTGCTGGGCCGCACCACCTTCGGCTACGAGCTGAAGGCCTGCGGCTTCAACCGCCATGCCAGCCGCTATGCAGGCATCAGCGAGAACCGCGCCATCATTACCTCCATGGCCATCGCGGGCGGCCTGGCCGGTGTGGCAGGGGCGCTGATGTATCTGGCGCCGGCCAGCGGCATGCACATTCACGTGGCCGAGGTGCTGGCAGCCCAGGGCTTCAACGGCATCGCGGTGGCGCTGCTGGGCATGTCCAACCCCATCGGCATCATCTTCACGGGCCTGTTCATCGCCCACATCACGGTGGGGGGCAGTTACCTGCAGTCCCTCAAGTACATGAAGGAAATCATCGACGTCATCATCGGCCTCATCATCTACTTCAGCGCCTTCTCGCTGTTGGTGCGCGACATCATGAGGCGCGTTGCCCGCCGCGGCAAGGAGAAGGACGCCGCGGCACCCGAGCCTGTCAAAGAGGAGGTGGAGCGCTGATGGATACCATCTTTTTCCTGGTGCAGCAGATGATGTTCTTCTCCATCCCGCTGCTGATTGTGGCCCTGGGCGGCATGTTCTCCGAGCGTTCCGGCGTGGTCAACATCGCGCTGGAGGGCATCATGGTGGCGGGCGCGTTCTGCTCCATCTTCTTCATCAGCAAGATGCAGGACACCATGAGCGGCCAGTGGCTGCTGATATTGGCCATCCTCATCGCGGTGGGCAGCGGCATGCTGTTTTCCCTGCTGCATGCCTACGCCGCCATCAACCTGCGCAGCGACCAGACCATCTCGGGCACGGCGCTTAACGTGATTGCGCCTGCCGCCGCCATCTACCTGGCGCGCATGGTGCAGCCCAACGGCGTGCAGCAAATTGAGTTCAACAACACCTTTCGCATCGCCAGCGTGCCGGTGCTGGGGGATATCCCGGTGCTTGGGCCGCTGCTGTTCCAGAACGCGTACATCACCACCTACATCGGCCTCATCATCTTCGCGGTGGCAGCCTTCGTGCTGTACAAGACGCGCTTTGGCCTGCGCCTGCGCGCCTGCGGCGAGCATCCCCAGGCGGCCGACAGCGTGGGCATCAATGTGTACCGCATGCGCTACGCGGGCGTGCTCATATCCGGCGCGCTGGCCGGGCTGGGCGGCCTGGTGTATGTCATCCCCACCTCTACCAACTTCAATGCCACGGTATCGGGCTATGGCTTCCTGGCGCTGGCGGTGCTCATCTTCGGCCAGTGGAAGCCCCTGCGCATCCTCATCGCGGCCTTCTTCTTCGGCCTGATGAAGACGGTGGCCTCAGCCTATTCGGGCATCGCGGTGCTCAAGGACCTGGGCATCCCAAGCGACGTGTACAAGATGATTCCCTTCATCGCCACGCTGATTGTGCTGGCCTTCACCAGCAGAAAATCCCAGGCCCCGCGCGCCAGCGGCGTGCCCTACGACAAGGGCGCCAGGTAGCCCTGTGGCCACCGACGCTATGTACATCGCCTATGTGGAGGCGCAGGTTGCCGATGCCGGCGCCGTGCGCAGCCGCAGGATGTTCGGCGAATACATGGTCTACGTCAACGACAAGCCCTTGCTGCTGGTGTGCGACAACACGGTGTTCGTTAAAATGCGCCCGGAGTTGGCGAATTTGATGGCTGCCGCCGACACGGCGGAGCCTTACCCCGGGGCCAAGCCGCACTACCTGCTGGACATTGACAATCGGGCGCTGAGCCTGCGGGTGCTTTCCATTTTGGAACCCATTACTCCACTGCCCGCCAGGCGGGCGCGCAAGCCGGCGAAGTAGCCCCATCCCGCGACAATAAAATGGATTGCCAAGGTGTGTACCGCGGCAATCCCTTTTCAATGAATGTGGTAGGAGGAACCCAGTGCAAGAGTTTGTGAACGGCGCCATCCAGGGCGTCAAGAAGTTCTTTTCGGAGGCCACGGCCGACATGGCGCTGAGCATCGTGGGGGCGCTTGCGCTGCTGCTGGCGGGGCGCTTCATCATCAAGCGCGCCATGCGCCTGTTTGACCACTACACCACCAAGAGCAAGCTGGATCAGGGCCTCATCAGCTTTTTGAGCAGCCTGATCTCCATCACGCTGCACACCATTTTAATCATCAGCATCGCCACATCTTTAGGCGTGCCCAGCACCAGCTTCATCGCCATCCTGTCCTCGGTGGGTCTGGCGGTGGGCCTGGCGCTGCAGGGCAGCCTGGGCAACTTTGCCGGCGGGCTGATGCTGCTGCTGTTTCACCCCTTCCGGGTGGGCGATTATATCAAGGCAGGCGATGTGGAGGGCACGGTGGCCAGCATGAACGTGATGTACACGCAGCTGACCACCTTTGACCGCAAGAAAATCATACTGCCCAACAGCAGCCTGTCAAACGGCGTGGTCACCAACTTTTCGGCCTATGATACCCGCCGGGTGGACATCCCCTTCATGCTGGCCTACGATACCGATATCGCCCAGGCCAAAGCGCTGATGGAGCGCACAGCCCTGGCTCACCCCCTGGTGCTGCCGGACCCGGCGCCCGCGGCGCGCATGGGCGCCATGCAGGGTGGCCTGCTCAGCTTCACGCTGCGCGTGTGGTGCCGCACACCGGATTTCTGGACGGTCACCTTCGACCTCACCGAGGGGCTTAAGCAGGCCTTTGACCACCAGGGCATCGAGGCACCGCCGCCCCAGAGCGTCACCATGCTGCGCGAGCGGGCCAAGCTCTAAGGCGGCGTATATTCTGGCGATTGGTTATTCTTCGGCCTCTGCCTGCGTGTCGGCGGGGCCGAATTCCTTTTCCAGGATGCGTACGCGCTCCGCGTGGCTTACCACCCGGTGAATCTGGTGCAGCATCCACACATGACCGTCCGGGTCACTGAAGACAGCGTTTGATACGCCCATCTGCGCCATCTCGGTCACGGGCTGTATCTGATTGCAGCCGGCCTCGATGGCCGCGTCCCACGCCGCTTTGATATCCGGCACCAGCACGTTGAGCCAGGAGGGCAGGGGCTGCCCAGGCTGCGGTGCTGTCAGGCCATAGTCCGGGTTCTCGTCCAGCAGGTGAATGCGCGTACCATAGATGGAAAACACCGCCTCGTTGGTCCCCTTGGGGAAGTTGGATACCTCAATGCGCTTCACCTCAAAGATGCGCTCGTATAGCGCCAGGGCGGCCAGGCTGTCGCGGACAACCAAATCAATTTCTACACCGGTGATGTGGGTCATGGCTTCCTCCAATGATTTATATTCGCTGAAGTATACCCCGGATGTGGGCAATGAGCGCTGAATAACATCAGAACAACAAAGGACCGCTGCGAGGCGATCCTTTGTAGTATCCAGGTAGTGATTTTGCTCAGTTGTACCTGGGCACCAGGCCTTCGGCGTGCCAGGGCAGCCAGGCAACCGCGCCGTGCAGCATGTTGAACACCACGTAGTAGCGTTCATGCGTGCGCCAGCCGCCTGCGGTGGAGTAACTGGTGGAGTTAATCTGGCACTGGGGCAGCTGTGCCTGCAGGTCGGCCACCAGCTCGGGGCTCACCGGGTCATTGGAATTGCGGTTGTTGCTGTTGTACACCCACAGCCGCTCCAGCCCCTTGAGGCCGTACAGGGGGGTAAAATCTTGCGTCTGGTTAAAGCAGATGTTGAGGTCAATGAGGTTCTCCAGGCCGCTCAGCGGCGAATAATCTTCAATATAATTGTTAAACAGCTCCGCGTACTCCAGCTTTTCCAGCTTTTTGAGCGGCGAAATATCGGTGATAAAGTTGCCGGCCAGAATGATGACGCGCAGCTCGGTCAAATCCTCGATGAAGCTGATATCGTCAATGGCGTTGTGCCCCAGGTCCAGCGCGCGCAGTTCGGTGCAGTACTTCAGCTGGCGGAAATCCGAACTCTTGTGCAGCTCGGAGCGTTTGTTGTGGTTGTTGGCGTAAGCGGTGGCATCCGTGCGGATATAGTGCTCATCCACCAGGCGAATGGTCCAGCCGAATTTGATGTCCGGATAGCGCTCGGCCAGCAGGTCGATTTCCTCGGCCTTCAGGCGGCTTTCAAACATGTCTATGCGCGATAGGCCGGGATGCGCGTCGATGAAGCGAATCAGCTCGTTGATGTCCGTCACGCGGATCTCGCCCAGGTTGACATAACGGGCATTGACGGCCAGCTGTACATCGGTCAGGGAGGGCTTGGGTTGTTCGGCCAACGCGGCGGTGGTGGTCAGCAGCAGAATCGTCAGCAGCACTGCGGATAGGAACTTTCTCATGTCTCTCCTTCTCTCATGCCCTGGGGCGGTTTGGGTCCCGCTGATGGCGCCGGCACAGCCCGCGCGAAAGGGACGGCGCTCACTATAACACAAATAATTTTATTCCGCAACATTTCGACATAATTGTGAAATAATTACACAACAGATGTGCCGGATAGGAGAAGAACGGTCGGTAGATTTTGTGTCAGCACCCTGCCCGCGGGGGACAGTGCCGCTGATTTATGATAGAATGAGGGCATCAAAAAAACACTGGCTGACCCGGGACAGGGCCCAGGGCGACAGCCGGTATATGGTACAAGGAGGCGTTGAGATGGATTACAATCAAATGGCTTTGGAGCTGTCTGAAAAGCATCGCGGCAAGCTGGAGGTGGTCTCCAAGGTGCCGGTGACCAACCGTGAGGAGCTAAGCGTGGCCTATACCCCCGGCGTGGCCGAGCCCTGCCGCCGCATCCACGCCGACAAGCACGATGCCTATAAGTACACCATCAAGGGCCGCACCGTGGCCGTGGTGAGCGACGGCACCGCCGTGCTGGGCCTGGGCGACATCGGGCCGGAGGCCGCCATGCCGGTCATGGAGGGCAAGGCCGTGCTGTTCAAGGCCTTTGGCAATGTGGATGCCTTCCCCATCTGCCTGGATACCAAGGACACCGAGGAAATCATCAAGACCGTCAAATACCTGGCCCCCACCTTTGGCGGCATCAACCTGGAGGACATCGCTTCCCCCCGCTGCTTTGAGATTGAGCGCCGCCTGAAAGCGGAGCTGGACATCCCCATTTTCCATGACGACCAGCACGGCACCGCCGTGGTAACGGCCGCCGGCCTCATCAACGCCCTCAAGGTGGTGGGCAAGGAGTGGAAGGATGTGTCCATCCTCATCAGCGGCTCGGGCGCCGCGGGCATTTCCATCGCCCGGCTCCTGATGCAGCTGGGGCCCAAGGACATCGTGCTCACTGCGCGCCGCGGCGCGCTGGCCCCGGGCGAGGAGTGGATGAACGAGGCCCAGCGCGAAATCGCCAGCGAGACCAACCGCGACAAGCAGCGCGGCCCGCTCAGCGAGGTCATCAAGGGCAAGGACATCTTCCTGGGCGTTTCCGGCCCCGGCATTCTGACCACCGAGATGGTGGCCACCATGGCCAGGGACCCCATTGTCTTTGCCATGGCCAACCCTACCCCCGAGATTATGCCCGACGAGGCCAAGGCGGGCGGCGCAAAAGTGATTGCCACCGGCCGCAGCGATTTCCCCAACCAGATCAACAACGTGCTGGTGTTCCCCGGCATTTTCAAGGGCGCCCTGATGGTGGAAGCCCGCGACATCACCGAGGAGATGAAGCTGGCCGCCGCGCGCGCTATCGCCTCGCTGTGCGCGCCGGAAGAAATCAACCCCGAGTACATCATCCCCGGCCCCTTTGACATGCGCGTGGCCGACGCCGTGGCCGAGGAAGTGGCCACCGTGGCCGAGCAGACGGGCATCGCCCGCGTGCCCCGCAAATAAAGGCGCCACAGCCCTGCGGTATTCGATGCAGCCCCAGCATGCCTCGTTCCCGGCGGATAGGCCGCCGGGAACGGCTGTATAGGCCGGGCGTCGCCGCTTTCGCCACGGCCGGTATGCCCTTTTCACCATGAAGGAGAGCCCATGAACCTGTTGCTGTCCATTTCGGCGGTCTTTCCGATTTTCTTCTATCTACTGGCGGGCGCCGCGCTGCGCCGGGGCGGCAAGCTGTCTGACACCACCATGAACCAGGTGAACAAGATTGTCTACAGCTACTGCTTCCCATTTAACATGTTCGCCAATGTGTACCGCACCAACATCGGCGAGGTACTAAACCCGGGCTTCCTCATCACTATGCTGGTGCTGGTGCTGGTGGTCATTGTGTTAAACGTGCTGCTGGTGCCCCGCCACTTCAAGGACAGGGCTGTGCAGGGCAGCGTGATGCAGGGCATCATCCGCGGCAACATGCTGCTGTTTGCCCTGCCGGTGGTCAGCGTCATCAGCGGGCCCGATCAGGTGGGCCTGGTCTCGCTGTGCATCGCCATTGTGGTGCCGGTGTACAACATCCTGTGCGTGGTGATTCTGGAGTCCCTGCGCGGCGCGCAGCTCAAGCCGGGGCACCTGGCGCTGAGCATCATCAAAAACCCGCTCATCCTGGGCGCGGCGCTGGGCCTGCTGGTCAAGCTGGCGGGCATCCGCTTCCCCGTGTTTGTCGAGCGCACCATTGCAGAGATTGCCGGCATCGTGACGCCCGTGGCGCTGGTCATGCTGGGCGGCGGTCTGCGTATCGCCGATACCGTTACCTACCGGCGCGAGCTGGTGGTGGTTAGCGTGGCCAAGCTGCTGCTGGTGCCCCTGCTGTTCGTGCTGACGGTCAAGCTGCTGGGCTTTGACAAGGTGGCCGTCACCACCGCCATGGCGCTGGGCGCGGTGCCCAATGCCGTATCTAGCTACGTGATGGCCAAGGAGATGGAGGCCGACAGCGTGCTGGCGGGCCAGATTGTGGCCGTCACCACGGTGCTGTCCATGGCCTCGGTGTTCCTGTGGGTGTTTGTACTGTCCAACCTGGGGTGGATTGGGTAGGGAAAAGCCGGATGAAGCAGCGCATGCATAAGGTCATCGTCATCGGCAGCCCGGGCAGCGGCAAGAGCACGTTTGCCCGGGCTTTGCACGCGGTGACCGGCCTGCCGCTGTATCACCTGGACAACTTGTATTGGAACGCGGACGCCTCCAATGTGGACAGCGCCGTGTTTCGCCAGCGTCTGGCGCAGGTGCTGCGGCAGCCCGCATGGATTGTGGATGGCAACTACGCCTCCACCATGGAGATGCGGCTGCGGGCGTGCGACACGGTGTTTTTTCTGGATTATCCGGTGGCTGTATGCCTGCGGGGCATCGCCGACAGAAGGGGCAAGCCGCGCCCCGATTTGCCCTGGGTGGAGCCGCCGGACCATGTGGACGAGGAGTTCGTCGGCATGATACGCGCCTACCCGGAAGTCGGCAGGCCGCAGGTGCTGGCGCTGTTGGCGCGCTATCCGAAGAAGAACGCGGTCATCTTCCGCGACCGGGCGGAATCGGCTGATTACCTGCGCCGCCTGGCGGCGGATTGGCGGGCCGATTCCTTTACAACGGCCGTGTTTTTGAGTATCCTATATGGAGAAAATAAGCCATATCACGCGGCGGCATCGCGCTGCCGCATCAAGGAGGGAAATATGCAGATACAGGGCAGGGCGATGGCGGGCACGCTGGAGTCCAACGACGTGATGGTCACAGTGTCCCCGGCGCAGGCGCTGGAGGTGCAGGTGACATCCATCGTGCTGGGCCAGTTTGGCGAGGAGCTCAAGCGCGTGGCGCTGGATACCGCGGCACAGTTAGGCGTGCAGGGCGCGCTGATTGAACTGGATGACCGCGGCGCGGTGGAATGCACCGTGCGCGCCCGGGTGGAGACGGCGCTCACGCGCGCGAAGGAGGCCAAGTCATGAGGCGCTCGATGATGTTTGTGCCGGGCAACAATCCCGGTATGCTGCTCAACGCCGATGTATACGGCGCGGATTCCCTCATCCTGGACCTGGAGGACGCGGTCGCCCCCGGTGAAAAGGACGCGGCGCGCGTGCTGGTGCGCAACGCCCTGCGCACCTTTGACTACGGCAGCGCCGAGGTCATCATCCGCATCAACCCGCTGGGCACCTCCTATATTGAGGATGATATCCGCGCGGTGGTGCCGCTGAAGCCCGCGCTGATCATGCCCACCAAGGTGGCCGGGGCGATGGACATCCACGCCGTCAGCGCCATGATACTGGCCGCCGAGCGCGAGAATGGCCTGCCCGAGGGCAGCGTGGGGCTCATCCCCCTGCTGGAGACCGCCCTGGGCATCGAAAACGCCTACCAGATCGCCACGGCCGACCCGCGGGTGAAGGCCATCTTCCTGGGCGCGGAGGACCTCAGCAGCGATTTGCAGGCCATCCGCAGCAAGGAGAACCACGAGATTCTATACGCCCGCGGCCGGGTGGTGATGGCGGCGCGCGCCGCCGGAGTGGATTGCTACGACACCCCTTTCACCGATGTGAACGACGATGAGGGGCTGGCGCAGGACGCGGCCTTTGCCCGCGCCATCGGCTTCACCGGCAAAGCGGTCATATCGCCCCGGCATGTGCCCGCGGTCAACGAGGCGTTCAGCCCATCGGACAAGGACATCGCCTACGCGCGGGAAGTCATGGCCGTCATCGAGGAGGGCGAGCGCATGGGCCGCGGCGCGGTATCGTTGCGCGGCAAGATGATTGACAAGCCCATTGTCGACCGGGCGCGCCGCGTGCTGGAGGCAGCCGAGGCGCTGGGATTGGGAGGATACGAGCATGAATAAGCTGATTGGCGGCCTCAAGCAGGCCATGGACGCCTGCAAACTGCGCGACGGCATGACGCTGTCCTTCCACCACCACCTGCGCAACGGCGATCAGGTGTTAAACCAGGTGCTGGCGGAGGCCGCGGCCCTGGGCGTCAAGGGGCTTACCATACAGGCCAGCAGCCTGTTTGACGTGCATGCCCCGCTGATTGACCACATCAAGAGCGGCGTGGTCACCGGCATCGAGACCAACTACATGAGTGGCGGCATTGGCCGCGCCATTTCCGAGGGTGTGCTGGCACAGCCCGTGCGCTTCCGCAGCCATGGCGGCAGGCCCGATGCCATCGACACCGGACGGGTGCACATTGACATCGCCTTTGTGGCAGCGCCGGCGGCTGATGCCCGCGGCAACGCCAACGGCGTGGCCGGCCCCGCCGCCTGCGGCTCGCTGGGCTATGCCATGAGCGACGCGCGCCATGCCGAGCGCGTGGTCATCGTGACCGACCACCTGGAGCCCTATCCGCTGATGCCCGCCTCCATTGGCGAGGAGGATGTGGATTATGTGGTGCAGGTGGACTCCATCGGCGACCCCAAGGGCATTGTGTCGGGCACCACCCGCATCACCCGCGACCCCGTTGGCCTGACCATCGCGCGCTATGCCGCCCAGGTGATTGAGCACAGCGGGTTGCTGAAGCCCGGCTTCTCCTTCCAGACGGGGGCAGGCGGCGCGTCCCTGGCCGTCACCCAATATCTGAAGCCCATCATGAAGCGCCTGGGCGTGACCGGCAGCTTCGGCCTGGGCGGCATCACCGGCTATCTGGTGGACATGCTGGAGGAGGGCTACTTCGAATCCTTGATGGATGTGCAGTGCTTCGACCTGCGGGCGGTGCAGTCCATCCGCGACAACCCCCGCCACCAGGAGGTATCGGCCACCCGCTATGCCAGCCCCAGCGCCAAGTCGGCTGCCGTCAACTCGCTGGATGTGGTGGTGCTGGGCGCCACCGAGATTGATACCGGCTTTAATGTCAACGTGCATACCGATTCCAACGGCGTCATCATGGGCGGCTCAGGCGGCCACAGCGATACCGCTGCCGGCGCCAAGCTGAGCATGATTGTGGCGCCGCTGTTCCGCGCGCGCCTGCCCATTGTGGTGGACAAGGTGCTGTGCGTCACCACCCCAGGCGATACCGTGGATGTGCTGGTCACCCAGCGAGGTGTCGCGGTCAACCCCGCGCGTCCCGAGCTGCGCGACAGCCTCAAGCAGGGCGGCCTGCCGGTGTTTGACATCGAGGAGCTGAAGAACATGGCCGAGCGCGTCACGGGCAAACCCGCCCTCGTGCGCCCCCAGGGCCGCGTGGTGGCCGAGGTGGAGTACCGCGACCAGCGAATTATCGACAGGATACATAGCATTAACAGCTGACATAGCCAGGTTGGTATGGTGGCGGCAGAGCATCGCCTTGCTTTGCCGCCATCGCACTGCTATAATGTGCTCAAATGGAGCATATCTGGCCAAATACCGCAGGACAGCAGGAGTTTTGAAGGCAAGGATGGTGTTCATGACCATAAATCGCGCAGCCAATGAAATCATCGTACGCATGCAGGGCGTCAGCAAGAGCTTCCCCGGCGTGAAAGCGCTGGATGGGGTGGATTTTGACCTGCGCGCGGGCGAGGTCATGGCGCTGCTGGGTGAAAACGGCGCGGGCAAGTCCACGCTGATGAAGATTCTCAGCGGCGTATATCAGCGCGATGAGGGCCAAGTGACCGTCTTTGGCAAGGAAGTGGAGGTTGGTCTCACCCCGCGCAAGGCGCAGGAGCTGGGCATCACCATCATCCACCAGGAATTGAACATGTGCCAGCACCTGACGGTGGCGGAGAACATTTTCCTGGGCCGCGAGCTGCGCATGAAGGACGGCAGGCTGGACAACAAATCTATGAACCAGGCGGCCGCCCAGGTGCTGGAGCGGCTGCGCATAGACATCCGCCCGACGGATGTGGTGGGCAACCTGCAGCTATCCAAGCGCCAGATGGTGGAGATTGCCCGCGCGCTGTCCACCGACGCGCGGGTGCTGATTATGGATGAACCCACCAGCGCCCTGACGGCGCGCGAGATACAGGATTTATTCCAGATTATCCGCCAGTTGCGCGACGAGGGCCGCGGCATCATCTACATCAGCCACCGGCTGGAAGAGTTGCAGCATATTGTGGACCGGGTCACCGTCCTGCGCGATGGCAAGCACATCCGCACCATGGAGTGGCAGGATACCAGTCTGCCCGAAATCATCAGCCTGATGGTGGGGCGCGACATCAAGGAGAAGTTCCCCCGGGTGGAGAGCGTGCGCGGCAAGCCGATTTTTGAGGTACACGGCCTCAATGCCGGGCGCCTGGTGCGCGACGTATCGCTCACCCTCTACGAGGGGGAGATATTGGGCATCGCGGGCCTGGTGGGCGCCGGCCGCACCGAGACCACCCGCGCCATCGTGGGGGTGGACCCCAAGGATTCTGGTCGCCTGGTACTGGACGGCCGGGAGATACGCATCAACAAGCCCATGGACGCCATCAGGCAGGGTGTGGTGCTGGTGCCTGAGGACCGCAAGCGCGACGGCCTGTGTGTCAAGCTGAGCGTCACCAGCAATGTGGAATTGCCCAACCTGGACATCGTATCCACCCCGGCTGGTGTGGTGCGCGTGCGTCAGGTGGCCGACATGGTCAAGAAGGCCATCAGCAACCTGTCCATCCGCCTGCCCGGCCCGCATGTGGATGCGGCCAGCCTGTCGGGCGGCAACCAGCAAAAGGTGGTGGTGGGCAAGTGGCTGGCGCGCAACTCCCGCGTGGTGATTTTTGATGAGCCTACCCGCGGCATCGACGTGGCCGCCAAGGTGGAGATATATCATCTGATGAACCAGCTTAAGCAGCAGGGCATCGGCGTGATGTTCATCTCATCCGAAATGCCCGAGGTGCTGGGCATCGCCGACCGCATTGTGGTGATGTGCGACGGGCGCGTCACCGGCGAACTGATGCGCGAGGAGGCCACCCAGGAGAAGATACTGGAATACGCCACCCGCTTTGACTACAAGCTGGACACAGCCGCTTCGTGAAAGGACACAGACCATGACGGACACTGTAAAAAAACGCAATTGGTTTCAGCGGCTGTTTGCCGTGCGGGGCATGGGCCAGGTCATCACGGTATTCTTTGGCCTCATTGTGCTGTGCCTGGTGTTTTACCTCATCAACCCCAACTTCCTGTCCCAGCGCAATGTAGCCAACCTGCTGCGCCAGATAGCGCCATACCTCATCATCGGCATCGGGCAGGGGTATGTGCTGATTACCGGCAACATCGACCTGTCCATCGGCTCAGTCATCGGCATGAGCACCATGATATCGGCCACGCTGATGACCCGGGGCATGGACCCCTGGGTGGCCACGCTTGTCACCATGGTGCCCTGCCTGCTGACGGGGCTGCTCAACGGCTTCCTGGTCTCCGCGTGCAAGCTGCCGCCCTTTATCGGCACGCTGGGCACCATGACCATCGCCCGCGGCGTAGCGCAGCTGGTCAACGGCAACATGAACACCGATGCCATCGGCCGCGGGGCCGAGGGCTGGCGCGATTTCCTGTACTATGGGCGCACGCTGGGCATCTACAACACCTTCTGGATTGCGCTGGTGATCTGGCTGATTTTCAACTTCCTGCTCTCGCGCACGCGCACGGGCCGGCATGTATACGCCATCGGCAGCAATGTGGAGGCATCCAAGCTGTCGGGTGTCAATGTGAACCTGACCACCATCAAAGCCTACCTCATCAGCGCGTTCTGCGCGGGCGTGGTGGGGTTGATTACGTGCGCACAGGCCGGCATGGGCGCCATGGACGCCGGCACGGGGTATGAGTTGTTCGCGGTGGCCGCCTCGGTCATCGGCGGCATCTCCACCTTGGGCGGCCAGGGTATCTTGCTGGGCACGGTGATGGGCGCCAGCGTGTGGGGCGCCATGTACAACGGTTTAAGCCTGGTGGGCGCGCCGGTGGCTTGGCGCAACATCGTGGTGGGTATAATTGTTGTACTATCGGTGCTCATCGACGTGCTGGTGCGCTCGGGCACTTTCAACAAGGCGCGCATCCGCGCGATGTTCTCCAAAAAAATCTAAACGCACGGGCGTTTTGATAGATTCGACCCACATATTGAAGGAGGTACCTCACCCATGAAGAAACTCGTTGCACTGTTCCTGACGCTGGCGCTGGCGCTGACCGGCGTGGCCGCATTGGCCGAAGAATTCACCGTCTATCTGATTACCATGGACCTGATGGACCAGCACTGGGTCAACGTGGACGCGGGCGCCAAGGCCGCGGTTGAAGAGCTCGGCAAGGAAGGCATCAAGGTAAACTACGTGTGGGATGCGCCCACCCAGGGCAAGAATGA
>CALNAU010000007.1 GCA_937874275.1 uncultured Clostridia bacterium | reverse complement strand
TGGCCGACTTGCTTGTCGAAAAGGAAACTGTCACGCGTGAGGAGTTCCTCGCCTTCATGAACCAGGACGCGGAGGCCTCCGCGGAGCCCGAACCCGCCGGCACGCTTGCGTAACATGACTTTTGCCCCCACGTTCGATGCCAACCGTACTTGGATGCCTGACCTGCATATGCATACCATCGCATCCGATGGTTTGCTTTCACCGCGTGAATTGGTGATGCGTACCAAAGCCCAGGGCGTTAACCTGATGGCGGTAACTGACCATGATACCCTGAATGGCCTGGAAGACGCATCCATTGCCGCTCGGGAAGCGGGCATCCGTTTGATTCCCGGTATTGAAATCACCACCCAGGGGGAGGAAGAGATACATCTGCTGGGGTATTTCGTGCAAAAAGGGAATGCGGGGTTGGATGACTTACTGGCGGCGATTCGCCATGATCGTGCTGAGCGGGAACCAAAGTTTCTGCGTCGCTTGGGCGAGATGGGCATGCCCGTTACGCACGAGGATTTACAGATACCTGATGGAACCATGTTTTCACGGCCTCTGCTGGCACACGCCATGACGCGCCTTGGCTATGTCCAAAGTGTACAGGACGCATTTGGCCGCTACCTGGGCGTAGGGAAACCCGCGTATATCCCAAGGCTGCATGTGCCGATTGAGCAGGCGATTTCCATTCTTCGCAGGATGCGGGCGGTTCCGGTGCTGGCTCACCCTGGGCTGATACGCAAGCCGCTGGATATGTTGAACACTCTGCTGGATGGATGGGTGAACGCAGGATTGATGGGCATTGAGGCATTTCACCCGACCCATACGCAGGAGGCATGCCGCTACTGGGAAAAGGCAGCGCGTAACCGAGGCTTATTGGTCACCGGCGGCAGCGATTTTCACGGCCTTCCGGACGAATTGCATGGAGAGGTTGGCCACATGCTCACGCAGTGGAACAATGCCACACAGGACGCACAAGCCCTATTGGATTGTGCCACACAGACCACAGGTTGACGAGGTAACGACTGATGCAACAAAGAGGCTACCAAAGCCCCACCTACCGCACCCCACCACCGCCCCCACCTCGGGGCAAGGGGGGGGCTGTTCGGCTATTGCCTTGGCTACTGATTGTTGTAGCCGTCGCGTTATTGGCCTGGTTTGGTATCAAGGCTTTGCGCGATCGGCAGGTGGCGGATGAAGTAGCGCCATATGAGCATGTATTTGCCGATAACATTAGCATCGATGGCATCAACTTGGCGGGCATGACGGCTCAACAGGCATATGACACGCTGTATCAACAGCATCAGAGCCGGGTCAACAGTTGGACCCTCAACCTCACCTACAGGGGCCATACATATACCACGGTGAACTACCCCACATTGGGAATCACGGTCAACACGGAACAGCTGAACCAACAGTTGCGTGAAGCCTGGGATTTGACACACACAGGCGATGCTTATCAAAAAAAGGCGGCCATTGAACGGCTGCGAGAGACACCATTTTCCGCAAGCACCACGCGCAGTGAAATCAGCGATATTCGCTTGGACCAGCTGCTGCAGGAAATTGCCCGGGATATCGGCGGGCAATCTACGCCTACCGACGCAAAGCTGATTCAATTTGTGGCGGATAACCCGGACCCTTTTATCATCCAGCGGGAGATACCTGGGTACGCATTGAATGTCCAGCAGGCCAAGGAGCAAATTCTGGCGCAGGCTTCCCAGGGGATATCCGGTGATTATGAGTTGACACCGGAAGTTATTATGCCCAGCGTGACCGAGGCCATGCTGCGCGAGAACATGGTGCTGCGCAGCACGGCACAGACGGCCATTTCCTCCCGCTCGGAAGAGAACCGCAACATGAATATCCGCGTGTCCCTTGGCAAAATCAACAACATGATTTTGAAGCCGGGCGAGGTATTCAGCTTTAACAAAACCGCCGGCAGGCGCACACATGAGAACGGTTATTTTGACGCACTGGAACAGGTTTCCGGCACGTTGGTGACAGGTATTGGTGGCGGCGTATGCCAGAGCAGTACCACCATATTCCAGGCGGCGCTGCTGGCGAACCTGACCATTGTGGACCGTAGCGCGCATGGCGAGCCCGTTGGCTATACCGATCCGGGGCTGGATGCAACTGTATATTATTATGGCGGACGTCAAATCGACTTCAAATTTAAGAATTCCACCAGTCATGACCTGTATATCGCGGCGCGTGTAAAGGCAGGCGGCAGTTCCCGTCAGCTGATTACCGAGATTCGCATCTATGGCGAACCGCTCGGCGAGGGCGTCCAGTACAAGCTGTCAGCGATACAGCGTCAGGTGCTGCCCCCACCGACTGACATCCGCTATGTGGATGACAAGGACGCTTTGCATGTCATCTACAAGGACGAAGAGGAACTCAAGCAGGCGGCCAAAGAGGGTCAGGTTGTGGAGACCTATCTGCAAAAATTCATCAACGGGCAACAGGTTGAGGAGAAAATGGTGGCCAAGAGCACCTATCCGGCGCGTCAGGAGCAGCGCTGGCGCGGTGTAAAGACTCGCCCCGCTCAGTAACCTGCCATAATTTTGACATATCGTCATGCATGAATGGAAATTTCATGCAAATTGTGGTATTATGTATTCCAATGAAACGAAAGCTGGGAGGAAAGGCGTGTATTTTTTATTTGCCAATCCCCAGAAACCAGAGACAATCCGCGCTGCCCAGGAGGTAGCGGAGCTGCTATTGGATGCGGGCGAGCGGGTTGTACTGGATCGTTGGCTGCATGATATACTGCATTTGGGCGATGACGGAGACCTAAACCAGCTGTCGCATGACAATACAAAGGCTATCATATCCTTTGGCGGTGATGGCACCCTGTTGCGTACATTGCCGACAGCTGCCCGAATGAATATCCCCGTGCTGGGCATCAACATGGGCCGGGTAGGCTTCCTGTTGGAAACGGATAGGACGGATATCGCGCAGGCGATAGAGCGCCTGCGCAGCCGGCAGTATACACTGGAAAAGCGCAACATGCTCAGCGCGCGTGTACAGGGGGTTGATGAAACCTTCCTGGTCATGAATGATGTGGTGTTATGCCGGGGCGGCAATCCATCGAGCATATCGGTCGATGCGTATGCCAATGACGAATTGGTATACGCCACGCATGGGGACGGTATCATCGTATGCACCGCGACCGGATCGACCGGGTACTGTTTGTCAGCCGGAGGGCCGGTGCTTCATCCGGGGTTGCGCAACATCATCATGCTGCCCATTTGTACGCACAAAGCACAGCAACTGCCCATCGTCTTTGATGAGGAAGTTCGAATCAGGCTGCGATGTGAGTCCTTGCCGGGGCGAACGCAGCAGGTTATCTTTGATGGGCAGCACATCATCGAGATGCAAGGCATCACAGAGGTCTATGTGCAACGGGCGACCTACAGCGCCCAATTCATCCGATTTGAACCGCAGCACTTTTTTACCCGCCTGCGACTGAAACAGGCGGAATGGAGCGGCAAATAGAAGAAGAGCAGGAGGGAGCAACATGAAAAGTGCCCGACAGACAGCCATTCTAAGCCTGGTGGAACAGTTTGACATGAAAACCCAGGAGGAGCTCGCAGCCAAGCTCAAGGAAAGGGGCTTTGCCGTTACGCAGGCGACCGTTTCCCGTGATATTAAGGAGCTGCGTCTGCTTAAGGTGCTTTCTCCGGCCGGCGGCTACAAGTATGCCACGGCGGATCAGGCAGAGCATGGTATCTCAGAGCGCTTTGTGCGTATGTTTGTGGACTCGGTGATTTCCATCAACTATTCCGGCAACATCGTTGTCATCAAGACGCTGGCTGGCAGTGCCAATGTAGCCGGCGAGGCCATCGACAGCATGCGCTGGCCGGAAATCTTGGGCACGCTGTCGGGCGATAACACCATCATGGTGGTTGTGCGCAGTGAAGAGGATGCGCCCATGATTGTTGAGAAATTTCACGATATTATCAAGTAAGAGGCGGTCGGCGGACACAACATGCTCAAACAGCTGATTATCCGCAGCGTAGCGCTGGTGGACGAGTTGGAACTCACGTTTCAGGACGGGTTAAACGTGATGACAGGCGAGACCGGTGCTGGTAAATCCATCATTGTGGATGCCGTGGGCTTTTTGCTTGGGGGTCGTGCTGACAGGGATATGATTCGCGCGGGCAGCGCGAAGGCCTATGTTGAGGGCGTTTTTGATGTACAAGAAAATCAAAGTGCCCTTGTTTTTTTGGCGGATGCCCAAATGGAGGCGGAGGACGGTCTGGTGACGCTGTCGCGGGAGCTGAGCCAGTCCGGCCGCAGCGTTTGCCGCATCAATGGCATCGCGGTCAACGTTTCGATGCTGAAGGATATCTCCTCCCGCTTGCTGGATATTCACGGTCAACATGAGCATCAGTCCCTGCTGGACGAGCGTAACCATTTACGCTTTTTAGATGACTTCGGTGATGATGAACATCAGCGGTTACTCCGGCAAGTTTGTGAGGCATATGAAGCATTTGCGAGCGCGCGACGGGGGTATCAGCAGGCGCAGCGGCAGCAGGCGCAGCGGCAAGAGCGGCAGCAGCTGCTCGAAATCCGGCGCAAGGACATCACGGATGTAAAGCCGGAAGCCGGGGAAGAGGACAACCTCAAACGCAAGCTGGACCAACTGCGAAACGCCGATAGAATCAGCCGGGCGCTTCAGAATGCCTATGGCGCAGTGTATGATGCCCCACATGATGATGGCGCGGCTTTGGCATTGTTGCGCAATGCCAAGACAGCCATGGCAGATATCTCCGCCCTGGATGATGCATATGAGGCTTTACGCGCACGGATTGAATCCATGTTTTATGAAGTGGAGGACATTGGCCTGGAGTTGCGCGCAGCCATGGAAGCGTTGGAGGCAGATGAAGGTGCCCTGCAACAGGCAGCGGAACGGCTGGACAAGCTAAAACGATTGAGCCGGAAGTACGGTATGCCCGCAGATGAACTGCCAGCGGAACTGCATCGTATACAGGAAGAGCTTTCGCAACTTGAGTCGCTGGACGACGTGCTGATTCGTTTACAATCTGACCTGGACAAATCGACCGTGGCATATGAGGCAGCGGCAAAACAGCTGTCCGCATCCCGGCGTCGGCTGGCTGCTGCATTGTCTGAGCGCATGGAGCAGGAACTGGGCGAGCTGAACATGGCCGGCACGGCATTCGTTGTGCAGGTAGAGGCAATCAAAGGGGAGGCATCCTCGGAAGGGATGGATCAAATCACCATGCTGTTGGCCCCCAACCGTGGAGAGGAAGCCAAACCCTTGACAAAAATCGCTTCAGGCGGCGAGGTGTCGCGACTGATGTTGGCGCTCAAGTCCATCGCGGCGGAGCATAACGTGATTCCCACCATGATATTTGATGAAATAGACACAGGTATATCAGGCAGAACCGCGCAGGTGGTGGCACAGAAATTGTGGTCCATCGCCCGGTACCGTCAGGTATTGTGCGTAACGCATCTACAGCAGATAGCGGCCATGGCATCGACACATTTCCTGGTGGAGAAAGGCGAGCAAGCGGGCAGAACCATCACCGCTGTACGCCAGTTAGCACAGGATAATCGGGTAAAAGAGGTATCCCGGATTATCAGCGGCTACAGCAAGGACAGCGCAACCAGCCTTACACACGCGCAGCACATGCTGCAGGAAGCCGCGGATTACAGGCAGGCAACCACGTAGCCCGGCGCTTGCACACAGCGCCTTGTGCCTGTATAATTCACAGGGTTTACATTTGGCATACACCATGAGCATAGAGAAAGTGAGAGAGTGAAGATGAACGACAAGGTACATGTTCTCAATCATCCCCTGATTCAGCACAAATTGAGCATCATGCGTGACAAAAATACCGGAACCAAGGAGTTCCGGGAGTTGCTGGATGAAATCTCCATGCTGATGGTGTACGAGGTTACACGAGACCTGCCCACAGAAGTCACCGAGGTGGAGACCCCTCTGACCCTGATGAGAACGCGCACCTTGTCCGGTATCCCCATTGGCGTTGTGCCCATTTTGCGCGCCGGCCTGGGTATGGTGAATGGCATCATGAGCCTGGTGCCCAATGCGAAGATAGGGCATATTGGGCTGTATCGTGACCCGGATACCCTCCAGCCGGTCGAATATTATTGCAAACTGCCCGCCGATTCCGAGCATCGGTTGCTTCTGGTGCTTGACCCCATGCTGGCAACGGGTGGAAGCGCTTCTGCTGCCATCAGCTTCCTCAAAATGCGCGGCTGTAACAACATCAAACTGGTCAATCTTATCGCTGCTCCTGAAGGAGTGGAGAGAATCAGAAAAGACCATCCCGATGTGGATATATTCGTGGCGGCCATGGATGAACGGCTGAACGATCACGGCTATATCCTGCCCGGATTAGGGGATGCGGGGGATCGGTTGTTCGGCACCAAATAACCGGTTCTGACTGATATATAATTAGATATCATCGGGAGGCGTCGTGAGAAAACTCCTGTTAATTATCGTATCCTTCATGTTAATACTGGGCTCATTTGCGCCAATAGCTGCAAATGGGTCTGGCGTTTCTGTGTCCGTCAGCCTTTCCGGCGTGACCGCTGAATACCAACCGGGTGCCCCCTTACGCATCCATGTGTCCGTAACAAGCGATCAACCCATGTACATGCTTAAGCTTGTATATACCAAGTCGGCACATTTGTCTATAAGCAAATCAAGCGCCGGGGCGCACTCATCGGTGTATTCGCAGATTGTTTTTTCGTCTGCGACGCCATTCCCGGGTCCGAGTTTTAGTCTGGAATGCTCGGTAGATGCCGGGGTTCATGAGGCACAACGCTTTACCATTACCCAGGCAATTGTTGTGTTTCAAGACAACTCAGACGCAGCATTTTCATTATCAAGTAGCGTTCAAACTCCCTCCAGCCATCAACATGATTTTGTCGATGTAACCCCATTGACTGTAGCAACCTGCACTACAGACGGGGTCATGCTTCAGCGATGCCAGGGTTGCAATGAAGAAAGACAGGTGACTATCCATTCGCCGGGGCATCAGTACGACCAGTGGATAGAGACACCGGCAACCTGTACCAGTGAGGGAAGCAAAGTACAGGTTTGCAGTATTTGCAATGGTGCAGGGCAAGCAGAGGTTCTGCCAGTTAAGGCTCATGCCTATGGTGAATGGGACATTGTGCAGGAAGCAACCTGCGCAAGCGAAGGGCGGCAACAACGCGTATGTGTGGTTGGTGGTGAAACACAAGAGGAGACCATCCCGCTGCAGCCCCATGTTAATGGCGAATGGGTAACGATAATATCCGCAACTTGTCAGGCGGCTGGTGTGAAGCATCTTACATGTGCCAACTGCAGCCAGATGCTGGACACAGCTGAAATACCAATCATACCCCACGAATATAGCGAGTGGGCGTATAATCCAAGCCCGACCTGCACAGAGGGCGGTGTGCGTATCCGTTTCTGTTCCATAGGCGGTGAGGAGGACACGGAGTTTATTCCCGCCACCGGTCATGACTATGGTGAAGCGCTGGAAACGGTTGCGGCTACCTGCCGAGCCGGTGGATGGGAACGGTACGCATGTGCTGCTTGCGAAATGGAGAATACAGTTTATTCTGATAGGTTGTCCCATGCCTATTCGGCGTGGGAGGAGGTTTCTATCCTAACTTGCACGACGGATGGCATACAGTTGCGGACTTGCCAGGATTGTGGTGCGTTTGAGGAGACCAGAATACAGTCAACAGGGCACGCTTTCGGCGATTGGGTGATGTCGCCAGGGGTATGCACGGATGAGCGTGTTAGAAGGCGAATATGCGCGAATTGTGGAGAAACGCAATCAGAAAAAATTGAGGCAAAGCCTCATGCATATGATGCCCCCATTGTGACATCGCCAACATGCAATGAGCCGGGTTCGGAGGTAAAGCGTTGTCTTAACTGTGATTATATTCATGAAATTCCCATCGAAGCGCTGGGTCATGATTACACAATGTGGCTGGAAACGAAGTTCGCCACCTGTGTAACAACGGGTTTGAAGGAACGCTCATGTCAACGGTGTTTTGAGGAATGGCGGGAAACTGTTCCGCTCAGCAACACGCATCTTTATGGCTCTGCGCAGTTAACGAGGGAGGCAACCTGTTACCAAGAGGGCACACGCACGTATTTGTGTCAGCTATGCAAAAAGGCAGCATACTCGGAAACACTCCCTAAACTGCGCCATATCTATGGAGACTGGTTAGCGCCATCGGGTTATAGCTGCGTGCAAGGCGGAGAAGTAGCGCGGCACTGCACGGATCCACTATGTGAAGCATTAGAAACAAGAAATACGGAAGCGGGCGACCATCAATGGGATGATTGGGTATATCTTTCGGATTCCACTTGTACGGTACAGGGAATCAAGGTTAGGGTATGCAACTTTTGTGATATCGAAGAAACACAACTGCTTCAGTTGGATTGGCATCACTATGGCGCGAGGGTTATCGAAGTGGAGCCAACATGCACATCTCGGGGGCTGGTGGTTCAAACATGTATAGATTGTGGCAAACGTCTGACAGAAATCGTGCGAGAGGAGCCGCATGCTTACGGTGGTTGGGTAGAGGATGAATTCGTCTCCTGCGAGTTGGAGCGGACGCGAACACGCGTATGCACGGAATGTCCCTTCTCTCAGATACAGCGGATTCCGCCCGGTACCCATAAACTGGGGGATTATCAGACAACTTCGGAGCCAACATGTACACAAGTGGGCCAGGAAGCGGCTTCCTGCCTTCAATGCGGGCAGGAGTTTATGCGAACAATCCCCAGGCGCTGGCACCAGTATGGCGCGTGGGTGATAACAGCAGAGGAAACATGCAGCCAACAGGGAGAACGCACGCAAACCTGTTTGCACTGCGGAGACATGCTGCGCGAAGCCGTTGTACCTTCCGCTCATATGTATGGGGGCTGGGAAGGCGTTGTCACCGCGACCTGTGAACATGAAGGAAAAGAGGCGCGCAGTTGTATAGAATGTGGGTATATGCAAAGCCGCGCCCTCCCTGCGCGCTCACATCGGTGGAAACCATGGGAAACTATTTCTCTGGCAAGCTGCGAACATGCCGGGCTAAGGCAGCATCAATGCGAGTTATGTCAGGGCATCCAACAGGAAGGAATAACGCGCCTCGCGCATCGGTATGGTGGCTGGACAACCATCCAAGCAGCCACATGCGATGTCGTGGGGACACAGACCAGGACATGCGCGGATTGCCATAATCTGGAGTCGAAGGACATCCCCGCGCTGTTTCATGTATATGATGCGCCTGTGATGCTGCAGGAAGCCAGTTGCTCGACATCCGGGCTGAATGTTCGAATTTGTCGCCTGTGCGGATATCAATTGGAGCGAGAACTGCCCATATTGCAGCACCGTATGGGACGCTGGGCGACGGCTGTCTATGCAGATTGTGCCCAAGGTGGTCTGCAAACAAAAACTTGCATCCTATGCAGCGAATATACTGAAAGCAGATCTGTCACGGCGCGAGCTCATTATTACGCGGCCTGGCAGATTGTTACCCCTGCTACTTGCTTTGAAGAGGGCGCGCGGGAGCGCTACTGCCGCCGTTGTGGTGATCGACAGGAAGGTATCATCCCAATACGGAAGCATGTCTTTGGCCGCTGGACTACAACGACACCTGCGGCATGCGATGTGCCCGGTGTGCAGGAGAGGGTATGCAAGCATTGCGGCGTGGAGCGCCAGACCAGAGAAACAAAGCCGCTGAAGCACCGGGCCGCAAAATGGACCGTGAGCAAGGCCGCCAAACTGTTTGAGGCGGGGGAGCAGGTCAAGCTTTGCCGCCGATGTGGCGTGATGCTGCAGCGGCGCAGCTTTACCCTGCAGAAGAGCAGATTTGCGGTCAGCTTTTGCTCCTTTGGTTTGCCCCTGCGCGAATTGTTGCCCGGGCAGAGCGACAAATGGTACATGCTAACCCCGGTTGACCTGACACGCGAAGGGGTGCAGCGATACCCGATCATTGCCAATGGCATGCATATCATTGGAGAGGTCTCCCTGCATATCCATGACGGTACACTAACCTTATCCAATACCCTATATGACAGCAGAAGCGAAGTCCTGAAACCATCCGTTCGTTTCTTTCGCTCGCTTGATGGTCTTACAGAGAAGGATGTAGAGGCGAGACGGAATCAATTGAAATATGACCATCCCATTCCGATTGCGCGCACATTCAAAGACGCAAGTATTGTACTGATGTCTCTGCGTTGTGATGGCGTATATGATGATACAGCGCCGGGCAATGTGCTTATAAAGGAAGATGCCCCGTTGCTGCCGGGCGCGGATATCACATACCATCTGGCTCTGGAAGAAATGCGGTTACTGGTCAAAAGACTACAGGAGGAAAAGCATGATTGAAGCAGTCATCTTTGATTTGGATGGGGTTCTGGTATCAACGGATGAGCAACACTATCAGGCCTGGAAGCGGTTGGCCCGAGAAGAGGAAATTCCGTTTGATCGCGCCGTGAATGAAAGCCTGCGCGGTATCAGCCGCATGGCAAGCCTGGATATTATCCTTGAGAAGGCGGAAAGACAATACGAACCTGCAACCAAAAAAGAACTCGCAAAACGAAAGAACAACCTGTATGTGCAGTTGATTCAACGCCTCACGCCTGCGGACATGCTGCCGGGTGCAATGAGCAACTTAGCGGAGCTGAAAGCCGCGGGCATCCGGGTTGCGGTCGGCTCATCCAGCAGGAACACCGGAGAGATTTTGAGTCGCATCGGGCTCAGCGGCTATTTCGATGCTGTGGCAGACGGCAATGATATCACGCACAGCAAGCCGGATCCCGAGGTGTTTCTTGTAGCCATGAACCGCTTGGGCCAAACACCTGAACAGTGCCTTGTGGTGGAAGACGCAGAGGCGGGCGTGGAAGCGGCTCTGGCGGCTGGCATGCGGGTCCTGGGGGTGGGGGCTGCCGCCAGCAGCAAAAAAGCCACGCATACGGTGGCTTCGCTTGCGCATTTTTCGATTCTGCAGTGGATTCAGGAATTGGATAAAGCGTGATTACACATTCGCCTGATTTCCGCCGGTAAACTTGCTTTCCTCGCCCTTGAGCAATCGTTTGATGTTGCTGCGATGACGATAGGTAGCAATGATAAACAGGATAATGGCCCAAATCCCATATGGCCATAGACCTCTCGTGAATGGCAGCATAACCGCTGCCGCTAACAGAAGCGTTAAACTGCCCAGGGATACATACCGTGTGATGGCGATGGCCAACACTGCCAGAACGCAGGCGATTGCCCCCTCCATTGGGGTGTTGAGTAGCAGCACGGCTACGGAACAAGCGATGCCTTTCCCGCCCTTGAAGCCATAGAACACGGGCCAATTGTGGCCAATAATGGCTGCCAGGCCTGCCATCAGGCCGCCATCCCGACCGGCAACCCAAAACCCAAACAACACGGCCAATGCGGCTTTAATAGCATCCCCCAGGAATGTAATCAGCCCGGAACGCAGCCCCATGACGCGGGTTACATTGGTGGCCCCCGTGCTCTTGCTGCCCAGGTTTCGGATATCCACCTTGGATTTGCCCGAGACCATCAGCCCTGTGGAGAAGCAGCCAAGCAGGTAACCGACGGCCGCGCTGAGGAGGAGCTTCAATGCTGTCATTCACTCATCTCCTTTGTGCGCTCGCGAAGTGTTAGACGCAGGGGCGTACCTTCGAATCCGAAGGCCTTGCGCAATTGGTTCTCCAGGTAACGTTCGTAGGCGAAATGCATCAGCTGGCCATCATTCACAAAAAGGATAAAGGTGGGCGGCAGTTCGCCCTGCTGGGTGGCGTAGTAGATGCGCAGGCGTCTGCCGCCAATCATCGGCGGTTGCAGCGACATTTGCGCGTCGCCCATCACCTCGTTGAGTGCGCCGGTTGGGATGCGCTTGGTTGCCTGCGCGTAGACATTATCCACCGCGTCCCATATGTTTTGCAGCCGCTGGCCGGTTAGCGCGGAGACGAACAGCACCGGTGCGAAATCTACAAACTTGAGCGCATCAAGCACTTCCGTCTGATAGGTCTCCAAGGTGCCCGTTTGCTTCTCCAGCGCATCCCATTTGTTGACGACAATAATCAGTGCTTTGCCTTCATCCTTGATGATGCCGGCGATTTTCATGTCCTGCTCTGTTACGCCATCCAGCGCATCAATCACTAAAAGCGCAATTTCACAGCGCCGAATTGCTGCAAAACTGCGCAGTACACTGTAGCGCTCCAGGCTGGCCTCTTCAATAGCGCGCTTGCGGCGGATGCCCGCTGTGTCAATGATGTTGTATTGTTTGCCGTCATGGCGCTGGTACAGCGTATCGATGGCATCCCTTGTCGTCCCCGGGATATCCGATACCATCACCCGTTCCTGTTCGAGCAGGCGGTTGGTGATGCTGCTTTTTCCGACATTAGGGCGCCCCACAATGGCCAGCTGAATGACATGCTGTTCTTCCTGCTCATTTTCGGGCTCCGGCGGCAGCAGGTGTACAATCGCGTCCAACAAATCACCCAGCCCCAGCATATTGGTGCTGGAGATGGCGATGGGGTCGCCCAAACCAAGGGCATAGTACTCATATACATTGTTTTCCAGGCCTTGGAAATCCACCTTGTTCACAACCAATAGCACCGGTTTTTGTGACTGGCGCAGCATCAGGGCAATCTCCTCATCCTGATGGGTCATGCCGGTGCGCGCATCCGTGAAAAAGCATATGACATCGGCAGTCTCAATGGCGATTTCCGCCTGACGCCTCATTTGGCTGAGCAGGACATCATCGCTCTGGGTATCAATGCCGCCCGTGTCAATCAAGGTGAAAGCGCGGCCCGTCCACTCGGTATCCGCGTAAATCCGGTCCCTGGTTACCCCGGGGGTATCTTCCACAATGGCAATGCGGTGACCGGCAATCTTATTGAAAAAGGTGGACTTGCCTACATTGGGTCGGCCAACGATTGCCACCAACGGCTTATACGTGAGCATCTTGGGACTCCTTTTCATGGTCCGGGGATTTCATCAACAGGTGAGGTGCGTTGAGCGCATCGTACAGCGCCTGCCCTGTCACCGGGATGGTGCGCAAGGGGATGCCAACAGCCCGCTCCACTTCCGGTAAGGTCATATTATCCAGAAAGTGTTCTCCATCATGGCTTAACATGCTGTCGGGCAACAGAACCAAATCCGCCGGCACGCCATGAAGCTGACGAACCAAATCCTGCCCGACAACGAGACCAGACACCGTAACCGTATCACCAAAGAAACTGTTTTCAATGGGATGTACAGTAACCGGCCGACCCGCGGCAAATTCTTTTGTCCAGCGCGTGATATAGGGGAATATGGATGTACCGCAGGCTACCGCAATCCTTGGTGTGGCGCTGCCTGGTTTAAACTGATGGGGGGTAAGCATTGCCGCTTCCCGCAATTGGTCTTCCATCATGCGGATCATGCCAACACCATTCTCGATTTGTGGGTATCCCTCGTAATAATCCGCGTCGGGCAGGTCTGCCTGCGCGATACAGAGAAGCTCATCGGCGGGAAACACGAATCGGCTGCCTGTTTTCTGCATCGCAATCTTTTGAAAACGCACCGCGATATCCAATACCTGCTGCGCCTGCTCCTTTGTATACGGAGCGATTTGAGGCAAATCTTCGCGAAATTTGGTTAGCCCTACCGGAACCAGCGCTGCTGATACCGCGGCAGGGGAGAGGTCGAGCAGGTCTTGCAGCGTTTGTTCCAGCACCGTGCCGTCATTTACACCTGGGCAAAGGACGATTTGGCAGTGAAAGGTAAGTTCCTCTTGCTTAAGTCGGCGCAACCGCGGCATCAGATTGACCGCGAGTTTCTGGCGCATCATGGCCACGCGCACTTCGGGATCCGTCGCGTGAACGGAAATATAGAGGGGGCTGGCCTTTCGGCGGATGATTCGCTCGAATTCGCGATCCGACACATTGGTGAGGGTAACATAGTTGCCCATCATCAACGACATGCGCCAGTCATCATCCTTCACGTACAGGGTTTCACGCATGCCCGGCGGCATCTGATCGATGAAACAAAAGATGCAGTGATTGGCACACGAGCGCGGATCGCCGATCAAAGGCTTATCAAACTGAAGCCCCAAGGGTGCGTGGCTTGGTTTGAGGATATCTACCTCTTTATGCGTGCCATCGGGTTTTCTAATCAACAAAGTAACTCGCCTGCGCGAGGTGAGGGCTTGGTAGTCAATTTCATCAATCAGCTTTTCGCCGTTGACGGATTCAATTTCATCGCCGGGTTCAACCCCGTATCTGTACGCAATTCCGCCCGGTTCGACGGAAAAAACACGCTGCATGCAAACCACCTTTCACGGCTGTCATTATGAGTGATTCCAATAACCCTGTCAAGAAATGGTTCCCATATCATTTGGCATCAAAGATACGGGAGAACCAGCGTTGACGCAGATTGGGTTTTGTGATATTCTGTTTTGCGCTGGTCATCAACAGCATGGAGAGTTGGCTGAGTGGTCGAAGGCGCACGATTGGAAATCGTGTTAGCGTTAATAGCGCTACTAGGGTTCAAATCCCTAACTCTCCGCCAGATGCCTGTAGCATGGCATCCTCGTAGGGGGGCCGAACACGTGGGGACGTGGGCGGCCCTCTATTGTGTGGGCAAGCATAGCACACCCGGAAGTAGGACGCAATAGGTTAGCATGGAGGGGCGGGCCCTGCTGGAGGGACAGAGGACGCGGCCCATCAGGCGGTGCAAGCGATTGGCAAAATTTTTGTGTTTGTCGATGTGACGCACAAAAACACAAACAGCGCGCCGCGGGCGCGGGCAACCGAGAAAAAAAGATGCTACATCGATGCGATGCGAAAGCATGGTGCCTGGTTACGAGGGTAGCCAGAAAGTGAGGCGGGACAATAGGTTGCAAGCGGGTATGATTTTTTCTTTGCAATTAATCCGTACAATTGACGAGAAAAAGAAGGGCATAAAAAACCGCCCTTGCGGGCGGTAGGAAGGCGGCGCGCCTACAGTTTGCGCCTGCCGGGGCGGGGACGGCGGGCGAGGTCGCGCTGATAGGATGGGTCGGTAAAGCGAGGATTACCACTATAGCGCAGAGGCGGTTTGTGGCCGGGCGGGATTTGTATCATGGTCTTGCCACTCGTCCGAGAGGCAGACAGCCGCCCATCGGCTATCATGTCCCGGACACACGTGCGGGACACACGGTATTTATCGGCATATTGCATGACTGATAGTTCCATCGTTAGCCCTCCTGCTCCGGAGTATAGCACAAAAACACGCATAAGCAATGCGCTGTGAGCGGCGATTGCGTGTAAATGCGGGGGAAAGTACACATAAGCGGCGATTAGTGGCGCACAGGGTACACCAGCAAGCGCGGAAATGCGCAGGGGCGAAAGGCCGCGAAGCGAGGCGGGGCAACGGATGGCGGGCCCATGGCCCGCGAATGGCGACAGAACGAACATGGTTAGATTGCGCGAGGGACAAAGCGCGCCGGGATGCGGCCACCGGGCGCGTGTGCTGGAGGGACTGTGGCGGGCACGCGCGAAGCGCGCGCGGCGGCGTGGCCTACATAGCCGCGCCGCCGTGCGCGCAACGATGGCCCGCAGGCCAGCGGAGCCCCTGCCCCGGCGCCGCCACTTGGCACAAAAACGGCCCTAAAATGGCCTGCACGGTGGGGGATGGACATCTGACCGCCCGCCGCCTACCGAGGAGCGGGAAACAGGCAAAGAATGGCTACGAGGGGCACGCGAGGCGGTGGGCGCCGGGCCGCATTCGCTTCCGTCCCGCAGGGCGGGGCGAGGCGGGCGGGCACCCACCAGCCCGCGAAGCAAGGCCCCACAAGCGGGACAGCCCCCGGAGGGGCAAGGGCCCGCCCCCGCGCTGATCCTTCCCGCAGGGAGGAACCAGAGCGGGGCCGGCCCGGCCCCGGTGGAGCAGGGCCGAAGGCCCCACAAACTGCGTACCCCACCTGACGGACAGGACAAGCGACACTACCCCCACCACCAGACGGCGCGAGAGAGCAGGGACGCGGCAAGCAGGGCACGGACACGCTGGGGGAGGGTGGGCAGCATAGCGGCCAGACGGCGCAGCCGGAGGGCCGCGACACAAGCCGCCGCACCAGCGGCGGGGAGCGCAACACAAGCGGTAGGTGCGGCAGGGACAGCAGGCGAGGGACACGGCAGAGCAGCCGCCAGACGGCCCGAGAGGGCGGGCCGCGCGCGAAGCAAGCAGCGGCGCGCCCGAGGGCGGGGAGGGGCAGCCGCCCGAGGCCCTGCCGATGGGCGGCCAGGGAGTAGGAGCCCGAAGGGCGCGCAGGCCACGGCAGGGACAACACAGCGCCCGGAGCCCCGCCCCCAAGAACGGCCCCCCCGGAATAATAGAGGCCCCCGCCGAACGGGGGCCGACCGCCCCCGCCCAAGCGGGGAGGGGGATGCCGTGGGGGGGCCCGGGGGGCATTCGGTGCGCGTGTCTACATTCGAGGTCGCCCCATCCAAAAT
>CALNAU010000006.1 GCA_937874275.1 uncultured Clostridia bacterium | reverse complement strand
TATTGCGTTTCCTTGCCTGATTGTACAATCAAACTGATGGCCTGCGCCTCTCGGATGGCTTCACCGCAGAGGTGTTCGCCTTCCGCCAAGTAACGGCCTTGGCTTTGGCGCTCTGCCCGTGTCTTTAACGCCCGCAGCGCCTTTACGTCCGCCGCCGTCGCAGTGGCATAGGTATTCACAAAAGGGCAAGCGCCCGCGGCATATCTGTACACAACGGCCGCAGCAGCGAAACATCCGCACCCTGACGGCGCGCGAAGGGAATCACCTGGCAACACATCACATAATCCATGGCCATATTGATGCCGCCAGGCAGCAGCGCTGGCGCGATGCGCAGGTAACGAAGCAGGTCATGCTTGAGCGTCAGGGGCAGGGGATGCCCAGCATCACTCAGCGTGCGCTCAGCATCCTCCAGCAGCGTCAAGGCTTCTTGCGGCACATTAGCCATGGCGGCGGAAATCTCCGCCCGGAGTTGGCCAGCATCGAAAACGGCACCGGGCGCATCGGGCAATGCGCCGTCAAAGCCCGCGCGAACATTCAGATGAATTTCGGGCCAATAGGCGGCCGGGTCATCATTGGGCACGGGCGCGGGGGCAGCATCCTGCCCGGCGGTCACCTTCGCGTATCCTTGTTGGCCGCCACTTGGTTGTGCGCCGCTCAACGCCTGTTTCATCAGGCGTACCGCCAGCCTGGCATCGGGCAAGTACCTGGCCGTCACCCCAACACCGGGAAACAACAGCAGGTGCAGCAACAAATTGGCCACGCTATCTCGCTCCAGCGCGTAGCCCGCACGGCTCAATGTCTCATGCAGCCTGTCTACCGCCTCTTCATAGGCGTTGTATGGACGGCTTGGCTTTTGTGTTTCGTCTTCGGGCGAGAAATCCTGTTCAGGTTCTACTTCTGGCGATTGTTCCGGTTGCTCGGTCGGTTCTGCCACCCGTTGACGGCGCAGACCGCGGTCCACCGCCTGGGACAGCGCCTCGACCGCCCGCTTCATGCGCGCGGAGCGCTGCGGTGCCTCAACTGCTGGTTCCTGCGGAGGCAAAGCAGACGCCTCCTCCACTGCCTCATCGGCTTGCGGCACGTCCTGTTCTGCCTCGTAGGAAATCTCGATCAGCGCCGTTTGCGGCCAGTAGAAAAGCCGCTCCCGCCCATCCGGCATGGAGACGGCATACAGCCGGTTGTTATCCGGGGCGATGCAGCTGAGCGCGTCCACCGGTTCGCCGGTGCCCTGATCGTAGGGGCCCTGGATATGGCCGCCCTTGCGCAGATAATACGCAGCAGTACCGGCAGTGGCCGCGCGGCCATCGGCAACCACCTCATACATGGTCTGGCTGCTCAAACTGTTCACAGCGTCCGAATAAATCACAAAACGGTTGCGCTCGCCTTTGAGGGGGGCATAGTTCTTGTTGGGGCGTACCTTGTCCAGCCCCGGAGGCGTATCCTTGAGGTTAATCAGGCACAGGGTGCCCAGTTCGCGCATGCGCTCTTTGAAAGTGTGCTGCTCATGTCGGTCGGGTACAACGCGCAAATAACCATCATCGCCAAAGGCTTCCAACTCTTCTTGCTGGATGGGGCCATCCTCCCCCAGCAAGGGCCGCACACGAAATAAAACGCGTTGGGTGTTGTCCTCCTCGATGACTGCCAAAAAAAGCCGGCCGGATAAATCCATAAAAATCCCTCCACAAAAATAAATGATAAAACGCACTGCCTGGCTATCACCATTTTATAGGCAGCGGGCAGGGGCGTCAAGCGCATGCCGGCTGGGAATGCGCTCGCTGCACATATGCGAACACATTTATGCCCATTTGCTTCCTCCATGAGCAGGCTGGTATAAATTGACAGGCGCAGCCCCTTGATGTAAAGTGGCTCAAGATTGTATGGCATGGAGGGCGGCATGGGCATCATCGCTTCACGAAACCTGGAAGAGCAGCGCCGTGAGCAGCACGGCATCACCTATTTTGACCGCGGGGACGTTACCGGCAGCGACGGCCAGGTCTACAGCCGATACGCGATACAGACCCATTTTGTTAACCGTGGCGAGGATCAGGCCGAGCTGGTGGAGCGGTATGTGCGCCCGCTGTGGCAGCAGGGCGATGTGCTCAGCTTCGGCGCCAAGGTGATGGCCATGTGCGTGGAGAGCGTCAAGACGCGCGATGAGGTGAAGCCCGGCTTCTGGGCCAATCTGCTGTGGCGATTTGCCGCCATCAACACCACCGGCGTTGGCATGCACGAGCCCTATAAGATGCAGCTGGTTATCGACATGGTGGGCCTGCCGCGCGTGCTGCTGGCGGCGGCGCTATCCGCCGTTACCAAGCCCTTCGGTGTCAAAGGCGTGTTTTATCGCGTATGCGGCAAGGGGGTGGGCGGCATCGACGGCTTCTACTTCCGCAGCAGCTTTGATATCTACAAGCAGCTCGCCCTCATCAACCCGGAAAACCCGCAGGAATTATGCGACGAGCTCTACGCCAAGACGGGCATGCCCGTGGTGCTGATGGACGCCAACGACATTCAGCGCGACCAGCTGGCCAAATCCAAGGGTTTTCCGCTGAGCGATGAGCAGATTCAGGACGCCCTGCGCGACAACCCCTCCGGTCAGGGGGACGAATTGACACCGCTGATTCTCATTCGGCCCCACTGACAAACAATTCAGCATTCAAGAAGTCCGGCGCCTCTTGTCAGGTGCCGGACGCTCTGTTTATATGCCTTGAGGAACAACGAAGGGAAGTGTTGCAGGCAAAATCTGCACCTCCGTCTCCCCCACCCGGTGCAACTCGCCATCCAGCAGCAGCACCATGTCGCCCTGGGGCTGTATGCGCACCTGTGTGGCACGGCGATAGACCAGCTCCCTTTGGATTCGCGGGTCGTCCAAGTGAATCCCCTGCCTGTAGGCACCCATCAATGGCGGCAGGCGCAGGCGGGACATGGGCTTGACCAGGCAGACATCCAGCAGGCCATCGGCATTGTCACTCAGGGGCGCCGCCCGGTAGCTGCCGCCCACGTATTGCCCGCAGGCGATGGTGCACAGCAGCAGCTTGTCCTCATTGAGGCGCTCGCCCTGCGCCCACACGGTGCACTTGTGGCCCAGCGGCTGCAACAGCGCGGACACCACACCGGTCGAATAGGCATTTTTGCCGCCAAGCAGCGGCCAGCGGCGCACCCGCTCCATGGTCTGCGCCACGGTGGAATCAAGCCCAAAGTGCACCATGTTGATGGCCAGCAGGCCGTTCACCTGCATCAGGTCAACGGGCACAACTCTGCCTGCAAACTGCCGCGCCAAATCCAGAAAGGCAACCTTGCCGCCATAATACTTCACATAGTCATTGCCGCTGCCACAGGGATAGCACCCCACCGCGACATCGGGCAGCCCATACGCCGCGTTGACCACCGCGTTGAGGGTGCCGTCCCCGCCACAGGCGTAGAACCGTATCGGGCCAACCACCGATGCCCGGGTATCGCGGATAAAGCCTGCCGCTTCCTGCGCGTTGGCGGTGACATGAACCTCCACCGTATCATCACCCCGGTACGAGGCCAGCCTGTCCTCCACCTCACGGCGCGGGTCGCCCCGCCCAGCATCCGGGTTCACCACAAAAACATGCCGCATGCGTTACAATCCTTTACAAAGATGACCCATCATATCACCACGCGCGGGGCAAAGTAAACCCGGTGCAGATGATGAGATGGCGTCCGAATCCGTTACTCTGCCAGCAGCGCTTCGCGCCATATGTCGATCAGCCGTTCCAGGTTCCACACCGCATTGGCTGGGCTGGTCGAGGGCAGCACCATGAAGTCGCGCCCGCCAAAGTCCACCAGGTATTCGCGGCACACCCGGCCTGCCAGCTGACCATTGGCGAGGATGCGGCGGATGGGCGCGTGGTCCAACACCTGATGGAGGTTGTTGGGCACGGCATTCTTGATGCTGGCATCGCTGGAGCCGGTGATTTCGCATGAGGCCAGCGCATCCCACAGTGCGATGCGGTGGCGCAGCAGGTAGGCCTGTTTGCCCGGCACATCGTCGGGCACAGGGGCCCCATACACACCGCCCAGCACACGCCAAAAGCGGTTCTGCGTGTTGCCGTAATAAAACGCGTTTTGCCGCGACAGCACCGAGGGAAAGCTGCCTAGAATCAGTACACGGGAATGATCATTCCACACCGGCGGGAAGGGGTGAATCAATTTGCCTGGCATCTGCTTGCTCATGCGGCCATGATAGCACATTCGACCAAGCACATACAGTACGCGCATTCGCGGCAGCGTTCTCAAGCCCTATGGAAAAAGGTAAGTTGTAAAATGAATTGCCGCAGGGGATAGAAAAGAGGTTCATCCGAGCCCGCGACCAGTTACACTGAAGTTGCTGAAAATCAAAGCAACGGAGGCGGGAAAGGATGAACCCAGACCATCATAGCACACAGCGCAAGAGATGGCGTCAAATCAGCGAGGCGGAGCGGTACAAGATCGAGGGGATGCTGGAAGCAGGGCATACAACAAGCGAGATTGGGAGATTGCTGGGGCGTGACAGGCGGACGATTCAGCGGGAAATCAAGCGTGGGACAGTGCTCCAGCGCAGAACGAACCGCTATGTCAGCCGGAATCCGGAGGTGCCGGATTATGTGGATCAGCCTGTATACAAAGCAGACGCGGGGCAGCGAATGCAGCAGGAACGCGCCTCAAACAAGGGGCGCGGGCTGAAAATCGGGCATGACCACAAGCTGGCAAGCTACTTGGAAAGGCAGATAGCAAACGAAGGCTATTCACCAGATGCGGCGTTGGGGAAGATTCGAAATGAGGGCATGCACTTTGACGTGAGCCTGTGTACCAAGACGGTCTACAATATGATAGACAGGGGAGACTTTCTGCGATTAAGCAACGCACACCTGCCAATCAAACGGAACAAGAAGAAGCGAGGGTACCGGCGGACGCACAAGATTGGGCTCAAGAACAAGACCGGGAGGAGAATCGAGGATCGGCCGGTGGCAGCGCAAGAGCGCCGTGAGCAGGGGCATTGGGAAATGGACCTGGTAGTAGGGAGCGGGAAAGCCTGTCTTCTGGTCATGACGGAGAGGGTCAGCAGAAAGGAAGTTCTGATGAAGCTGCCAGACAAGCGCCAGGAGAGTGTGATTAGAGCAATAGACCGCCTCGAGCGGAGGCACCGCGGGAAGTTTGCTGAACGCTTCAAAAGCCTGACCACGGATAACGGCAGCGAGTTTCTGGACAGTGAAGGGTTAGAAGCCTCTTGCTTACAGGCCGGAAAGAAACGGACAACCTGTTATTATGCGCACCCCTACAGTGCCTGGGAGCGTGGCAGCAACGAAAACGCGAACAAACTCATCCGGCGCTTTATTCCCAAAGGGACAGACATTGGCCAGTTGACTCATGGCGATATCCGCAGGATTGAACACTGGATGAACAACTACCCCAGAAGGCTACTGGCGTACAGGACAGCTCAGCAAGTTTACTCGGCGGCTTAGGTGTATGGTCAGGGTGCGGCAATTAAAGTTGCAATCTACACATGACCTGCGGGAAGCAGTTTTTTCGCATTGACGGGCAGATGCAAGTATGATATATTATCATTCGCTGATTTAATCAGCTCTGCCAATATAGCTCAGCTGGTAGAGCAGCGGTTTCGTAAACCGCAGGTCAAGGGTTCGAGTCCCTTTATTGGCTCCATCGAGGTGTAGCGCAGTTTGGTAGCGCGTTTGGTTCGGGACCAAAAGGTCGCAGGTTCAAATCCTGTCACCTCGACCACAAGCAATCCCTTGATCATTCAAGGGATTTTTGATTCTAAGAACGCACCGGGCTAAGGGAGGAGGGGCAGCATGCCACAGGTCATTGTCATCGGCGCGGGGCACGCCGGGTGCGAGGCGGCGCTTGCCGCGGCGCGCCTTGGGTGCGACACGGTCTTGCTGACGCTGAGCATTGACGCCATCGCGTTGATGCCCTGCAACCCCTCCATCGGCGGCACCGGCAAGGGGCACCTGGTGCGCGAGGTGGACGCCCTGGGCGGCGAAATGGCGCTGGCGGCGGACGATTGCCTGCTGCAGGGCCGCATGCTCAACACCGCCAAGGGGCCGGCCGTACACTCTTTGCGCGCGCAGGAGGACAAGCAGGCCTATCACCGGCGGATGATGCGCGCGCTGTTTGCGCAGGAGCATCTGGAGATACGTCAGGCCGAGGCGATGGAGATTCTGACCCGCGCGGGCCAAGTGACGGGCATCAAAACGGTCACGGGCGATATCATTGAGGCGCAGGCCGTCATCGTGGCTACCGGCGTATACCTCAAGAGCCGTATCATCATCGGCGAATATGCCAGGGCGTGTGGGCCGCAGGGCTTGCAGGCAGCCAGCGCGCTGTCGCGCAACCTGCTGGACCTGGGCTTTGCCCTGCGGCGCTTCAAGACGGGCACGCCCGCCCGCGTGGATGTGCGCAGCATTGATTTTGACCGCATGCAGGTGCAGCCCGGCGATGAGCCGGTGGTGCCCTTCTCCCTGATGACGGACAGGCGGCTGGACAATAAGGCCGTCTGCTACCTCACCTGGACAAATGAGCACACCCACGACATCATCCGGCAAAACCTGCACCGCTCCCCCATGTTCTCCGGCACCATCGAGGGCACCGGGGCGCGCTACTGCCCTTCCATTGAGGACAAGGTGCACCGCTTCGCCGACAAGGACAGGCATCAGCTGTTTCTGGAGCCGGAAGGACTGGATAACCCGGAGTGGTATGTGCAGGGCATGTCCTCCAGCCTGCCGGAGGATGTGCAGTGGGCCATGTACCGCACCGTGCCGGGGTTGGAGCGCGCCCGGCTGACGCGCCTGGCCTACGCCATCGAATACGACTGCATCGACCCGCTGGACATCAGCCCAGCCACCAACGCCTTACGCGTGCACGGCCTGTTCTTCGCGGGCCAGATTAACGGCACTTCAGGCTATGAGGAGGCTGCCGCCCAGGGTCTGCTGGCCGGCATCAACGCGGTGCAGATGCTGCGGGATCAGGAGCCATTGGTGTTGGGCCGCGCCCAGGCGTACATCGGCGTGATGATGGACGACCTGACCAGCAAGGGCACCGACGAGCCCTACCGGATGATGACCAGCCGGGCAGAGCATCGGCTGTACCTGCGCCAGGATAACGCCGACCTGCGGTTGACTGCGCTCAGCCATCGCATCGGTCTGGCCGATGATGCCCGCATGCGCCGCATGGAAAACAAGGCAAAGGAAACGCAGGCGCTGATTCAGCGGCTGCGCGATGAAGGCCTCTATGACCGGCTGAAACAGCCGGATGTCAAGCTGGATGACCTGATACCCGATGACGCGGCCTACAGCCCCGCCGCGCGGGAGCAGGCGCAAATAACCGTAAAGTATGAAGGCTACCTGCGCAAGGAGGAAGCCCAGGTGCGCCAAAGCGCCGCCATGGAGAGCGCGCGCCTGCCCCAGGATTTGGACTACGCGCTGATTCCCTCCCTGCGCATCGAGGCGCGGCAGAAGCTGCAGCGCCAGCGCCCGGTATCGCTTGGACAGGCATCCCGTATCCCCGGCGTATCGCCCGCGGATGTCGCCGTGCTGCAGGTATACCTCAAGCGGCGGCAGGCCGACAATTAATTATACCAACTCCTGCACAAACGCTTTGATGCGACGCCCGGCTTCGGCCAGGCGTTCTTCATTGATGGCGTAGCTGAACCGCAGGCAGCCGGGCGCGAAAAACGGCTCACCCGGTACAGCGGAAACCAACGCGTGCTCCAGCAGCAGTTCGGCAAAGCGGCCATCGGTTTCCATCACCTCACCCCGGAAGCGCTTGCCCAGCAACCGGCTTACATCAGCCAACACATAGAACGCGCCGTGCGGCTTGGCGTAGCGCACACCGGGGATGGCATCCAACACCGCCAGCATCGCCGCACAGCGCCACTCAAACGCCCGGCGCATTTCCTCCACACAGGCTTGGTCCCCGGTCAGGGCGGCCAGGGCGGCGTATTGCGCCACGCTGCTTGGGTTGCCGGTGGCATGGCTCTGGTAGGCTTCCATGGCCTCTATCACGGCCTTGCTGCCTGCCGCGTAGCCCAGCCGCCAGCCCGTCATGGCATAGGCCTTGCTGAAGCCGGAAATGGTGATGGTGCGCGCGTAGGCATCATCGCTCAGCGAGGCGATGGGGATGTGCTTCTCCCCCTCATATACCAGATCCTCATAAATTTCATCGCTGATGATATAGAAGTCCTGCGCGCGGGCAACCTCAGCCACCATGCGCAGCGCGGCTTCATCCCATACCACACCGGTGGGGTTGTTGGGGGTGTTGAGAATAATGGCGCGGGTTTTGGGCGTCACCGCCCAGCTTAACTGTTCCCGGCTTGGCACATACCCTTGATCCATGGTTGTGTGCACAACCACCGGCACACCGCCCGCCATGCGCACCATTTCGGGGTAGCTTAGCCAGCATGGCGCGGGCAGCAGCACCTCGTCCCCCGGCTCCAGGATAGCCTGCAGTGCCCCCAGCAGCACCTGCTTGGCCCCCGTGCCGATGATGGTCTGCTTGGCATCATAGCGCAGGCCGCGCATGGACAAGAGATACTCGCTCAGCGCCCGGCGCAGCTCGGGGATACCGGCGACGGCTGTATACTTCGTCCGCCCCTCATCGATCGCCCGCTTGCCCGCCTGGCAGATATGCGCCGGCGTGGCAAAATCCGGCTCTCCTGCCGCCAGGCTGATGACATCCAGGCCCTGCTGTTTTTTTTCATTCACCAGCGCGTTCAGGCGCAAGGTGGTGGATGGGGTGATGTTCCTGCATACCGATGAGATGGTCAGTGGCATATCGGCCTCCCGCGTGTACATTCTGCAATCAAAAATCGCCAACGCGTCATATTTTAGCGGTTGGCGATGTTTTGTCAAGAATAAATGAATGTTTATTCGTTCATTCCTGCATTTTCTTTGTCCAGCGCAAGGGCCGCCTGGAGGATCAGGGCGCATTCCAGCCGTTTGCGGAACAAGTCGCACCCCATGTTATCCACGCCCAGGATGTTGCCAGTGGTGTGATAGGCATTGGCGGCGCAGCCACCGGCGCAGTACAGCTTGGCCCAGCAATCGGCGCAATCGGGTTTGCTGGTCAGATTGCAGGCTGCAAACTCTGCCGCCCGCTGCGTCCGGGTGACACCCGTCCACACATCCCCCATCAGGTAATCCGCATCACCGATGAACTGGTGGCAGGGATACAGCTCGCCCGTCGGGGTGACGGCCAGGTACTCGGTGCCCGAGCCGCAGCCGCTCAACCGCTTGTGCAGGCAAGGCCCGCGCTCCAGGTCAATCAGGTAATGATAGAAGTCAAGACCCCGGCCCGCCCTGCTGCGTTTGAGCATCTCTGCCGCCAGCAGCTCATACTGTTGGTACAGTTGGGGCAAATCCTCTGGCCGCAGCGCCTCCGGGTCCCCGGGTGTGGCTACCATGGGTTCCATGCTCAGCTGCGTAAAGCCCAGGTCGGCCATATGCAGCACGTCGTTCACAAAATCCATATTATGGCGCGTGAAGGTACCTCGAATGTAGTACCCCTTATCCCCACGGCGGCGCACAAACTCCTGAAACTTTGGCACAATGCGCTCATAACTGCCGCGCCCCATGTGGTCCACACGGAACCGGTCATGCACCTGGGGCCGTCCATCCAGGCTGAGCACCACGTTGTGCATCTCGCGGTTACAAAAGTCGATGACCTCATCGTCCACCAGCATGCCGTTGGTGGTCAGCGTGAAGCGAAAGCGCTTATTGTGCTTGCCTTCCAACGAGCGTCCATATGCCACCAGGCGCTTGACCACATCCCAGTTGAGCAGCGGCTCGCCGCCGAAGAAATCCACCTCCAGGTGGCGGCGGCTGCCGGATGCGCGCACCAGCATGTCCAGCGCCGCTTTGCCCGTATCAAAGGACATCAGCGCCTGTTCGCCGTTGTATTTGCCCTGACCGGCGAAGCAATAGGAGCAGGTCAGGTTGCAGGTGTGGGCCACATTGAGGCAAAGGGCCTTCAGCTGGGTGGGCTTCACCTGAGCCTGGGCCGCCTGGCTGACGACCTCTTCCCCCGCGTATAGCTTACCCGCCCCCTCTAGCGCATCGATGGCATCCAGACAGTCCACGACCTCGGCCTGGTCCGCATCGGGATGAATCTCCAGAAAGCGCCGCTGCGCTTGCTCGCGCAGCATGTGTTCACGCAGGTGTATCAGCTGCGCCGCCTGTTCGTCCACCACATGAACCGAACCGCTGTATACGTCCACCACCAATGTGATGCCTTGTTGTGTAAAACTGTGTATCATATTTACCTCAAAATGCCGCCTGTATCATACAGGCGGCATTTGATACAGAAGGACTGCTTATTCAGCGTCCTGCTCGCAGGGCTGGTTGGCAACGCCGCAGGAGGTTTTGCAGGCGCTCTGGCAAGAGGTCTGGCACTCTCCGCAGCCGCCTTCCTGGCAGCTGAGCTCGCGGGTGACAAGGGTCTTAATCTTCATGGCGGTTCCTTCTTTCATCGGGATGTCATTGGCATTTTACTGTGTACAGGGCATGAAGTCAAGCGCGCCGAACCTCATTACCCCTTGACCGCGCCCGCGGTCAGGCCGGAAGCCATGTACTTCTGAATAAAGGCAAACAGAATCATCGTGGGCACAATGGCGATGACCGTGCCGGCGGACAACTGGCCCCAGGCGATGTCAAATTTGAGGATGAAGCCGTTGAGGGCGACGGGCAGCGTCTTCTTGGCGTTGTCATCCAGGAACATCACCGCCAGAAACAGCTCATTCCAGGAGTTGACGAATGCAAAGATGATGGTGGAGGCAAGGCCCGGCAGTATCACCGGCAAAATGACCGTAAACAGCGCCCGCAGGCGGCCGCATCCGTCTATCTGCGCCGCCTCCTCAATGGAGCGGGGCACGCCTTCAAAGAAGCCCCGCAGCGTCACCACAGAGAAGGGAATCATCATGTTGGTATACAGCAGCACCATGGTGCTCAGCCGGTTGACCATGCCCAGCGACCCCAGTGTCTGGTACAGCGGAATCAGCAGGATGAACATGGGCACCATCTGCGTGAACAGGAAAAAGAACAGCAGCAGGTTGCGGCCGCGGAATTTGTACCTGGCGATGACATAGGAGGCGAACAT
>CALNAU010000005.1 GCA_937874275.1 uncultured Clostridia bacterium | reverse complement strand
GCGGCGCCCATCCAGATATTGCTTGATGCGCTCCATCGCCCGGCGCAGCTGCGCGGCCTCGGGCAGCATCACGATGCGCAGGTGATCGGGTGTGTCCAGCTCAAAGCCGCTGCCCGGGATGACCAGCACGTTGGTGGCGTGCAGCAGGTCCATGGCGAAGGCGCGGTCATCGGTGATGCCAAACAGCTGCGTGTCCAGCTTGGGGAATAGGTAGAAGGCCGCGGCGTTGGGCACAAAGCTGACGCCCTGGGTGCGGCCCAGCACCTCCAGCGTGGCGCTGCGCTGCTCATACAGGCGGCCGCCCGGGCGCACCATGGCCTGGGTGCTCTCGTTATCCTGCAGGGCGGCAGGCACCACCAGCTGCATCAAGGTGTTGGCGCACAGGCGCATGGCGGCCAGTTGGGTCAGCCCGGTGAGGATTTCCTTGGTCTGTTTCCGGGGGCCGCTGACCACCATCCACCCGCAGCGGAAACCGCACACATTGTGGGATTTGGACAGCCCATTCATGGTGATGACCGGCAGGTCGGGGGCCAGCGATGCCGTGGACGTATGTGTGGCGCCGTCAAACAACAGGCGGTCATAAATCTCGTCGGAAAAGACCAGAAGCCCGTGCTCGCGGGCGATGGAAAGCAGTTCTTCCAGCACGGGTGCGGGGTAGAGCGCGCCGGTGGGGTTGTTGGGGTTGATGATGAGCAAGGCGCGGGTGCGCGGGGTGATTTTGCGGCGGATGTCGTCCGCGTCCGGGTACCAGCCGACGGATTCGTCGCAGCGGTAGAACACGGCCTTGGCGTCCATCAGGCGCACGGTGTTGCTCCACAGGGTGTAGCATGGGGCCGGCAGTAGCATCTCGTCGCCGGGGTTAAGCAAAGCGGTCAGCGCCATGTGGGCCAATTCGCTCACGCCGTTGCCCAGGTAGATGTCGTTCATCGCCAGCCCCTGGATGCCCTTGTGCTGATGATAGGTGAGGATGGCCTGCCGGGCGTCGGCCATGCCGCGCAGGTCGCTGTAGGGCACGGCGCGGTCCATGCCGCTCAGCAGCGCCTGGCGCAGGCTGTCGGGAAGGCCAAAGCCAAAGGTGCCGGGGTTGCCGGTGTTGAGCTTGAGCACATCCTGGCCTTCGGCCTGCATCCGCAGCGCCTCCTCAAACAGCGGCCCGCGGATATCCGAGCGGACGTCGCGCATGCGCATCGCTCGCGTGGTCATATAATTGCCCTCCTTCAATGAATGGCCGCTCAACCCTCTTTGGTGCAGGAGGGTCGGCGGTATGCAAATGTATTTCTGCCAACCCCACTGTATCATTGATGTTTCTCGGCGTCAATGGCGGACCTTGCTATGCAAATCCCCAATCTGGTGATATCATACGCCTATCACACCACGAGCAGGAGGCGCCATGCGCATCATCATTGTAGGCGGCGGCAAGGTAGGCCACACGCTGGCCGAGCATCTGATTGAAGAAGGGCACGAAATCACCATCATCGACCGCAGCGAGGTGGTCATCCAGCGCAGCATGGACGAGCTGGACGCCCTCACCATCCAGGGCAGCGGCGTCAGCGCCGGCACCCTCACCGAGGCCGGTGTGCAGCAGGCGGATATCGTCATCGCGGTCACCATCTCCGATGAAATCAACATGCTGTGCAGCCTGCTGGCCAAGCGGCTGGGCGCGCAATTCACCATCAGCCGCATCCGCGACCCGGAATACATGAAGAGCCTGTCCTTCCTCAAGAAGGAACTGTGGATTGACTATGCCATCAACCCGGAGCGCAACACGGCGCTGGAAATCAGCCGCATCTTGCGCTACCCCTTCTCCGGCGGGGTGGAAACCTTTGCCCGCGGCCAGGTGGAGATGATGGATTTCCGCCTGGGGCCGGAGGACGGCCTGATTGGCATCCGCCTGCAGGACATGGAAAAGCGGCGGCCGGACCTGCCGCGCGTGCTCTACTGCCTGGTGGAGCGCAATCACGAGGCGCTGATTCCCAAGGGCGACTTTGTGTTTGAAGAGCATGACCGGGTGTTTGTCGCCTCCGATATCAAGACCATCACTGGCTACTTCCGCGCCCTGGGCAAGAACACCGAGCGCGTGCACAAGGTGATGATCATGGGCGGCGGGCGCATCGCCTACTACCTCACGCAGATGCTGCTGGAGATGAAGGTACATGTCTCCATCATCGAGATAGACCCCGAGCGCGCACGCGTCATCAGCGAGGCGTTCCCCGCCGCCAATGTCATACTGGGCGACGGCACGGACAAGGAGCTGCTGCTGTCCGAGGACATCGGCACCTATGACGCCTTCATCACGCTAACCGGGCGGGACGAGGAGAACATCATGGCCGGCCTGTGCGCAAGGCAAAACAACGTGCGCAAGGCCATCGTCAAGAGCAACCGCGACCACTACGCCGACATGCTGACAGCGCTTGGCATCGACAGCATATTAAGCCCCCGGCTGGTGACCGCCAACACCATATTGCGCGCGGTGCGCACCCGCATGAACGCCGAAGCCGCCCAGGCCGTGCAGCGCATGTACCGCCTGATGGATGGCGATGCCGAGGCGCTGGAGTTTATCGTGCACAAGGATGACCCCTTCATCCACAAGCCGCTCAAGGACCTGCGCTTCCGCCCCAACGCGCTGCTGGCCGTCATCGTGCGCGGCAGCCAGGTGCAGGTGCCCGGCGGCAACAGCACGCTGGAGCCGGAGGACCGCGTCATCGTCATCACGCTTAACAGCGGCGTCACCGCCCTTGACGAAGTGATTCTGTGAGGCATCGATGAACAGAAGACTGGTGCTGCACATGCTGGGCAAGCTGCTGCTGCTGGAGGTAGCGCTGCTGATGCCCTCGCTGCTGGTGGCCTATTACTACAAGGATGACCCGACGCCGTTCTGGTACACCATCGGCATCGTGCTGGCCATCAGCGTGCCGCTCTATCTGGCCAAACCCAATGACGGGCTGGAGCTGCACGCCCGGGAGGGCTTTGCCGTGGTGGGCCTGGCCTGGGCGTTGCTTGGCGCTTTTGGCGCGCTGCCGTTTATGTTTTCAGGCGTCACGGTGTACTACTGGGACGCCCTGTTTGAGACGGTGTCGGGCTTCACCACCACAGGGGCCTCCATTTTGCCCCAGGTGGAGACGCTGCCCCGCTCCATCCTGTTCTGGCGCAGCTTCACCCACTGGGTGGGCGGCATGGGCGTGTTGGTGCTCACCCTGGCGCTGATGCCCCGCATCTCCCAGCACACCACGCATCTGGCCCGCGCAGAGAGCCCGGGCCCCAGCTATTCCAAGCTGCTGCCCCGCATGAAAGATACCTCCCGTGTGCTGTATCTGCTGTACGCCAGCATGACCATTGTGCTGTTTGTGGCGCTGCTGGCCAGCGGCATGCCCCTGTTTGACAGCGTCATCCACGCCATGGGCACAGCGGGCACGGGCGGCTTTTCCAACCGCAACCTGTCGGTGGGCGCCTACAACAACCCGGTGGCCGAGATGCTCATCATGGCGTTTATGTTTCTGTTTGGCACCAACTTCTTCGTATACTTCTGCCTGCTGCGGGGCGACGGGTTCAAGGCCTTCCGCAATGAGGAGCTGCGCGCCTACTACGGCATCGGCCTGGGCGCCATCGCGCTGATTACCATCAATATATTCCCCCACTATGGGGATGTGTGGACGTCGCTTCGCCATGCCAGCTTTCAGGTCAGCTCCATCATGTCCACCACCGGCTACGCCACCGACAACTTTGACCTGTGGCCCCAGTTTTCCCGCATTTTGTTGCTGATGCTGATGCTGATTGGCGCAAGCGCCGGCAGCACCGCCGGCGGCATCAAGGTGGTGCGCACCGTGCTGATGGGCAAGGTGGTACGCCGGGAGGTGGTGCACACGCTGCACCCCCGCAAGGTGGAGGTGGTCAAGCTGGATGGCAAGGCAGTGCCCGAGGCTACGCTCAGCCAGGTGGGCATCTTCCTGTTTGTCTACTTCGCGCTGCTGATGCTGGGCACGCTGATCGCCTCGTTAGATGGGCACGACTTCATCAGCTGCTTTTCCGCCACGGCCAGCTGCCTGAGCAACATCGGCCCCGGATTGTCACTGGTGGGCCCGCACGGCAACTTCGGCGGCTTTTCCCCGGCGGTTAAATACATGTTTTCCTTCCTCATGCTCGCGGGCAGGCTGGAGTTCTTCCCGCTGCTGGTGCTGTTTGCGCCCAGCCTGTGGCGCAAGGGATGATTGATGCTGCCCGGGGGGAGCGATATGATTGAAATCGGTTCGATGGTCTGGGGCGTAACGGATATCGCCCGCGCGGTGGCGTTCTGGCAGGCGGCGCTGGGGTA
>CALNAU010000004.1 GCA_937874275.1 uncultured Clostridia bacterium | reverse complement strand
TGCCCTGACCAAAGATGATATGATGCTGTTAGTTTCAGAAAGTGGGACATAGCGACGGATAAAGGGCGATAGCCCTCCGCCGCTATTTTTTCTGAAAACGTTTGGGTTGAGGGGAGAGGGTTTCTTGGTATTCTCATCGCCGGTATTTCTGCTCATCTTCCTGCCGTTGGTTTTGTGCATCTATTACAATCCTTTTTTCAAGGGGCGGACATTTCGCAACTACGCGCTGCTCTTCCTGAGTCTTGGGTTTTATGCGTGGGGAGAGCCCATCTTCGTCTTTGTGATGATGTTCAGCATCGCGGTTAACTGGTTTTTTGCCTTGCTCATGGACCAACAAACAGACCAGGGCAAACGCAGGCTTGTACTTTTGCTCCCCATTGCCTTTGACGTGGCGCTGATTTTTGTTTTTAAGTATATGGGCTTTGCCGTGCGAACCTTGGGGATCCTGTTGGGGCGCGGGCATTGGCATGTACAGGTGGCGCTGCCCATCGGTATTTCCTTCTTCACCTTTCAAATCATGTCCTATGTGTTCGATGTGTATTATCGCAAAGCCCCCGCGCAGAAGAATATCCTGAACGTGGGGCTGTACATCTCGCTGTTTCCCCAGCTTATCGCGGGGCCGATCGTGCGCTATGAGACAGTGGCTCATGAAATCGAGCACCGCCAGGAGACCAAACAAGATTTCACCGTAGGGGTGACCAGGTTTGTGTTTGGCTTGGGCAAAAAAGTGTTGCTGGCCAACTATGTTGGCTTGATCGCGGACAATATCTTCGGCCTGACGACCGATTTATCGGTGGCTACCGCCTGGTTGGGCATCATTGCCTATGCGCTGCAAATCTATTTTGATTTCTCCGGCTATTCTGATATGGCCATTGGCCTGGGGCGGATGTTTGGTTTCCATTTTCTGGAGAATTTCAACTTCCCCTATATTGCCAACTCGGTGGCTGATTTCTGGCGCCGGTGGCACATTTCGCTGGGCAGCTGGTTCCGCGACTATGTGTATATCCCCATGGGCGGCAACCGCAAGGGCAAGGCGAGGTGGGGCTTCAACCTTTTGACCGTCTGGATGCTGACCGGATTGTGGCACGGTGCCAATTGGACGTTTGTGGCCTGGGGGTTATACTACTTCGCCTTCCTGTTGTTTGAGCGCGTCACGCGCATCAATCGGTACCTCGGTTGGTTTTCACATGTGTACACGCTGTTGGTTGTGCTGGTGGGCTGGGTGCTGTTTCGGGCGGAGGGGCTGGGCCGGGCCGCCCGATATGTGGGCTACATGATGGGACGCGGGGCGCCTGGGTTGTCCGACGGCAACTTCACCTACTACATGAACAACGGTCGATGGATACTGATTGCGGCGGTGCTTTGCTGCTTGCCCATTACCCGCTGGATGCGAAGCAAATGGGGCAACGCGGAGGCGCTGGCGGCAGGCAAACCGGGCGCGGTGGCCCTGTATGTGGGCCGCTCTGTAATGATGGTGGTGGTGTTTGTGCTGGCGCTGATGGTGGTTGTCAATTCCACTTATAATCCCTTCATCTACTTCAACTTCTAAGCAAGGAGGCTCCATTGCGCGCGTTTGAAAAAGGGCATGCGATACTGACCCGCCTGCTGATGCTGGTGCTGGTGCTTTTTATGTTGCTTATCGGCTTGCGGATGGGTACCCGCTATATTCTGGTTAACCGGCTGGGGATGAACAATGCTATTACCCGTCTGGTGATGTGGGACAACCCCCGTTTGACCCTGCCGGGCTATGTAGCCGAGGAGATGCCTGTGGTGACCGACTGGGATGAGCGCTATCCGTTCTCTGTACCCTCCGCGCAGACTACGCGCTGGGCGCATAGGTTCAAGTGGATAGATGAGGTACAAAGCCGCATCAAGCGATTGGTGGGGCGCATCTCAACGACCGTGGAGTTGTACGCCAACCAGCACCTGATGTTCAGGCGTCCCATGGTGGAATCTGCCAACAGCTACGAGCTGTTCGTCGGGTGGACCCTGGCCGGATATACCGAATACAACAATGTGATTGATTTGGGCGGAGGGTATCTGACCACATTCAGCGGCCGCATCGATGTGGGCGGCAACGTGGCTGCTGTGGCGGATTTGCGGGGGTACCTCGACAGCAAGGGCATACCCCTGTTGTTTGTGCAGTTGCCCAACAAAACCAGCCGTGAGGACGGCGGGTTCAACGACGTGGTTGATTTCTATAACGATAACGCCAATCGCCTTGTGACCGGCG
>CALNAU010000003.1 GCA_937874275.1 uncultured Clostridia bacterium | reverse complement strand
GTGGTCTTTTCCCGCGTTGGCCTGCAGGCGGACGCCGAGCTGGTGCTGGGCCCCACCCACAGCATCCGCGAGCAATTGCTTTGGCTGGCCGCGCAGCGCGCGCACAGCGATTTTCAATATCTGTTCATTGATGAGGCGCAGTTCCTCTCTGAAGCGCAGGTACAGGAGCTGGCCGAGTTGTCGGACAGCCTGGATATCTTCTGCTACGGGCTCAAAACCGATTTCCGGGGCCAGTTTTTCCCGGGCTCGGCGGCGCTGTTGCGCCTGGCCGAGGTGATTGAGGAGGTGCCCGGCGGCCTGTGCTGGTGCGGCAAGAAAGCCACCATGAACACCCGCGTGGACCCGCAGGGCAACGTGATCAAAGAGGGCGCTCAGGTGCTCATCGACAACCACCAGAGCATCCGCTATATCGGCCTGTGCTACGAGCATTGGCGCAAAGGCATCTCCCATGGCTGAGCTGCTGCAGGACCCGCGGAATATGGTCAGCGTGGTCCTTTTGCTGGTGGCGGTGGGCCTGCTGATTATCGCCTTGGTGCGGCTTGGCCGCCTGCGGCGGGAGAACGCCGACAGGCAGGCGCGCCAGGAGGAGACCATCACCGACTATATCGAGCGCCTCATGCAGGAGGTGGAGAGCCGGCGCGAGGCGGATGCCGCGCGCGACTTGGGCTTTGTGCAAAGCCTGCTGCACGACAGCGCCCAGGCCACGGCCGCCCGGGTAGACGCACTGGGCCAGCGGGTGGATCAGGCCGGCACCAGCCAGGAGGATCGCCTGCGCGGCATCAGCCGCGTGTTGGATGAGCGCCTGGCCGCCAACGACCAGAAGGTGGAGCGCATGCGGGAGACCCTGTACGAGGGGGTCACCAAGATGCAACGCGAAAACGCCCAAAAGCTGGACGAGATGCGCAAGACCGTGGATGAGAACCTGCACACCACCCTCAACCGCCGTCTGGGCGAAAGCTTTCAGCAGGTCAGCGAGCGGCTGGAGCAGGTATACCAGGGTCTGGGCGAGATGAAGTCCCTGGCCACCGGCGTGGGCGACCTCAAGCGCGTCCTCACCAACGTAAAGACCCGCGGCACCTGGGGCGAAGTGCAGCTGGGCACCCTATTGCAGGATATGCTGACCCGCGGTCAGTACGAGCAAAATGTCGCCATCCGCCCCGGCACACAGGAGCGGGTGGAATATGCCGTGCTGCTGCCCGGCCGCGAGGAGGAGCAGCCCGTTTACCTGGCCATCGACGCCAAGTTTCCTATGGAGGCCTACGAGCGCCTGCAGTTGGCGCAGGAGGCGGGGGAAAAGGTGGAATATGATTTGGCCATGCAGGCCCTTGCCAACGCCATCAAGGTGGAGGGCGGGCGCATTGCTTCCAAATATATCGCCCAGCCCTATACGGTGGATTTTGCGCTGATGTATCTGCCCAATGAGGGGCTGTACGCGCAGGTGCTGCAGGTGCCCGGCCTGGTGGAATCCTTGCAGCGCCAGCACCGCGTGGTGGTGGCCGGGCCAACCACCCTGACGGCGCTGCTTAACTCGCTGCAGATGGGCTTTCGCACGCTGGCCATCGAAAAGCGCTCGGGCGAGGTATGGCAGCTGCTCAGCATTGTCAAGCAGGAGTTTGGCCGCTTTGGCGACATCCTGGATAAAACCCAGCAGCGACTGCGCCAGGCCAGCAAGAGCATTGAGGATGCCACCCGCAAGACCCGCACCATCGAGCGCAAGCTGCGCAACGTCGAGGATATGGAGACCGCCCTGCCCACGCCCCAGATGCTGCCGTTGGATTTGAACGACGATATAGAACAGGATGAACCTCAAGACGCGCCCCAAGACGAGTTATAAAGGAGATGAAGCTATGGACCATCACGCCGCAGGCCCCCGGTTTGCCTTTGCCCACAACAACATCAACGTCATCGACCTGGAAAAATCGCTGGCTTTCTACCAGCAGGCGCTGGGCCTCAAGGAGGTGCGCCGCAAGGAATCGGAGAACTTCACTCTGGTGTATCTTGGTGACGGTGTCGGCCCCCATCAATTGGAGCTGACCTGGCTGCTCGACTGGCCCAAGGACCGGTACGATTTGGGGGACAATGAATTTCACCTGGCTTTCACCACCGATGATTACGAGGCGGCCCACCGCCTGCACGAACAGATGGGCTGCATCTGCTACGAGAACCCGGGCATGGGCATTTATTTCATCGCCGACCCGGACGGCTACTGGCTGGAGATTGTGCCGAAAAAGGACTGATGTGTTATTGTCTCAGTTTCTGGCCATTCGTGTGAAATGCTTGAACTTGTTGGATGTAAATTGAACGTTGCTGTTTGAATCCAGTGTACGTAACACCGTCCAACCTAAGCGAGCTTCAGGATGGGCATATCGCATTTGATAGATGTACTGAAGTTCCATTTCAAACTGTGTGTCCCTGCAATTAATCCGGTTCCGAAGGTCGTCAATGAATCCTCGGGGCAGTGTGAGTGGCGCTGCGTAATTGACAGAATATAGACGATACACATCATCCATCACGAATACCTCATGGCGCTCGAACAATTTGTCGCGTACTTTGGCGCCCAATTCGCTTTCTATGCGGCCGCCATAATAGGCGGCGTTCACAGGCGCGACGCCTAAGAAGAAAAAGCGATGATCCTGCGAGAGGCGGAGGATTTCGCTCTTGGTAAGGGTTGCACTCATCAGGCTGCTCTCGTTTCCTTCAAGGATATCGCTGTTGAATTTTGCATCCTGAGGCATGCATTGCAAGGCCTGCGCCACATTTTCTTTGTAAAGCCTTTTACCCAAGGCCTCCCGAGAGGCAAAAAAGGCCTCAAGCTGTTCCTTGCGGAAGGCGAAATTTGATGTGCTAACGCGACCGTTTAGGCCTGCCGGATTGGTAAAAGCGAATAGTGATTCTTCATACGCCTGTCGCAGTTGTGCATCTTCTGCGTCCTCATCGCTTTGGCGCTGGTTTATTTTGTATTCATTCAGCAACAAATTCAGGAGGCCAGGTACCTCCTTCAGGAAGTTTTGACTGAACAAATATGCTTCAAATTGTTGTTGAGTGCCGAAAATTTCCGGATTCTTGTCCACAAGCCGCCGATAAGCATCATCTTGCGCTAAGGTCATGGCAGCGTGGTAGATGCTGTCGTAATCGCTGCGGAAAGCCGCTTTGCGCAATTCAGGCAGATAGGGGCGTTCATAATTGTCGTAGTAACGCATGATGGCGTTGGCGATGAAATTGTTCACCACACCGCGATTGTATGACTCATGATACATGTCGACATACAAATCCTCTAAATTCCGGCCATTGTCGTGGATATTCAGCATGACGTTTCTGTCATAGTAGCGAAAGGCCACACGCAGTCGCTGATCGTCGTTCATCATGTCCATCCGGTTCACCAACAATTGATTGATGCCGGGGTATTCGGCGCTGGGTGCTTCCGGAAAATGCTTGTAGAAGTTGGCATCATCATAGCTTTCAGTGATTTCTTGGCTGGACGCTTGCGGGTGAAGCCTAAGTATCCGCTGCATCAACAATGCCTCTCGCCCTATCAAGAGGAGAAGCGCCGCCAGGATGATGATGATAGAGCTTTTTCGCAGCAAATGACCTGTCCGCGTTTGGCGCTCTAACACGTAATGAATATCATTCCAGATTTCTTTTTTTTCGAGAAGCAGGTCAAGTTGCTGTCCGTAACGCTGAACTTCGTGACTGTTTAGTTTCTCGTCCGCCGCAGACAGGGCGCCCTGTACATCAACCTGGGTTAATTTCAAGGCAGCAGCAATAGAAGGACAATCAAATCCAACCACACGATGCAAAACCCACACGGCTCTCGCTCGCAGGTCAAGGGTTGAGAAATTGTCGGGCAGCATGAGGGCGCTGTCCGGGTTGTTTATATGCTTTGGCAATTTACGGTATAGGTGATGCAGTACTATGGTAGAATCGATTTGCTTGCGAGCATGCCTGGTACCTGCCCATTGATGCGCTTTGCTGGCGTACTGATATGCTTGAGGTGCGTTTTGTGTAGCAGCAAGCGCGAGCGCCATGGCGGGACGGCGCAGTTGCAGATACAATGGATGATACGATTCATGCGTATTGGCTGGATTGGTTTTTTTGCGCAAAACAATCACTTTCCTTTTAGGTCATGGTCACATTTGACAAAACAATTATATCATACGTTCAGAGCGGACAAGGAGATGACGCATAAAATGAGAAGAAGAAAAGACTTGAGCCTATACCAGCCCGACCCGGGCGGCGGCAAAGGGTATGTATACCGGGGATCATACTGGGAACCTCCGTTGAAAGGCGGGGAAATCATATGCTTCAAGGCATTGATGACATCGCTTGCGTTCACACAGCTTTTGCTTGTTTTCGCCATAGGAAGACTTAACTTGCCATCGATGCGAACTTTATTTGTGGTGTTGCCATTTTTGGCTTTACTGTTTTTCTCGGGAAGGATGGCATTGGCTTCAAGTTTCATGTTTGGGTGGAAGGATAGAATGACCCAACATCAGCATGAGTCTACCTGGCTGCGCTTGAAGCAAAGCGGTATGTTGGCGGCCTTGACGGGCTGCGCATTCATCATTGGGCAGATTGCCCATTTGTTATTTGGGGCAGGTGACATCAGAATCGAGTGGCCAATGTTTGTTTTGCAAGCAACAGCCATATTGGTCTCGGGCTTAGTATGGCGAACCATGGCGGGATTACCGTGTCGGGTGGTAACACCACAGAATGAATAGGAGCAAGAGTTTGAGCAATCGAATGAAGCAATAAAAAATGCTTTATCAGTCAAAAAAGATAATAAAGACCTATATAACATCGATAAAGCCGCATCGTTTTTCTTGGTTGACAGCAATGTTTTATCTCTGTATACTGAAATTGTTACATACATTGTGAAACGCATAGAGGGTTCTTTATATCATGCGTTTCCGCAACACAAAAAGGAGGATACTTTATGAAACTTGGGAAAACCACGGTTGCCTTCATCTTGGCAATAGCCATGTTGGCAACGTTCGTCCCGGCCATGGCCGAGACGACCGAAACGCCTCTGGTCGTTGCCTACAGCGCTTTCAGTGAGAAGTTCAGCCCCTTCTTCGCGGACACTGCGTATGACCGCGATGTGGCTGACATGACGCAGATTACGCCCCTGAAGACCGACCGCATGGGCGGCATCGTGTCCAAGTCCATTGAAGGCGAAAAGGTCTTCTACAACGAGACGGATCACGAGTACACCGGTGCCGCTGACGTGGATGTGAACTACAACGAGGAAACCAAAGAGACCACCTACGTTGTTAAACTGCGCGAGGGCATGAAGTTTAGCGATGGCGAGCCCGTGACCGCCGATGACCTGATCTTCACCTACTACGTGCTGCTGGATCCGGCTTACGTTGGCTCCACCACGCTTAACTCCTACCCCATCATTGGTCTGAAGGACTACCAGACCCAGACCTCCACTGCCGTTTACGAGAAATACGACAAGATGGCAAATGATCTGTTCGCCGCCGGCCGCGACCATGAGTGGACGGAAGCCGATGCCTGGACCAAGGAGCAGCAGGAAGGCTTCTGGGCCGAGCTGGAAGGCCAGTGGAAGAACGACGTCAACAAGATTGTTGACTACGTGTACGCCAACTACCTGGGCTATGCCCCCGATTACATTGGCTACTCCGAGGAAGAAGTCACCGCCAGCGAAGGCCTGAAAGTCACCCTGGGCATGGCGCTGTGGGGCTTCGGCGAGGTCAAGGACAAGGTGCTGACCACCAAGTCCGGCAAGGTGTATGACCTGACCAAGGAAGAGTATCCCACCCGTGACGACTACTACGACGAAGCTGTGGCCGCCTACGCCGGTGATCCCGTTGCGTACGCGCCCGAATCCGCCGATGGCAGCGACATCTGGGCCCTGACCAAGAGCGCCTTCATCGGCAACTGGGGTCCCAAGGATGAGAGCATGGCCGGCCAGGGTGTGCCCAACATCGCCGGCATCAAGAAGCTGGATGACTACACCGTCGAAGTGAAGACCGCCGGCTTTGAAGCCCCCGCCGTGTACAGCATTGCTGGCATCAATGTCACCCCGCTGCATTACTATGGCGACAAGGCCCAGTACGACTACGAGAACAACAAGTTCGGTCATCCCTTCGGCGACCTGACCATCGTTGGCGAGAAGACCACCCAGCCCATGGGCGCTGGCCCCTATAAGTTCGTCAAGTACGAGAACCGCGTTGTCTACTTTGAGGCCAACGAGCACTACTACAAGGGCGAGCCCAAGATCAAGTTCCTGCAGTTCAAGGAGACGGCCTCCAACGAAGTGCCCAATGCCATGGAAAGCGGCACGGTTGATGTTGGCGAGATGAGCGGTAACCTGCCCAACGTGCAGGCCATCCAGAAGTTCAACTCCAACGGCGAAATCACCGGCGACAAGGTGACCACCAGCGCCGTTGACAACCTGGGCTACGGCTACATCGGCCTGAACGCGGACACCATGAACGTGGCCGGCGAGCCCGCCAGCGACGCCTCCAAGAACCTGCGCCGCGCCTACGCGACCGTGCTGGCTGTGTACCGCGATGTTGTGTATGACAGCTACTATGGCGATGCCGCTTCCGTCATTAACTACCCCATCTCCAACACCTCCTGGGCAGCGCCCCAGCCGACAGACCCCGACTACAAGGTTGCTTTCTCCGTTGACGCAGAGGGCAAGGACATCTACACCTCCGACATGACCGCTGAGGACAAGTACGCAGCTGCTGTTGAGGCCGCCAAGGGCTTCCTGATTGCTGCAGGCTTCACCTTTGACGAGGCCACCGGCAAGTTCACCGCCGCCCCCGAAGGCGCCAAGCTGTCCTACGAAATCATCATCCCCGGCGATGGCAAGGGCGATCACCCCAGCATCGGCGTTCTGACCGAAGCCAAGGCTGCCCTGGAAACCATCGGCATGGAGCTGAAGATCAATGACCCCGCCGACGCCAACGTTCTGTGGAACGCCCTGGATGCCGGCACGCAGGAAATGTGGACGGCAGCCTGGGGCTCCACCATCGATCCTGACATGTACCAGGTGTACCATTCCACCAACATCGTTGGCCTGGGCGGCTCGGATAGCAACCACTATCACATCGCCGATCCCAAGTTGGACGAAGCCATCATCAATGCCCGCCAGAGCGACGATCAGAGCTACCGCAAGACCGTCTACAAGGAAGCCCTGGACATCATTGTTGACTGGGCCGTGGAAGTGCCCACCTACCAGCGCAAGAACTTCATCATTTTCAGCACCGAGCGTCTGAATGTTGAAACCTTGCCCAAGGACATCACCACGTTCTACGGTTGGATGAGCGAAATCGAGAACCTCGAAATGAACGCGAAATAAACCTAAGCGGTAAGCCGGGATAAGCCCCTGCTCTGGGGCTTATCCCCGGCTTATTTGCGCAAAGGAAGAGGGTCACGTGTCTAAATTTGTTATCAGAAGGTTGTTTTTTGCAATCATTGTTGTGCTGTTCGGCTCATTTGTCGTCTATGCAGTTATCAGGGCGCTACCATCGTCCTATGTGGAAACCATTGCGCGCCAACGGGCTCAGCTGCCTGGCAGCAAAAGCTATGCAGAGTGGTTGGCACAGCTCAATACCTTGTTCCGTTTGGATACGGATGTGTTCACCGGCTATTTCGGATGGCTGACGGATGCTGTACGGGGCAACTTCGGCGATTCCTGGATGTACAACATGCCGGTCACCGAGAAGTTTCGCAATGTCATTTGGTATTCTGTTGCGTTGAATATCATCACTTTCGTTTTGCAAACAATCATCGCGATACCGCTGGGTATCACAGCCGCAAGAAAACAATATAGCAGGACGGACTATACCATCACTTTCGTTGCGTTGATGGGTATTTCACTGCCTACGTTCTTTCTTGCCACGGTGCTTAAATATGTTTTCTCCATGCAGTTGGGGTGGTTTGACCTGTATGGCATCGTCGGCCGCTTCTATGATCAGCTGACGCCCATGGGCAAAATCCTGGACATGGCCAGGCATCTGATCCTCCCCACGATTACGCTCACCATGCTGTCGGTAGGTGGTTTGATGCGCTTTACCCGCACCAACATGCTGGAAGTGCTGAACTCCGATTATATCCGCACAGCGCGCGCCAAAGGCCTGGCGGAAAACAAAGTAATCTACCGCCATGCTTTCCGCAACACATTGATTCCGCTGGTTTCCTATATGAGCTATTTAATTCCCAGCATGTTCAGCGGGTCGATGATTACCGAGACGTTGTATCAGATACCGGGCATCGGATACATTGCCTTTGATGCGATGAAGATGGGGGATATACCATTTACTATGTTCTATTCGGTCTTTATCATCATTTTGACGCAAGTTTCTTTGTTACTTGCTGACATCATGTACGCCGTGGTGGATCCGCGCGTGCGCGTGAATTAAGGAGGCAGGCATGGATAACGAAAAGAAATCTGCCGACTTGCAGGGGCAGCACGAATCAAAGAACTTGCTTGATACATCACATTCCGCCAGCCACGAGCTGGATCGCTCGGGCACATTGGATGATGAAAAGCGCGTAAGGGTCCTGTCGCCCGGGATGATGGTATTTAAGCGTTTTGTGCGCAACAGGCTGGCCATTACCGGATTTATCATTCTGGTGCTTATGTTTGCCTTTTCCTTCATCGGCGGCATGTTAATGCCGTACTCGCAGTCTCAGGTGTTCTACAAGAACGACCTGATGGTCAAGGATTATGCGGGCGCCACCATCAACAAAGAGCTGCGTTACACCGTTAAAGAGGGTGAGCAGTTTGCTTCGTCATCCTTCGGCAAGATGATTCTTGCACACAACCGGGGGGAGAGCGAGTTTGAGAACGCCGGCCATTTCTACACCTTTACGGTAGAAAATGAGGATTTTTTCCGGATTAGGCAGTATGATGTGCTGTCCACTGTGCTGGCGCGAAAAATGCTGTATGCGTACAAAGACGCGCCCGGCTTTGAGACCAGCAAGGAGATGCGGGACGCCTTTGAAGCGGCGGATCAGGCGAAGGCGGACAGTTTCACCTTTGACGATCAAACCTATTCCATCGTCCGCAGCACCTCCATCGAAGTGCTCATCGCCCGGGAAAATGAGATTGCCGTGGCCTCCCCGCGCATCTACGATGCCTACCAAGAGCAGGACGTTGCCACCATTAACAGCTATCCCTTCCGGGTGGCGGCAGAGGAGGCCATCAGCCAGAACGAGACAAGCTTTGAGCTGGATGGGCAAACCTACTCGGTGGCTGAGGAAGGCCGCAACACGGTGGTTTCCCGTCTGGAGAACGGCGAGGAAGCGCCCTTTGCAAACATCTCAGACATCATTGTCAATGCCATTTCACCTGACATTTTCCTGACGGTAGACTTTAAGGCCGCTGCCCGTGAGGCCATCCTGTCGGGCGCAAGCTCTTTTGAGTATCCCGATGCTCAGGGCAATCCTGAAGTCTATGAGATTGAGCTGGTGCACGCCACCTACAACATCAAGCGCGAGACCAGCACGCGGCTGATCGACATGCATCGTGCGCCCGACAGCAAGCACCTGCTTGGCACAGACCAGAACGGCATGGATATGCTGACCCGGTTGATGTACGGCGGTCGCATTTCGCTGCTGGTTGGGTTCGTTGTGGTGTTCCTTGAAATGATCATCGGCATCATCATCGGCGGTATATCCGGTTACTTTGGTGGCTGGGTGGACACCATGCTGATGCGCTTTGTCGATTTGTTCAACTCCATCCCCTACTGGCCCATCATGATCATTGTGGGCTCGGTGATGGATACACTGGAGGTCAACCCCTACACTCGTGTGCTGCTGCTCATGATTATCCTGGGCCTGATGGGGTGGACGGGCATCGCCCGCGTTGTGCGCGGACAGATCCTGGCGCTGCGCGAGCAGGACTTCATGGTCGCCACCGAGGCGACCGGCATCCGGGTCAGCCGGCGCATCTTCAGGCACCTGGTGCCCAACGTGATGCCCCTGCTGATCGTGCAGGGTACCATGGCGCTGGGCAGCATCATCCTGACCGAAGCTACGCTTTCCTTCCTGGGCTTGGGCGTGAAATACCCCATCGCCTCCTGGGGCAGCATTATTAATGCGGCCAGCCAGCCATACATCGTCATGAACTACTGGTTTATCTGGATACCCGCCGGGGTGCTCATCCTGCTGACCGTTCTTGGGTTCAACTTTGTGGGTGACGGTTTGCGCGATGCGTTTGACCCAAAAATGAAGAGGTAAGATTGATGACGGCAAAGAACAAGGGTTCCAACTATATATCCGCGAGGGAATCTCGCGCAATCAGCAAGCGCAATCGCCAGATTACCGATGCCATTGAAAAGCAGCGCAATCGCAAGAACGTACCCGAGTCGGAGTATCTGACCCAGATGCACGACCCCAATAACGTGGTGGAGTTTGATGGACTGAAAACCTACTTCTTCACCGATGTTGGCACGGTCAAAGCGGTCGATGGTGTAACCTTCAGCGTACCCAAGGGAAAAACCGTGGGCGTTGTGGGAGAATCCGGCTGCGGCAAATCAGTCACCAGCCTGTCTTTGATGCAGCTGGTGCAGCGGCCTCAGGGGCAGATTATGGGCGGTGAAATTCGCCTCAACCTGGGGGACAAGGCCATTGATGTGGCCAAAGCACCTGTGGAAGCCATGCAGAAGGTACGCGGCAACACGGTCTCCATGATTTTCCAGGAGCCCATGACCAGCCTGAATCCCGTGTTCCGCATTGGTATGCAGATTGAAGAGGTGATCACTCTTCACTATCCGGACATGACCAGCGATATGGCCAAGGCCCGAGCCATTGAAATACTGGACACGGTGGGTATTGCCAACGCCGAGGGCGTGTATAGCATGTACCCCCACGAATTGTCCGGCGGTATGCGGCAGCGGGTGATGATTGCCATGGCCCTGGTGTGCAACCCCACATTGGTGATTGCGGATGAGCCCACCACCGCGCTGGATGTAACCATTCAAGCGCAGATACTGGATTTGCTGCGAAACCTGAAGGACAAAATCAATTCTTCCATCATGTTGATTACCCACGACTTGGGCGTCATTGCCGAGATGGCGGATTATGTCGTTGTGATGTATTCAGGCCGAATCGTCGAACAGGGCACTGCGCAGGAAGTGTTCATGAACCCATCGCATCCTTACACGGTAGGCCTCATGGCGTCCAAACCCGTTGTTAACCGCGAAGTGGAGCGCCTGTACAGCATCCCCGGCACCGTGCCCAACCCAATCAACATGCCCAACTACTGCTACTTCAAGGATCGCTGCGACCGGGCTTTTGCGGCATGTGAAGGCGAGTATCCCTCTCAGCGGTACATTTCCCCAACGCACAGCGTTGCCTGCTATCTATATGAGGATATACGCAATGGATAACATGAACACAAACCTGAACACACAACAGCCGCAACCGGACAATCTCATTGAGGTCAGGAACCTTAAAAAGTATTTTCCCATCAAAGCGGGTCTTTTTGGACGTGAAGTTGGCTCTGTCAAGGCGGTTGATGATGTCTCTTTCACCATCAAACGAGGCACCACCATGGGTTTGGTCGGTGAATCTGGCTGTGGAAAGACGACGGTTGGTAAAACGCTGCTGCGGCTCAACGATAAAACGGACGGCCAGGTTTTCTTTGAAGGAAAAGAAATCTTCGAAATGGATCATGAGGTGTTGCGCAAAACGCGCCCACATATCCAGATTATATTTCAGGATCCTTACTCAAGTTTGTCTCCGCGTATGCCTGTTGGCGAAATCATTGGCGAAGCGGTTAAAGAGCATGGGATTGTGCAGGAAAGTGAGTACGATGAGTACATCACTCATATTATGCAATCCTGTGGACTACAGGAATATCATAAAGATCGCTATCCCCATGAGTTCTCGGGCGGACAAAGGCAGCGCATCTGTATTGCGCGCGCGCTTGCGCTGAATCCTTCCTTCATTGTTTGTGACGAGCCTGTCTCCGCCCTGGATGTGTCGATTCAAGCGCAAATTATCAACCTGCTGGATGATTTGCAAAAAGAGTTTGGGCTGGCCTATTTGTTCATCTCCCATGACTTATCCGTGGTGGAGCATATATCAGACACGGTGGGCGTGATGTATCTGGGCTCTTTGGTTGAGTATGCGGACAAACGTGAGATATTCGCCAATCCGTTGCATCCCTACACGCAAGCGCTATTCAGCGCTATTCCCGTTCCGGATCCTACGGTGAAAATGGAGCGCATTATTCTGGAGGGGAGCATTCCCTCGCCTGCTAATCCGCCCACTGGCTGCAAATTCCACACCCGATGCTCGCGGCGGTTGGAGCGTTGCTCCACGGTTGTCCCTAAGCAAGTGGATATCAACGGTCATATGGTTGCCTGCCACCTGTATTACGACGAGGAGTAAAATTTGCCTAAACAACGAAACCTGATAGAAGATGATGGACGCACGGTGGCCTCCATGAATGTAGAGGGGATGCCTTGGTATGTCCCCAACCAGATACAAGACGAGAGAAGCCGTGTTACCCTCATGGATAAGCGCCAGGCCCGCCAGGCCATTTTCGGGGCACTGGGGGCTGGGTTGACTGTGGTTGGTGTAATATCCCTGGGGATTGTTTTGTTCGTTCTATTTTGCACGAAGGTTTGGTTCTCGTAGGTATCTATGGGCACGCCGTCTTTTCAGCGACATTTGACCCCGTGTCCGCATTGCATGCGCAATGTGTTGGACCATATGACAAAGTGTCCCTTCTGTGAAGGTGAACTGATACCGCTTTCTGGTGTTGGACTCTCTGCAAGCAGTCAGCGAAAGATAAAACGGTGGTTGAGCATAATCGGTTATGCGATTGCAGCTTGCATACTTGTCTGGCGCCTACTGCGCTGAAGGATTTATTTTACCGGGACGTTGCTGTATAGCAGCGTCCTTTTTGTATACAAAGACATTGTAAGTACAGTTTTTCGCTTGACTGTGTTGCGCGGACAATGCTATATTCCGCACAAGCGGTTTCGCCGCAGACACATGGGAGGACACACATTCATGACCCTTACCCGCAGCGCTCTGGTCCTGCTCCTTATTGGCGGCCTTGTACGAATTATTCGCAAGGCCATACAGCCGTTGTGCAGCAGGAAGGGATGTCTGTAAGAGAAACAGGCGTTTAGGAGTAAATCCCCTGTCACCGTGCACACGGCGGCAGGGTTTTTTGATGGACAAGGAGGAAGGCATGCAGATTAACGGCGCGCAGGTGTTAATCGAAGTTTTTAAGGAGCATGGGGTGGATACCGTGTTCGGGTATCCGGGCGGCGCGGTGCTGGATGTCTATGACGAGCTGTACAAAGCGTCGGATGTCATCCGGCACGTCATCACCTGCCACGAGCAGGGCGCCGCCCACGCGGCCGATGGCTATGCCCGTGCCACCGGGCGCACCGGCGTGGTCATCGCCACCTCCGGCCCCGGCGCCACCAACCTGGTCACCGGCATCGCCAACGCCTACCTGGATTCGGTGCCCATGGTGGCCATCACCGGCAATGTGGCTGTCAACCTCATCGGCCGCGACAGCTTCCAGGAGGTGGATATCACCGGCATCACCATGCCCATCACCAAGCATAACTACATTGTGAAGGACATTGATGCCCTGGCCGATACCCTGCGCGAGGCCTTTCACCTGGCGGCATCGGGCCGTCCAGGCCCCGTGCTGGTGGATATCCCCAAGGATGTGCAGCGCGGCCAGTGTGAGTATGAATACCGCAAGCCCGCCCCCGCGAACGGCCGCCGGGCCTTGTCCCCGCAGGCGCTGGAGGAGGCAAGGGCGCTGATTGCCGCATCCTCCCGTCCATTTATTTATGCGGGCGGCGGGGTGGTGACGGCGGGCGCTTCGGAGGCGCTGACCCGCTTTGCCGAAAGCCTGTCGGCCCCCGTGGGCAGCAGCATGATGGGCTTATCCGCCATGCCGCACCGGCATCCGCTGTTTCTGGGTATGACGGGCATGCACGGGCGCTATGCGGCCAGCAAGGCCATGGCCAGCTGCGATCTGCTGATCGCCGTGGGCAGCCGGTTTTCGGACCGGGCGACGGGCAACAAGCTGTCATTTGCCAATGGCAAAAAGGTGCTGCACCTGGACATCGACCCCGCCGAAATCGGCAAGAACATACCCGCCTACGCCTCGGTGGTGGGCGATGTGAAGGCCATCCTGGAGGCGCTGCTGGACATGGGCATCAGCCGTCAGCAGAGCGATTGGGAAGAAGAGGTACAGGCCATCGTGCGCATGCCCGACAGTCACCTGGGCATGGACAACGCGCGCCTCAACCCGCAGATGGTGCTGGAAGCCCTGTATGCCAAGCTGGCCGATGACGCCATCGTGGCCACCGATGTGGGCCAGCACCAGATGTGGACCGCGCAGTACTACAAGTTTCAGCGTCCGCGCACCTTCATCACCTCGGGCGGGCTGGGCACCATGGGCTTCGGCATGGGCGCCGCCATCGGCGCCTGCATGGGCACGGGGCACCGCACCTTGCTGATTACCAGCGACGGCAGCTTTCACATGAATCTGTCGGAATTGGCCACGGCGGTTACCAACCAGCTGCCGCTGCTTATCGTGGTGCTCAACAACAGCGTGCTGGGCATGGTGCGCCAGTGGCAAACCCTGTTTTATGACCAGCGCTACGCCAGCACTACTATGGATGGCCGCGTGACGGATTTTGTGAAGCTGGCCGAGGCGTTTGGCGCCAAGAGCCTGCGCATCGACCACAAGGAGCAGCTGGACGGCGCCCTCAACCAGGCGCTTGCCTGGCAGGGGCCGGTGCTGCTGGATGTGCTGATTGACCGGGATGAAAAGGTGCTGCCCATGATCCCGCCCGGCGGCACCATCGACCAGATTATCTTGAGGGGGTGAGGGCATGGGCGCTGAGACATTTGTGTTGGCCATGCTGGTCAACAACCAGGCGGGCGTGCTGACCCGGGTATCCAGCCTTTTTGGCAGGCGGGGCTTTAACATCGACAGCCTGTCGGTGGGGGAGACCGAGGACAGCCGCGTCTCCCGCATCACCATCCAGACCAGCGGGGATGACCGCGTGCGCGAGCAGATTGTGCGCCAGCTGGAAAAGCTACACGACGTGCGCACCGTCACGGTGATGGAGCTGGACCGCACCGTGCTGCGGGAATTGATGATGGTCAAGGTGCAGGCCGGGCCCGACCAGCTGGCCCAGGTGCAGGAAGCGGTCAAGGTGTTCCGCGCCAAAATCGTGGACCTGACGCCCAGCAGCATCATCGCGGAAATCACAGGCGAAAAGACAAAGCTGGATGCCTTTATCGCCTACCTGGCACCCTATGGCGTAACCGAGCTGTGCCGAACCGGCCTGACGGCCATCGGCCGCGGAGAATACAAGCTGCATCAGCAGCAGAAGGAGCAGACACATGGCGACGATGTATTATGACAAGGACTGCAATCAGGAGCTGCTGAAGGGCAAGAAGGTGGCCGTGGTGGGCTATGGCAGCCAGGGGCACGCGCACGCGCAGAACCTGCGGGATTCGGGCGTGGAGGTGGTCATCGGCCTGTATGAAGGTTCCAAGTCCGCCGAGCGCGCCAGCGCCGCCGGTTTCACCGTGATGAACACGCAGGATGCCGTGCAGGCCTGCGATGTGGTGATGATGCTGGTCAACGATGAAAAGCAGGCCGCCCTTTACAAGCAGTGCATCGCGCCCCATCTGCGCCCCGGCATGACGCTGGCCTTCGCCCATGGCTTTAACATCCACTACGGGCAGATTGTGCCGCCCCAGGATGTCAACATCATCATGGTGGCGCCCAAGGGACCCGGCCACACTGTGCGCACCCAGTTTCAGGAGGGGCGTGGCGTGCCCTGTCTGGTGGCCGTGCAGCAAGATGCCACCGGCAACGCCAAGGATATCGCATTGTCCTATGCCTCGGCCATCGGCGGCGCGCGCGCCGGGGTGCTGGAGACCACCTTCCGAGAGGAGACCGAGACCGATTTGTTTGGCGAGCAGGCCGTGCTGTGCGGCGGCGTGACCGCGCTGATGAAAGCAGGCTTTGACACCTTGGTGGAGGCCGGCTATCAGCCCGAGAGCGCCTACTTTGAGTGCATGCACGAGATGAAGCTGATCATCGACCTGGCCATCGCGGGCGGTCTGAGCTTCATGCGCTACTCCATCAGCGATACCGCCGAATACGGCGACTACATGGTGGGGCCGCGCATCGTCACCGAGGAGACCAAAAAGGAAATGAAGAAGGTGCTCGCGGAGATTCAGGATGGCAGCTTTGCCCGCAGCTGGATTCTGGAAAACCAGGCCGGCCGCCCGCAGTTCAACGCACTGCGCCACATGGCTCAGACCAGCCTGCTTGAGACCACCGGCGCCGACCTGCGCGAAAAGATGAGCTGGAAGCGCCCGGACGCCGCCGCGCAGGAATCCGGAAAGGGACAGTAATATGCATTCAAACATCATGAAGGAGGGGGCCCAGCGCGCGCCGCAGCGCTCGCTGCTCAAGGCGGCCGGCCTATCTGACGGGCAAATCCGCCGGCCGCTGATTGGCATCGCCAATTCCTTCAACGAGGTGGTGCCCGGCCATGTGCACCTGGACAAGGTGGCCCGCGCCGTCAAGGACGGCGTGTTGATGGCCGGCGGCACGCCGCTTGAGTTTAACACCATCGCCGTGTGCGATGGCATCGCCATGGGGCATGAGGGCATGCGCTATTCGCTTTGTACGCGCGAGCTGATTGCAGATTCCATCGAGTGCATGGCCCGAGCGCACTGCTTTGACGCCATGGTATTCATCCCCAGCTGCGACAAGGTGGTGCCCGGCATGCTGATGGCGGCAGCCCGGCTCAACCTGCCCAGCATCTTTGTGTCCGGCGGGCCCATGCTGTCGCTGGATATTGGGCAGGGCCCGCTGGACCTCAACAGCGTGTTTGAGGCCGTGGGTGCCTTGAACACCGACCGCATCACGGTGGCCGACCTGGCGCTGGTGGAGGAGTCCGCCTGCCCCGGCTGCGGCAGCTGCTCGGGCATGTTCACGGCCAACTCCATGAACTGCCTGACCGAGGCATTGGGCCTGGCCCTGCCGGGCAATGGCACCATCCCCGCGGTGTACGCGGGCCGCCTGCGTCTGGCCAAGGCCACGGGCATGCAAATCATGGCCTTGCTGGACAACAACATCCGCGCCCGGGATATCCTGACCGCCCAGGCGCTGGAGAACGCGCTTACGGTGGACATGGCGTTGGGCTGCTCCACCAACACCGCGCTGCACCTGGCGGCCATCGCGCGGGAGGCGGGGCTTGCCTACTCGCTGGAGGAGCTCAACCGCATCAGCGCTGCCACCCCCAACCTGTGCAAACTGGCCCCGGCGGGCAAGCACCATGTGCAGGATTTGGACATGGCGGGCGGCATCCACGCCGTGGCCGGGGAGCTGAACAAGCGCGGCCTGATACACGGGGATTGCCTGACCGTGACCGGCAAGACCATGGCCGACAACATGGCCGCCGCGACCAACCGCAACGATGCCGTCATCCGCACGCCCGACAACGCGTACGCCCAGCAGGGCGGGCTGGCAGTGCTGTTTGGCAATCTGGCCCCCGGCGGCAGCATCGTCAAGCAGAGCGCCGTATCGCCCAAAATGCTCAAGCACAGCGGCCCCGCCCGTGTGTTTGATGGCGAGGAGGTAGCAGCCAAGGCCATCCAGGCGGGCAGCATTGTCAAGGGCGATGTGGTGGTCATCCGCTACGAGGGCCCCAAGGGCGGCCCGGGCATGCGGGAGATGCTGGCCATCACCTCGGCCATCGCCGGCATGGGCCTGGATGAGGATGTGGCGCTGATTACCGATGGGCGCTT
>CALNAU010000002.1 GCA_937874275.1 uncultured Clostridia bacterium | reverse complement strand
TTCGCGCTCCTGACCGCTGATGCGGCACAGATATCGCACCCCTTCGCCGCCCGCCTTGCGGGCAACGCCGGGACGTACATCAATCACCCGGTCAATGTCCCAGTTGCGCCCATCCGGCCAGATAAGACGCAGCGGCACAATGCTGCCGTCAGGGTGTGTCACAGCCAGCACGCCGATATAGATTTTTTCTGCAAAGCGTTCTCTCATGGCATATCACCGCAAGAAACCAATGGGATGCACAACATGTTCCACTCGGGGGACAATGGTGTTATAGAGGGGATTGGCAAGGGCCAGGCCCCTCTCAACTGCGCGCTCCCCAAAGCGGGTGTGGATGCTGTCAACCGCCTCATGCAGGCGAAACAGCTTGTCCCGTTTTTCAGACTTGCCCAATAAATCCAGCTGCATGGGCCTTGAGTTCAGCTCAAGCGACCCCACGCTGAGACCAAGTGAACGATATGGCAGCAAGGTATCAAACCCCTTCATGTTCAGTATTCTCATTGCTACAGGTACAATTTCTTCAGCCTGTTCGGTGTAGAAGTCAATGGTCTTTTGTGCCCCGTAGCAGTGCATGTCAGCATCCCTCACCATGACGGAAATGCATTTGCCTCGCATGCCCGCTTCCCGTAGGCGAGCGCCGACAGAATCGGCCAACACATACATCACGCAGTAGGCGTCCGTGATGGTATACATATCCTGCGGCGCGGTGATGGAATTGCCGATGCTTTTTACCTCTGCTTCCTCTACAGTACGCATCACCGGGGTTGTATCCTCTCCCACGGCAAACCGCTGAAGGATAATCCCCATCTTGCCAAACCAGCTGTGCATCGTCTGCGGCAACTGATTGGCCAAGTCACCAATCGTCAGCACATACCTGGTGGCAAGTTTGCGGCGTACTCTGTCACCCACCCCAATCAGGCTGTCAACAGGAAGCGGCCACACGATGTCCCGGTAGTTGTGGGGAGAAATCAAGGTCGTTGCGTCAGGTTTTTTGAGGTCGGACCCCAGTTTCGCGAATGGTTTATTATAAGAAACACCGACCGAAAGCGTTATCCCCAACTCATCCTTGACTCGTTCGCGCAGTATCTTGGCAAGCGCTGCCCCATCATCAAGGGTTGTGGTGGCGCTACTGATGTCCAGCCAGCATTCATCTAAGCCAAATGGTTCCACCCGATCCGTATACTGCTCATAGATACTGCGCAGGCGGCGAGAAAAATAGATATACCTGTTATAGTCTGGCGGAATCGTGATTAGATCCGGGCAGGTCAATCTGGCCTCCCAGTTCACCATCGCGGTCTTCACGCCACGCTTTTTAGCCTCCCGCGTAGTGGCAAGGACAATCCCATGCCGTTCCTCCGTACTGCCACACACGGCCATAGGAAGGCCGCGCAATGCGGGACGATAGACCAGCTCACAGGACGCATAGAAGCTGTTCGCGTCACAATGTAGGATCACCCTCTGCACACCACCACCCCCAAAGATATCGCCTAAGACAATTCAAAGGGAACAAGTGTTCTCTTTGCATTGCAATAATAGCACCGATTGGGATGCATCGTCAAGTGCAAATAAAAAGCGCCACTCACGGCGCTTGGTAAAATCAAAAGGTTTATGTGTCGTCGATATCTTCCAGCCCTTCAATGCGGTCAATGGATTGTTCAATGACTCTGTGAACATCAGCGTTCGGGGATAGCCACTCCTTTTGCTGTTCGCGGTCGAGAATGACGGGCATACGGTCATGGATATCCTGGATTTGTTTGGCTGCCCGTTTTGTGAGGATAACGAAGCGTGGGGTATCCTCTGATGCTTCGAGGCGGTAAATACCCGCCATATATACGGTTGTTGTTTTCGGGTCACGCATGACATGGCGTATTTTCTTTTTCAGGGTTGGAGATTTCATCCATTCATAGTAGTAGGTGGCGGGAATCAGGCACCTGTTTTCGGCTACAGGCTTGCGGAATGTCGGCTTTTCAGTAACCGTCTCTGCCCGCGCATTGATTAACACGCCTTTGCCATCGTATGCGGAAAATCCCCACCGCATTTGCTGATACATAGGCTTGCTTTCACTGGTCGCCGTAATCGCGGCAGCATAGTCCGTGGGATAGATATCGCCCGTTTTGATGGGCGGCAATCCGAGGGTACCGCGCTTTTTCTCGGCTTCAATCTCTTTGAGGATGGCCATGATTTCAGGGTCATCAATGGCCACAAAGAAGCGTCCGCACATTGCTTTTTCCTTTACTGGTCTGTGTAGGGCAGAAGATGATTCATTATGGCACGGCCCGCGTGTTTTTGACAAGGCAATATGCATGTTGAGGTCCAACAAGTATTTCTAATCTTGTCACCCCATGTCACTTGATGTCACCCAGTGCGTCCGTGCTATCCTCGACGGGAATACGAGAACAAATGTTCTCGAACATGAAGGAGGTTGTCATGGACAACAGAAATCAATCCAAGGGGCCGGAGGGCCTCAACCGGGCGGGGGAGGAGGACCTCTTCCGCCGCTGCCGCGCCATCCCGGCGGCGGATGCCGCGCAGTGGCTGGGCATGGCCGTCAGCCCGGGGCGCGGGCGGCGCTGGGCGCTGTGCCCGCTGCATGGGGATAGCCGGCCGTCGCTGATGTTTGACACCGCGGGGCGCTGGCACTGCTTTGGCTGCGGCTGGGGCGGGGACGCGGTGGACCTGTGGGCGGCGGTGCGCCGGGTGCGCCCGGAGGAAGCCGCCCGCCAACTGCTCTGCCGGGGCGCGGTGGAGGGGCTGATGGGCTCGCCCCACCGTGCGCCCTATCCCGCGCCGCCCAACCCGCGGGGCAGGGGCACGCTGCTGTTTGGGCGGCCCATGTACGCGCCCTATGACGGCAGGGAGGGGGACCGGGTATGACCAGCGACCTTGGCACGGTGCCGCAGGCCGCCATTCCGGCCTTTCCCCGTACCCCGCCCGCGCAAAACCCGGGGCCGCTGACGCTGGCCGAGTACGGGCGCGAAAAGGGCTTCGCGGTGGACTGGCTGCGCGAGCTGGGGTTGACAGAGGACGCCCGCGGTGTGCGTATCCCCTACCTGGACGAGCAGGGGCAGGTGGCCGCCCTGCGCTGGCGCCTGCGCGAGGACGCGCCCGCGCGCTTCCTGTGGGCGCCGGGCACGCAGCCGGTGCCCTACGGCCTGTGGCTGCCGCTCAACCGCGACGCCAAGGGCCTCATGCTGGTGGAGGGGGAGAGTGATGCCCACACCCTGTGGAAGATGGGCCTGCCCGGCCTGGGCATCCCGGGGGCGGCCACCTTTCGCCCGGCGTGGGCCGCGGCGCTGCGCGATCGGCCCCTGTAGCTGCATGTGGAAAATGACCGCGGCGGCCAGACCTTTGTGACCCGCACCGCCCAGCTATTGCGCGAGGTCGGCCACCGGGGCCCCATCTACCGTTTTGCCTGCGCCGACCTGCACTCGGACTGCAAGGATATCAACGACCTGTACCTGAAGCTGGGCGGGCAGCAGGCCGCCGCTGCCATCCGCCAGGCGCTGATGCTGCGCATCCCGGTGGAGCAGGCACCGCCCGCGCCATCCGCCCCGGCAGTAGTGCAGCCTCAAGCGCTGGATGCATATCAGGCTAAGGCGTTGTGGGGTGCTGTGCTGCCCCGGCCGCTGATGGTGCTGGACAACACCCTCACCGCGGGGCTGGCGCTGCTGGCCGGCGCGCCCAAGAAGGGCAAGAGCTGGCTGGCCCTGGCGCTGGGCCTGGCGGTGGCCGAGGGCAAGCCCCTGCTCGGCCGCCCCACCCGCCGGGGCGAGGTGCTGTACCTGGATTTGGAGAGCCGCCAGTACCGCGTGCAGGAGCGCCTGGCCACGCTGCACGACGGGCCGCCGCCCGAGGGGCTGTACATCACCCACCGGGCACCCCGACTGGGCGATGGCCTGGTGGCCTCGCTGGCGGCATGGGTCAGCGCCCACCCGCAGACGGCGCTGATTATCGTGGACACCTTGGCCCGCATCAAATGCCCCGGCGCGGGCGGCGAAAACGCCTACGAGGCCGATACCCGCATCATGGGCGCCCTGCAGCGCTTCGCGCTGGATCACGGGCTGTGCGTGCTGCTGATACACCACCTGCGCAAATCCGTGGGCGGCGTGAAGGAGCAGGATGTGTACGAGCGCGTAAGCGGCTCCACCGGGCTGACTGGCGTGTGCGACTGCGTGCTGGTGCTGGATGGCAAGCGGCAGACGCCCGAGGCGCAGCTGTATGTGGATGGCCGTGATATCCCGCCCGCGCAGGTGGCCCTCGGGTTTGAGCAGGGCCGCTGGTCGGTATTAAGCGAGGACGGCGCCGCCTGGCAAAGCGGCACCGCCTACGAAGCCAGCCCCCTGCCAAAGGCCCTCAAACAGCTGATGACCGGCCGCGACAAGTGGGAGGGCACGGCCAGCCAGCTGGTGGAGGCGTTGGGGGAGGTGTCGGAAGGCGGGGTGGACTTGCGGCCGGACGAACTGTCCGGTCAGCTGAACAAACTGAAGGACCCCATTGCCAAGCGCGAGGGCATCGCGATACGGCGGGCAACGGTGAGTGGCAGGCGGTTGATTCGATTAAGCGCGATGCAGGCAGACAGCGCGCAGGGATAGTCACCGGCATTTGTTTTTCAAAAAGGCTCACCCCCTAAACCCGCTGCACCCCCTGCACCCTACAGCCGGTCTAATGTGCCTACATCATTCGGTGCCCTACAGAGGGTGCGTCCGGTGCTCCGGCAGAAGTATATTTTCTTTCTGTAGGGACATATCGCGGCTGCCTTCCGGAGGGTGCAGGGGGTGCAGCGGGTTTAGGGGTGGGGAATCTATTATAGCCAATTTGCCTATCAGATTTATCTGTGTTACAGGGGCGTTGGGGCACGAAAAGCCTTGTATTCTTAATCTGTAGGGTATAGGGGAACAACAGGGCCATCGGGGACATCAAAATACACAGGGGCGGTGCGTGTCAACTTTCGCGCACTGGACGTTTTCCCACCATCCGTTTTCGTGGTACACTGGGGGCACAGCGCGTCACGCGCCTGAAATGCATAACAGATGGAGTATCAGATGCCCACGTTACAATGGATAGGTAAGGACAAGGTAATCAACCACCACCAGCAGGTGCCCTACCGGGTGCTGGAGCATGAGTACAGCTTTGACGAGCGAGGCACCCATGCCCAGGCGCAGCACAGCGGCAACATGATTATCCATGGCGATAACCTGGAGGCGCTCAAAGCCCTGTTGCCGGAATACGAGGGCCGGGTGACGTGCATCTACATCGATATAATCCTGCAGAGTTTGATACAATTTAATGGTGGCTATAGATTTTTGCCGCTTGCAGGGTAAGCGGGGGTCTTGCAGGGTAAGCATGTTTTACTTAGGGCCGATTTCCTTTGAGTTTTCCTCACAAGCGTGGTATTATTAAATAACTGCATATATAAACCCGTGCTATTCGGGTTGGAAAGGTTGTTTCATGACGGAGAACTACTCGGCTACCATAGGATTTGAAAAGCAGATATGGGGCGCTGCAAACGTCCTACGCGGCAATATGGATGCGTCGGAATACAAGCAAGTGGTACTAGGCCTCATTTTCCTCAAGTATATATCTGATCGTT
>CALNAU010000001.1 GCA_937874275.1 uncultured Clostridia bacterium | reverse complement strand
CATGGATTGGCATCGGGCAACGGAAACGCTCGAGAGGACGGGGGAACAGTTTGATATCATTTTTGTTGACCCTCCTTATCAGATGCGTTATGAGCCGATTTTGCATCAGATTTTGCAATCAGGATTGTTGTCTCCTGATGGCTGGGTCATCATGGAGCGCGACTGCGGCACAAGCATCATTGTTCCGGAAGCGCTTGAGGTATTTCGAACCAAGGACTATCGGATGACGTGCATCGACTTTGTCCGCCATAAACAGGAGGGTGCCGATGAAGACAGCGATTTTTCCGGGCAGCTTTGACCCGCTGACCAACGGACATCTGGATTTGATTAAGCGGGCACGCAGGCTGTGCGACCGATTGATTGTAGCCGTGCTCGTCAATCCGGATAAAAGTGGCCTGCTGCCCACACAGAAGCGCCTGGATGTCATCCAGCGCGCCTTGGGAAACCGTGAAGGCGTTGAAGTGAAGGCGTTCTCCGGCCTGTTGGTGGATTTCGCCAAGGCGGAGCAGGCAGACTTTGTCATCCGTGGCGTGCGCGGCGTACAGGACCTGGAGAATGAGATGCCTATGGCCTGGACCAATGAAAAGTTGCTTCCCGGCCTGGAGACCGTGGTGCTGTTGACCCGGCCAGAGCTGGCCGGCGTCAGCTCCTCTCTGGTGCGCCAGATCGCCCATTTCGGCGGCGATGTGTCTGCCTTTGTACCGCCGGCTGTTGACGAAACCTTGCTGCGCCTTTACAATAAGCTTGAAAAACCCGATGATACGCCTGAAGGAGGGGAATAATATGCCCAGAAACGAAGTTTTCGCTCTGATTGACGAACTGACGCTTAGCCTGCAAAACGCCAAAAAGATGCCTTTTACGGATTCTGTTATCGTGAACCAAAGCCAGATCACGGACGCGCTCAAGCGCATCGTGACCAACTATGATCCTTCGCTGGAGAAAGCGGACAAGATCATCACCAACGAGGAGCGCATTCTGGCCGACGCCACCGACTCCGCCAACAAAACCATGGGTGATGCCCAGGCGCAGGCGCAGGGCATGGTATCCGAGGCCAACACCTACGCCCAGCAAACCCGGGCGCATGCCGACGCCTACGGGCAGGAAACCACCCGCCAGGCCGACGAACAGGCACGCGCCATCCTGGCCGACGCGCAGAATCGTGCTCAGCATATGATTGACGATGCCCGTGCCCAAGCGGATGAGTTGGTCAGTCAGACCACCGTGCTGGCCCGCGCGGAAGCGCAGGCGCGCGAACTGCTTGAAAATGCCAACCAGCATGCCGAGGGCCTGCGCCAGCAGACCCAGCGCGATTTGACCACTTTGCTTGAGCATGTGGATGCCGCTGTGTCCGTACAGCTCAACGAGGTACGCATCCTCAAGCAGAACATCAGCGCTGCCCAGTCGTTTGAAGACGAGGAACAGGCCTGATATCAAATACGCCCTATCTGCGCCGCTTGTTTCGCCAATTTCGGCTTGACAGGCGGCGCGGGTTTTTGCTATGATACTCAAGCGCTTCAGAGCAACCTGGCGCAACCGCGGAGAGATGGCCGAGCGGTTTAAGGCGCCAGTCTTGAAAACTGGTGATGTCGAAAGGCACCGGGGGTTCGAATCCCTCTCTCTCCGCCATCTCAACCACAGGCTATGGAGAAGTACCCAAGTGGCCGAAGGGGCTCCCCTGCTAAGGGAGTAGACGGGTTAAACCGTGCCCGGGTTCAAATCCCGGCTTCTCCGCCAACAAGAATCCCTTGAGAAATCAAGGGATTCTGCCTATTATTCGCGGTAATGCAAGCCAGGAACTCGGCATTACTCTTCTTGACATCTACCATATAATGGGGCAGTTTGTACTTGAAAGACTTTTCCGGAGGGGACTCGCTCGATTTATCGACTGCGCACCTTTTGATGTAAGGGTCTTTTTTGCTCAGACTAAGTACAGCAGTATCCAGATCTGTGAATGCGCGGCAATATAAAGAAGCGGGGCTTGCGCAACCGCAACAGAGGCGAACCGTTGGCTCGGAGCTCTCCACCGCTTCTGCCAAAAGTATAAGGGAGCTCTTGAAAGTTGTCAATGACGCAATCTAGATAGCAGAGTTTATGTTCGAAGTTATGAAGAGGTTTGTGAGCACATTTTACGGGGTCAATGCAACCTATCGGAAGGTTCAGCGCTCTGTTGATTGTCATGCCTCCAATTGATGTTGATTTCGTACTTCATTCAAAGCCTGAGCCCATTACCGGAAACGAAATGGGAGGGGGTTTGATGGCTATAGTGTTGAAATCTATGCGGTGGGAATAACCCCTATTATCAATCCAATAAGCAGGCCATCAAAGAGGCAGATGCCGCGCAAAACATCCTTAGAATGAAAATGGTTTTTGATGCCCCGGATTTTAATCCCGATAGGCCGAATTCCCAATATTGGTGTGAATTGGCGCAGGACGAGGTCAGCATGAACTGTCGGAGAAAAACGCAATAAGCTCAATAAAGAGCAAAAAACCCGCCTTTCGGCGGGCTTTATGAATGGTTAGACCTTACCGGCCGCTGTGGCGGGAGAAGCAGTCACGGCAATACACCGGACGGTCACCGCGGGGCTGGAAGGGGACCTGCGTGGTGGCGCCACATTCATCGCAGATCACGTCGTACATCTGGCGCTCGCCGCCATGGCTGTTGTTACGGCGGTTGGCACGGCAGGTGGGGCAACGGCCGGGCTCATTCTGGAAGCCTTTTTCGGCGTAGAAGGCCTGCTCGGAGCCAGAGAAGGTGAATTCTGCGCCGCACTCGCGGCAGGTGAGGGTTTTGTCGGTATACATGCTTACATGTACCTCCTTTAATTATGTCCAAACCGATGCGATAACAGTTGTTTCCGCGGTTGTTTCACATCAGTCACCTGACGACATAACCTGGAGGAACACCTGACCCTTAGGCTTGGCACCGCAAGCAATATAACACATATTCAACGCCTTGTATAGTGTTTGCCAGAAAAAGTTTTTACAAATCATTCACAGGATTTCTGAGATTCCGCATGACAAAGATGTGTTTTTAATAGCCATCTTGTCTTGCAAAGGAGGTGGGCTAATGCTATGATATTCCTGTACTTTGGCATATTATCATACCCGGGAGGGACTGTACATGGTACCGCTGCATGTCTTTCTGGTTGGCATGGCCGGAAGCGGAAAGACAACCCTTGGTCGGCGGTTGGCCGCCAACCTCAACATGCCCTTTGTGGATACCGATGAACGCGTGAGCGCCATGATGAACATGCCTGTGGAACAGATCATGACCACGCTGGGAGAGGCATTCTTCCATAACGCCGAGACGGGCGTGCTGATGGAGTTGATTGATGAGTTCCCGTGCATCGTGTCCACCGGCAGCGTTCTGCCGATGGTCAAAGAGAATGTGCAGCTGATGCAAAACCATGGGATTATTATTCATGTCGATCGGCCATTGGATCAATTGCTGGCGGACGCGCGTCAGGGCAACTCGCCCACCGATCATGAGGAGATTGTACAGGAGTATAACCAGCGCATCGGTTTCTATAAGGCGTGCGCCGATTATACATTTGAGAACAACCTGGGTGTGCAGGTGGGCGCGCAGGGGATTACCACGCTTGTAAACAGCCTCTTCTAAAATGAATGAACAGTGTGAATGTAAAATGCTGGGAGATGCCGCTGCGGCGCCTCCCAGTTTCTTGCAATTTATGGGGGCACATGGTATTTTTGTTGCGGATTTATGACGAGGAGGGGACGGCTTGACCATTTCCTGGTATCCAGGCCATATGGCCAAGGCGAAGCGCCAACTGCAAACGCAGCTGGCGCGCACCGACGTGGTCATTGAGGTATGCGACGCCCGCCTGCCTGTCTCCAGCCGCAACCCGGACCTGGATGAGTTGGTTCGTCACAAGCCCCGTATTTTGCTGCTCAACAAATCCGATTTGGCCGATCCGGCCATGACCAGGGCGTGGACAGCACACTTTCTGGCGCAGGGCATCACGACGGTTGCCATCAACAGTTTGCGTATGTCCGCCAAGGTGGTGCCGCTTATCGAAAAGGCGGCCAGTGCCCGGATTGAAAGCGCCCAGCAGCGTGGCTTCAAGCGTACCGTGCGGGCCATGGTGGTCGGTGTGCCCAATGTGGGCAAGTCTACCCTCATTAACCTCATCAAAGGCAGAGCCACCATCAAAACCGAGGACAGGCCGGGCGTGACGCGCTCCACCCAGTGGTTCCGCGTGACGCCCTACCTGGAGCTGATGGATTCACCCGGCATGCTGTGGCCTAAGCTGGAAGACCCGCTGGCGGCGCGCAGGCTGGCCTTTATTGGCTCCATCAGAGATCAGATACTGGACACCACCAAACTGGCGGAGCAGCTGCTGGCCGAATTGATGGAAAATCACGCCCCGCTTGTGATGCAGCGCTATAAGTTGCAGGACCCCACTTTGAAAGGGCAGGCGCTGTTGGAGGCGATATGTGTCAGCCGCGGCTACCTGTTGCGCGGTGGGGTGTTGGATATGGACCGAGCTGTGGCGGCCGTGCTGGATGAATTTCGCGACGGACGCATCGGCAAGATAACACTGGAAAGCCCGCCTCAAAAGGCATGATCAATGAAAAGCGCAGGGCGCACCTGCAATCGCTTCTGGCGACCGATACCACGTACTGGCAGGCCGGCATTCGCCTGGCGGGTATGGACGAAGCCGGGCGCGGCCCCCTGGCAGGCCCAGTGGTCGCGGCTTGTGTGGTGATGCCCGCGGAACCTATCATTGAGTGGGTGGACGACTCCAAGCGTCTGTCGGAAGCGCGGCGCGAACAGGTGTATGAGCAGATTATGTCAATGGCTTTGTTTGTGGGCATTGGTCGCGCCCAGCCGCAGGAGATTGATGACATCAACATCCTGCAGGCCACCTTTGCGGCCATGCGCCGAGCCGCAGAGGGTGCCCACGCGCAGGTGTATTTGATAGACGCGGTGGATGGATTGGGCCTTGATGGACAGGAGCGGGCGCTGATACATGGTGACGCGCTGAGCTATTCCATCGCCGCGGCCTCTATCGTGGCCAAGGTAACACGAGACCGGGAGTTGCGTCTGCTGGACGAACAGTACTCCGGATACGGGTTCGCGCGCCACAAGGGCTATGGCACGGCAGAGCATATTCAGGCCATCCGCGCATTAGGTCCGTCGCCCATTCATCGCCGCAGCTTCATTACCCGCATTGTGCCCGAACGATGAGCAGCTACCACAGCGGCTTAACAGGCGAAGAACTTGCCTGCGCGCATCTGCGGGGGTTGGGGTTGCGGGTGATGAAGACGCGTTACCGCGCCGATGGCGGCGAGATAGACATCATTGCCCACGACGGGGATACGCTTTGCTTCATTGAGGTGAAGTACCGACCGGAGGGGCGCCTGGGCGCCGGCCTGGCATCGGTGGATGGGGATAAGCGGGCGCGTATGCGCCGTGCTGCCAAGGTCTATCTGGCACAGAATGCCCATCCCGCCAGGTGGCGGTTTGATACAATCGAGATTACGCGCGCCGGCATCTGGTATGCGCTGGACGCCGCGAAGCAATGGTAAGGACACGAACGTGAAAAAGAAGACCCTGATAGGTTTGCTGGTTGGCCTGCTGTGTGTGGCTGCTGTGCTGGCATATGTGCAGTGGCCCAGAGGGGCGGAGGTCGCTTACGATACAGAGCTGCTCACCAACGGCTCCTTTGAGCGGGTGACCGAGGAAGGCATCCCCGAAAGCTGGCTGCCCGACGCCTACAACCGCATCCCCGGCGTGAGCGAGTTTGAGGTTGTGCCCGGATATAGTGGGAATGGCATCCGGGTTCGCAATGTGGAGCGCAATGACGCCCGCTATCTCCAAACTGTAAGCGTAGCGCCCAATACAATATATGGACTCAGCGGCTATGTTAAAGCGCGGGTGTCTGATGGCCGAGGGGCCAGCTTGTCCATCGCGGATGTCTATGTGCTCAACGAAAGCGTGCTGGACACAAATGACCAGTGGCAAAAGATTGTGGTCTATGGCCGTACGGCCAACGACCAGCGGGAGCTGACCGTATATGCCCGCGTTGGGGGGTACTCTGCCGACAGCCAGGGCGAAGCTTTCTTTGATGATATTTCGCTCAAGGCGATACGGTCAGCCCCACAGGGAGCTACGGTGGACTCCTGGCAGACCTGGAAGCCGACGCCCCAGCCGGAAGAACAGGCAAAGCAGGCGCCTGCGGCATGGCCGTGGCTGCTGTTGCTGGGCATTGCCTGGCTGCTGATGTCCCGCCGCTGGGCCATGCGGGCGCAGGCTGAAACGATTAGGCCACAGGACGACATGGCGCTGTGGAATCAGCGGCTGCTGTGGCTGCTGGTGTTGGCCATGCTCAGCCGCTTGCTGCTGGCGGCATTGGTGCCCGGCTATGAAGTGGATATCGGGTGTTTCACCGGCTGGGCTAACCGCATGCACGCGGTGGGGCCGGCGGAGTTCTATCTGACGGAGCAGCATAGCGACTATCCGCCCGGCTACATGCTGGTGCTCTGGCCGCTGGGCTTAGCCGGCAGTTGGATGGGCACGGGGGTAACGGGGTTGATGGTGAAGCTTCCTGCGCTGGTCGCCGACCTGGTTACCATTGTGTTGCTCTATCGCTTCGCGGCCAAGCGCTCCAACCCGCGCGCCGGGTTGTTTCTGGCTGCTATTTACGCGTTCAGCCCACTGGTGTATGTCACGGGCGCAGCCTGGGGCCAGGTGGATAGCGTGCCCGTTGCTCTTCTGCTGGTGGTTCTGCTGCTGGCGTTTGAGGGCAAATGGGCTGCCGCGCTGCCTGTGTATGTGCTGTCAGCCCTGATGAAGCCCCAGGCGCTGATGTTTGGCCCGCTTGGGCTGGCGGCGTTGGTGCTTTATCTAATCAGAACGCAGAACAAACGCAAGTGGCGCGAGCTGTGGATAGGCGTTGCGCTGTCGGCTGCGGTCGCGGCGCTGGTGGTATTGCCCTTTTCCCTTAAGCGGGATGGGCTTGGCTGGCTGATTGAGCTATATTCCGGCACAATGACCTACTATGGGTACGCCACGGTCAATGCTACCAACCTGTTTTTCCTCTTTGGGCTGAATTGGCAACCCGTGTCTGCCGCGGCGCCTTGGCTGCTACGGCTGCTTGGCGCCTTGACGCTAATTGTGCCGACCGCACTATATTTGGTGCGGGGCAAAGCAAAGGGGCACGATATCCAAGCTCGCACACTGCCCAGGGCGGAATTGACGGCATTGGCCCTTTCTTTACTGCCTACGCTGGCCGTGGCTGTACTGCCGCTTTCCATTAGCATGACAGGCACGCTGCTGATGGTATCCGGATTCCTGCTGGTGCTGGTGCGGTTCATCGCGGCGGGGGATGTGTACAATTTGCCCCTGCTGGGCGGGGTGCTGCTGCTGTTGTTCTGCACGCTGGGCTCCATGATGCATGAGCGCTACCTCTATCCGGCTGCCCTGCTGTTGCTAGTTGCATATGTAATCCGTCGGGACAGGCGAATCCTCTGGCTGGCGCTGGCGGCTACCTTCTTGACGTATCTCAATGTGGGGGTCGCGCTGGACCGCGCCATCCGTATCGGCGGCGTACCCGGTCATCTGGAGGCGCCGCTGTTTGGCATCGCCAGCGATTCGGCGTGGCTTGAATACCTGGTCAGCGCGCTCAATGTGCTGCTATGCGCGGCCGGGCTTTATGTCGGTCTGACGCAGAGCCATCGGGAATCCGCGGTGTGGGCTGTGCCTGCCCTTCACCCGGGCCAGAATGAACAGCAGGATACGCCCATATACGATGAGCCAGCTGTTCAGCGGTTGCTGCGCCCCAAGCGGTCCGCACGGATGGATGCCAAGGATTGGCTGATTATCGCCGTGGTCACGGTGCTGTATGGTGTGTTGGCGCTGACCAATTTGGGCTCCAACGTAGCGCCTCAGCATCCTTGGATATCTACGTCGGAAGACACTGAAGTGGTGCTCGACCTGGGGGAGAGCCGCAATTTCAACCTGTTGTATTATCCAGGGCAGCACCAGCGGGAGAGCCATTTTGATATCGCGGTGAGCGAAGATGGGCAGAACTGGCAAAGCCCGAACACGGCCATCATCTATCAGGGCTCCCTGTTCCAATGGCACTATCTGGCCGAAGTCATCTATAACCAGAAGAATGAAATGTCGTATGCCGCCACCCCCATGACATTGAATGGGCGCTATGTGCGTATCTCTGCCCGGCAGGCGCACACCACGCTGATGGAGGTGGTGCTGCGGGACGCTCAGTCCGGGGAACGGATACAGCCTGCGCAGCTGAGTGGCCCCGCGGCATCGCTGACGGATGAGCAGGATACATTGCAGGGCGAGCCTACCTGGTTCAACAGCATGTACTTTGACGAAATCTATCATGCCCGAACAGCTTATGAACACATGAACGCCATGCGCGGCACTGAGCCCAACACCACCTATGAGACTTCCCATCCACCGCTGGGCAAGGTGCTGATGAGTTTTTCGGTGATGCTGTTTGGCATGACGCCCTTTGGCTGGCGCTTTGCCGGGGCCATGGCCGGCATTCTGATGCTGCCCGGCCTGTACCTGATGGGCAAACTGCTCACCCGCAAGCGGCTGCTGGCCGCGGCGGCGATGCTGCTGCTGGCCTTTGACACCATGCACTTCGCGCAGACGCGTATCGCCACCATCGACAGCTTTGTCACGCTGTTTATCATCTGGTCGTATTACTTCATGTTCCGCTACGCGCTGGATGAGGAGGGCTTTGCGGGCAGCCGGGTACGCGACTTGGTCAACCTTGGCTTGTCCGGCCTGTTCATGGGCTTGGGTATCGCCAGCAAGTGGACTGGGTTTTACGCAGGTGCCGGGCTTGCGGTCATCTTCTTCTGGGCGCTTTGGCGGCGCGTGACGCAGGGGATGGCAGCGAAAACACTATTGGAGAACGAGGCAGACGTCCCATCTGACCGCCTCGATGCCGTGCGGACAGCGGCCTGGCAATGGCCCTGGCGCACTGTGCGCACACTGCTGTGGTGTATCCTGTTTTTCATCGCGGTGCCTGCGGTTATCTATTATGTATCCTTCCTGCCGTGGTTCATGCGCACGCCCGGCGGGCTGACCGTGAAGAAGGTGTTTGACGTCAGCTTTGGCGCCACGGGCAGCATGCTCAGCTATCACTCGGACCCAGGTCTGGGTATGGATCACCCCTTCTATTCGCCCTGGTATCAGTGGCCGCTGAGCATCAAGCCGCTGTGGTTCCACGCGGGCAAACGCCTCAATGGCACCGGCAGCAGCATCTTCACCTTCGGCAACCTGTCCGTTTGGTGGGGCGGATTTGCTGCGATGTTGGTATTGGCCGTCAAGTGGCTGGGTCAGCGCGTACAGCTGGACCGCGTGCCCGTCCTGCGGGGGCTCAACACAGACAAGAGCGATATGCGCCCCGGCTTGATCCTTATCGCCTATCTGGCGCAATACCTGCCCTGGATGCTGGTGCCCCGCGGCACCTACATCTATCATTACTTCCCTTCGGTGCCCTTTATCGCGCTGGGAGCGGCTCTGGTGCTGTGTTATCTGTGGGATAGGAGAGAAAAACTTGCCCGCCGGGTAACCATCATCTACCTGGTCATCTGCCTGTTGTTCTTTGTCGCGTTCTTCCCATACGCATCGGGGCTGCGGGTGCCAGCCTGGTGGCTGAGTGCCTTGCAGTGGTTCCCCAACTGGCTCTATTTCTGATTACATAGGAGGCTGCCATGCTCGCACGGACGCTTTGCTTTGCCCTGGTGGGCATACAGGGAGAACCGGTTACCGTGGAGGCCGATGTCACCCAGAGCAACAGCTTTCAGTTCGCCATGGTTGGCCTGCCGGACGCAGCGGTGAAGGAAAGCCGCGAGCGCGTGTTTTCTGCCCTCAAGAACAGCGGCTTCACGCCGCCCTATGGGCGCACCACGGTAAACCTATCGCCGGCCGACCTGCGCAAGGAGGGAACGGCCTTTGATTTGCCCATTGCGGTGGCCATCATTGCCGCCAGCAAGCAGATGCGCGCTGTGGGGCTGGAAAACATTCTGCTGATTGGCGAGTTGGCGCTGGATGGCCGCCTGGCCCCGGTGCATGGTGCACTGTCCATGGTCATCGCCGCGCGTGAGCGGGGCTATACGCAGGTGATACTGCCCCACCAGAATGCGCGGGAGGTGGAGGCAGTGGAGGGGATGGAGGTGTACCCTGCCCACTCATTGTACGAAGCGGTGATGCATCTGAGCGGGCAGGCGCCGTTGAGTGCCCAAATCCAAAAGAGCTATGAGGAGTGCCTGGGTGAGCAGCACATCACCACCGATATGGCGCAGGTGCGCGGACAGCATACTGCCCGACGAGCGTTGGAGGTGGCTGCCGCGGGTGGCCACAACCTGCTGATGGTGGGCGTGCCGGGTTCGGGCAAGACCATGCTGGCGCGATGCCTGCCCGGCATTTTGCCCCAAATGACGCGGGAGGAGGCCTTTGAGACCACGCGCATCTATAGCGTGTCCGGTCTTTTGTCGGCCGGTGCCGGGCTGATGACGGAGCGTCCCTTCCGCACCCCGCATCACTCCGCCTCCACCCCCGCATTGGTGGGTGGCGGCGCTACTGCCCGTCCGGGCGAGGTATCGCTTGCGCACAATGGGGTGCTGTTTCTGGATGAAATGCCGGAATACGCCCGTGCCGTACTGGAAGCGCTGCGACAGCCGCTGGAGGACGGCGTGGTGACGGTATCCCGCGTGCGGGCACACATGCAGTATCTGTCGCGCTGCATGCTGGTGGCCAGCATGAACCCCTGCCCCTGCGGGTACTATGGCAGCCGGGTTAAGCCGTGCCGTTGCGGCAGCCACGAAATCAGAAAGTATCTGGACCGCATCTCCGGCCCCCTATTGGATAGAATAGACCTGCAGGTGGAGGTGGATGCCGTACCCGTGGAGGAAATCAGCGCAAAGGCCAACGCGGAAGACAGCCTGACCGTGCGCGCCCGCGTGGTGGCCGCGCGCCAGCGGCAGCTGGAGCGATTCCGTGGAGCAAACATTCGCACCAACGCTCAGATGGAGGGCAAGCATATCGAGGAGCTGGCCCAGGTCACCCCCGAGGCGTTGGCTTTGCTGCACCGCGTGATGCAACAGATGCGTTTCAGCATGCGGGCATACGGACGGCTCATCAAAGTGGCGCGCACCATTGCCGACCTGCGCGACGAGGAGCGCGTGGAGGTGCCTTCGATGGCCGAGGCCATCCAGTACCGCCGCATTGATGCCAAGTACTGGGGGGACCAGCATGCGTGAATCGCGGGAGCAGATGTGCCGAACCTGGCTATCGCTGTGTGAAGGCGTCAGCTTGAAGGCGCGGGCGCGGTTATTGGCTGCCTTTGGCAGTTTTCAGGCTGCTTTCGAACGATTTCCTGCGGGGTTTGATGGCCTGGTCAGTACCAAGACCATTGAGGAGCTGGGGAAACTCAAGGCCGTGGGCTTGGATAGATTGCTGATGCGGCTGGAGGAGCTGGGCATCCGCCGTGCGTATCTGGGTGATGCGCAAACGTACCCCGGTATGCTGTCGCATATTCCGGACCCGCCGGACGTGCTGTTCTACCGTGGGTTGCTAACAGGGGCGGAGGAACGCGCCGTGGCCATCGTCGGCTCCAGGCGCGAGACTCGTTATGGCCGCAACCAGGCCTATCGCATCGCGATGGATCTGGCGCAGCATGGCGTTACGGTAGTATCCGGTTTGGCGCGTGGGATAGATACGGCCGCCCATCGCGGTGCGCTGGACGGCAAGGGTCGAACCATCGCCGTGCTGGGCAGCGGGCTTAGCCGCCTGTATCCTGAGGAAAACAAGAAGCTGGCCGAAGAAATTGTTGCCGCGGGCGGGGCCATCGTCAGCGAGCTTCCGCCCAATACCGAGCCGCTGGCTTATCACTTTCCCATGCGCAACCGTATCGTCTCAGGTCTGGCCCAGGCGCTGCTGTTGGTGGAGGCGCGGGAGAAATCCGGCACCCTGATTACGGTGGGCCATGCGCTTGACCAGGGCAGGGATGTCTTTGCCTTGCCCGGCGAGGTGGATGCCCCGGGCAGCCTGGTGCCGCATCGGGTCATCCGCACGGGCGGACGGCTGTGCACCTGCGCGGGCGATATACTGGAGGACATGGGCTGGGCGGAACATCCCGTGCCCCAGCCGGAGCAAGTGCAGATGGCTTTGCCAATGCTGCCGCCGGATCAGCAGGCCATCTGCCTGGCGTTGCAGGATGAAGACAAGGGGTTTGATGAGCTGTTGGCCGTGACAGGCCTTGGCACCGCCGGCATCAACACGGCGCTTACCATGTTGGAGTTGGAGGGTCTGCTGGAGCCGCTGCCTGGCCGACGGTTTAAACTGCGCAGGCACGCTTGACTGCCCGTGGGATTTGACAATTGCCAAAGGGGAGCGCTATGATGCCCAATGCGCTCATCCATAGAGAGCATATTACTTATTGGAGGAAACTGAGTGTCCCAAGCACGAAAACTGGTGATTGTGGAATCACCCGCCAAAGCACATGCCATTGAGAAATTTTTGGGCCGCACCTACAAGGTGGAGGCTTCACAGGGCCATGTCCGCGATTTGCCCAAATCCCGCATCGGCATAGATCCGGACAATGACTTTCAGATGGATTATATTACCATCCACGGCAAGGGCGATATTCTGGCCAAGCTGCGCAAGCAGGTGAAGACAGCCAAGGATATTTACCTGGCGACTGACCCTGACCGCGAAGGGGAGGCCATATCCTGGCATCTGGCCCATGCGCTGAAGTTGGACCCGGCGGAGGTCAAGCGCGTGGAGTTTCACGAAATTACCAAAAAGGCCGTGCAAAACGCGGTGAAAAACCCGCGCCACATTGACATGGACCTGGTGGATGCCCAGCAAGCGCGCAGGGCTTTGGACAGGCTGGTGGGCTATAAAATCAGCCCGCTGCTGTGGGCCAAGGTGCGCAAGGGGCTGTCAGCCGGGCGCGTGCAGAGCGTGGCTACCCGTATGATTGTAGAGCGCGAGCAGGAGATCGAGGCTTTTGTGCCGGAGGAGTATTGGGACATCTATGCCGATATTACCGTCAAGTGTGTAGACGGCAAAAATGTACCCCTGCGCGCTAAGCTGTCTCAGCTAAAGGGACGTAAAGCAAAGGTGGGGGATAAGGCCGAGGCACAGAAGGCGGAACAGGCAATCCGCAAGGCTAAGCTCAGCGTGCTGAACGTCAAGAATAAGGAGCGCCTCAAGAGCCCGCCCGCGCCTTCTACCACATCCACCCTCCAGCAGGAGGCTTCGCGCAAACTCAATTTCACCATTTCCCGTTCCATGCAGGTGGCACAGGGGCTATATGAAGGTGTCGACCTGGGCAAGGCCGGCACGCAGGGTTTGATTACCTACATGCGTACCGATTCAGTGCGTGTAAGTGGAGAAGCGCTGTCCGCAGTGCGCGACACCATCGGGGCCACCTATGGCAGCGAATCGTTGCCAGGTAAGCCGCGCGTATACAAGGGGCGCAGCGGTGCGCAGGATGCCCATGAGGCCATCCGCCCAACCGATCCTGCCCGCACGCCCGACAGCATCAAGAGCTTTCTCAGCCGCGAGCAGTATCTGCTCTACAAGCTGATTTACACGCGCTTCCTGGCCAGCCAGATGGCCGACGCCCGCTACAACACGGTTACCCTGGAAGTGGGTGAAGACGGCCTGGTGATGCGCTATTACGGCGAGCACAAGGTGTTTGCGGGCTTCACCGCAGTCTATGAAGAGGGCAGTGACGAAGCCAGCGAGAAAATTGACACCAAGATGCCGGCGTGTGAGGCCGGCAGCCCAGCCGTGCTGGTGGATGTGGATACGGAACAGCGCTTCACCCAGCCACCCACCCGCTACACAGAGGCATCCTTGGTCAAGGCGCTGGAGGAGCTTGGCATTGGACGCCCCTCTACCTACGCGCCCACGGTTTCCACCATCGTGGCCCGCGGTTACGTGTCCAAGGAGAAAAAGCGCCTATATCCCACTGAGTTGGGGCGAATGGTAACCGGCCTGATGATTGATTACTTCAACAACGTGGTGGACACGGATTTCACCGCCCGCATGGAAAATGAGTTGGACCGCGTGGAAGCGGGTGAAAAGGGCTGGAAGCGCGTGCTGGAGGAGTTCTATCCCGACTTTGAGCAAATGCTGCAAAAGGCGGAGCAGGACATCGAGAAGATTGTCATTGAGGATGAGAAAAGCGATGTCATCTGCGACCAGTGCGGCGCCACCATGGTCTACAAAAACGGCCGCTATGGCCGATTCCTTGCCTGCCCCAACTTCCCCGAGTGCCGTAACACGCAGCCAATACTGGTGTACATTCATGTGAAGTGCCCGGATTGCGGCGGCGAACTGTTGGAGAAAACCAGCCGGAAGAACCGCAAGTTCTACGGCTGTGAGCAGTACCCGGAATGCCAATTCGTCTCGTGGGAAAAGCCGGTGGACAAGCGCTGCCCGGAGTGCGGCAGCTACATGACCATCAAGCGCCGCAAGAATGACGCACTGCTTTTGTGCGCCAATGAGACATGCCGCCACCGCGAGCCCTATGAGCTGCCCCTGGAGGAGGACGATGCCGAATAAGCCACGGGCTACCGTCATCGGCGCCGGGCTGGCCGGCTGCGAGGCTGCTTGGCAGTTGCTGCGGCGCGGCGTCGCGGTGACGCTGCGCGACATGAAGCCGGGCAAGAAGAGCCCCGCGCATGCGTCCGATTTATTCGCCGAGCTGGTGTGCTCTAACTCGCTGCGCTCCGACCGCCTGCAAAACGCTGTAGGGCTGCTGAAGGAAGAGATGCGTAGGTTGGATTCACTGGTCATCCGCGCGGCCGATCAGGCCAGGGTGCCCGCGGGCGGCGCATTGGCGGTGGACAGGGATCAGTTTTCGGGCTTCATCACGAAGGAGTTGCTGTCCCATCCACTGCTTACATTTACACCGGACGAGGTGACGGAGTTTCCTGCGCGGGACACCATCATTGCCACCGGCCCTCTCACATCCGAGGCCTTCAGCGAAACCATCCAGTCGCTGCCCCAAGTGGGGGTGCTGCACTTCTACGACGCGGCTGCCCCCATCGTGACCCGGGAATCCATCGACATGACGCGCGCCTTCAAGGCGTCGCGCTATGGCCGTGGAGATGATGATTACATCAATTGCCCCATGGACGAGGCAGAGTATCGGGCGTTCTATGACGCGCTGCTCACCGCGCAGACGGCCCCCGTCCACGGCTTTGAAGAAAGCCGCGTGTTTGAGGGCTGTATGCCGGTGGAGAGCCTGGCTCGGCGGGGCGACATGGCACTGGCCTTTGGTCCGCTTAAGCCGGTAGGGCTGACCAACCCGCATACAGGTCGCAGACCATACGCGGTGCTTCAGCTGCGGCGTGATGACGCGTCCGACAGCCTGTACAACCTGGTCGGTTTCCAGACTCGGTTGATGTTTCCCGAGCAGCGGCGCGTGTTTGGTATGATTCCGGGCCTGGAGCAGGCGGAGTTTGCCCGTTACGGCGTGATGCACCGCAACACCTTCCTGAACAGCCCAGGTCTGCTGGACAATCAATATATGATGAAGGGCAGCGATGGCGTGTATTTTGCCGGTCAGATGACAGGCGTGGAAGGGTATGTGGAGAGTGCCGCCTCCGGCCTTCAAGCCGGGCTCAGCCTGGCTAACCGGCTGCTTGGCAGGCAGCAGGTGACATTCCCATCCGCGACCGGGATGGGCGCGCTGGCACGGTATGTATCTACGCACAACCGCAACTTTCAGCCCATGCACGTAAGCTTTGGCCTGATTGATCCATTGCCCGAGCGTGTCCGCGGCAAAGAGCAGCGCTACCTCAAGGTGGCCGAACGCGCACTGGCGTTGATTGACAACATCGCACAAGCGAATTGATTTATGACAGGAGGACAGCATATGGAGCTGAGAGGCACCACCATTTGTGCCGTGCGGCGTGACGGCCATGTAGCCATCGCGGGCGACGGGCAGGTGACCATGGGACAAAATACAATCTTCAAAAGCACCGCGCGCAAGGTGCGGCGCATCTATCAGAACCAGGTGATGGTGGGCTTCGCCGGCTCAGTAGCCGATGCCTTTACCCTTACCGACCGCTTCGAGGAAAAACTGACCCAGTTTGGCGGCAACCTGGAGCGCGCTGCCGTGGAGTTGGCGCAGGAGTGGCGCAGTGACAAGGCGCTGCGCAAGCTGGAAGCCATGCTGATTGCCGCAGACAAGGACAACCTGCTCATCATCTCCGGAACCGGCGAGGTGATTTCGCCCGATGATGGCGTGTGCGCCATCGGCTCCGGCGGCAACTATGCCTTGGCCGCGGCCCGCGCGCTGGTGCATAATACCCAGCTTTCTGCGCGAGAGATTGTCGAAAAAGCGCTGCACATCGCCGCCTCCATCTGCGTGTTTACCAACGACAACATCCACGTGGAGGACATATGATCAAAGAGTTGACGCCGCGCGAGGTTGTGCGGGAACTGGACCGCTACATCGTCGGTCAGGATGATGCCAAGCGCATGGTGGCCATCGCCCTGCGCAACCGCTATCGCCGCTCGCAAGTATCAGACGAGATGCGCGAAGAAATCTACCCCAAGAATATTCTGATGATTGGCCCCACCGGCGTGGGCAAGACGGAAATCGCCCGACGCTTGGCCAAGCTGGTCAACGCCCCCTTTGTCAAGGTGGAGGCGACCAAGTTTACCGAGGTTGGCTACGTGGGCCGCGATGTGGAGGGCATCATCCGCGACCTGGTGGAAAATGCCATCCGCATGGTGCGCGAGGAGCATGAGGCGCGTGTGAAAACCCGCGCAGAGGTGATGGCGGAGGATAGGCTGGTGAGTCTGCTGACCGACCCGCCTAAAAAGCCGGTGCAAAACCCCATCGACATGCTGCTGGGTGGCCGCAACAAAGCGCAGGAGCCTGTCAATGAAGAGGAGCGGCTCAAGCTGTCGGGCCGCCGGGCGGACATCCTGCAGCAGCTGCGAAACGGCGAGCTGGAGGAGCGGGAGATTCAGGTCGAGGTGGAGGAGGCCGCGCCGTCGCTGGAAGTGGGCGGCAACGCCATCAACATCGGCGACATGATGGGCGGCATGCTGCCCAAGCGCACCAAACTGCGCCACGTCAAGGTAAAGGAAGCCCGCAAGATTCTGCTGCACGAAGAGGCGCAGAAACTGATTGATGAAGACGCCGTGAAGGAAGAGGCTGTCCGCCGGGCAGAGCAGCAGGGCATTGTGTTCATTGACGAGATTGACAAGGTTGCCGGCCGCTCCACCGGTCAGGGGCCCGATGTATCCCGTGAGGGCGTGCAGCGGGACATCCTGCCCATCGTGGAGGGCAGCACCGTCAACACCAAGCATGGCGCGGTGCGCACCGACTTCATGCTGTTTATCGCGGCAGGTGCTTTCCATGTCGCCAAGGTGAGCGATTTGATTCCGGAACTGCAGGGCCGCTTCCCTGTGCATGTGACGCTCAAGAGCCTTACACGCGAGGATTTCATCCGCATCCTGACCCAGCCCGATAATGCGCTGACCCGTCAGTACGCCGCGCTGCTGGAGGTGGATAAGGTGCGCCTGCGCTTTGATAACGAAGCGCTGGAAGAGATTGCCGATGCTGCTTGTAGCGCCAACGCCATGGGGGAGAACATCGGGGCGCGCCGCCTGCATGGTGTGTTTGAGGAGCTGTTGGAGGATATCTCCTTCAACGCGGGTGGGGATGAGATGCCCGAGGTGGACCTCAACATCACCGCGGATTACGTGCGCGCCCATGTAGCTGCCGCTAAGAAGGCGGACCTGAACAAGTACATTTTGTAACACATGTATTTATAGGGCGCTCACCGAGAGGCGGATGAGCGCCTTTTGCGTGCTTGCGGCGCTTTGATGCACCATGTATAATGGATTATGGCGCAATGGCGCCAGAGGAGAACCATTGATGTTAGATAAGCTCAAAAAGGTATTTGGCATGGGCCCGGAGGCACAGCTAAAGCCGTTGCGCAAAATCGCCGATGCCGTGGAGGCGCTGGAACCCGACTTTGAGAATCTGTCGGACGAACAGCTGTCCCAGAAGACACAGGAGTTCCGCCAGCGTCATCAGGATGGCGAGACGCTGGATGATTTGCTGCCCGAGGCCTTTGCCGCCGTGCGGGAGGCCGCCCGCCGCACACTGGGCATGCGGCCATTCTATGTGCAGCTCATCGGCGGCATTGTGCTGCACCAGGGTCGCATCGCAGAGATGAAAACCGGTGAAGGCAAGACCCTGACGGCTTGCCTGCCGGCCTACCTCAATGCGTTGAGCGGTAAGGGTGTGCACATTGTCACGGTCAATGATTACCTGGCCAAGTTCCAGGGCGAGGACATGGGTAAACTGTTCCGCTTCATGGGAATGTCGGTGGGCATCATTGTGCACGACCTCACCGGCGAGGAACGGCGGGAGGCGTATGGCTGCGACATCACCTACGGCACCAACAACGAGATGGGCTTTGACTACCTGCGCGACAACATGGTCATCTACCGCAAGGACATGGTGCAGCGCGGCCACAACTACGCCATCGTGGACGAGGTGGATTCCATCCTGATTGACGAGGCGCGCACCCCGCTGATTATCTCAGGCCAGGGGGATAAGCCCACCGACATGTACGAAAAGGCCGACCGCTTTGTCGCCCGCCTGAAGAATGAGGCGGATTTCACCGTGGAAGAAAAGGAAAAGAGCGTTGTATTCACCGAGGAGGGTGCCGCCAAGGCGGAGAGCGCCTTTGGCATCGAAAACCTCAACGACCCGGAGAACAACGAACTCAACCACTACCTCATCCAGGCGCTGAAAGCCAATGTGATGATGAAGCGGGATATCGACTATGTGGTGCAAAATGGCGAAGTCGTCATTGTGGACGAGTTCACCGGCCGCCTGATGGTGGGCCGCCGTTACTCGGACGGCTTGCACCAGGCCATTGAGGCCAAAGAGCGCGTGAAGGTGGAGCGGGAGAGCAAGACGCTGGCCACCATCACCTTCCAGAACTACTTCCGCATGTACAACAAGCTGTCCGGTATGACGGGTACAGCCAAGACGGAGGAAGAGGAATTCCAGGGCATTTACAGCCTGGACGTGGTGCAGGTGCCCACCAATATGCCCATGATTCGCGATGACCTCAACGACGTGGTCTACCGTGGCAAGAAGGGCAAGTACGACGCCGTGGTGGAGGAGATTATTCGCCGTCATGCCACCGGTCAGCCGCTGCTGGTGGGCACCATTTCGGTGGAAGTCTCCGAGATGCTCAGCCGCATGCTGCAGTTACGGGGCATCCCGCATGAGGTGCTGAACGCCAAGCACCACGCCCGAGAGGCCAGCATCGTGGCGCAGGCAGGTCACTATGGCGCGGTCACCATCGCTACCAACATGGCCGGCCGTGGTACCGACATTCTGCTCGGCGGCAATCCGGATTTTCTGGCCCGCCGTGCCATGCGGCAGGAGGAATATGCTGAGGAACTGATTGAGGAAGCCACCGGACGCAACGAGCATGTGGACGAGGAAGTGCTGGCCGCGCGCAGGCGTTTTAACGAGCTGCGGGAGCAGTTTAAGCAGACCACTGACAAGGAGCACGAGCAGGTTGTGGGCGTGGGTGGTTTGCATATCATTGGCACCGAGCGACACGAGAGCCGCCGCATCGACAACCAGCTGCGGGGCCGCTCTGGCCGTCAGGGCGACCCCGGCTCTTCCCAGTTCTTTATCTCCCTGGAGGATGACCTCATGCGCCTGTTTGGCGGCGAGCGCATCCAGCCGATGATTGCCCGCCTGGGCATGGAGGAGAATGTACCGCTGGAGGCGGGCCTGCTCACCAAGCAGATTGAAAACGCGCAAAAGCGCATTGAGAGCCGCAACTACGAGATTCGAAAGTCCGTCCTGCGTTATGACGATGTTATGAACCAGCAGCGCGAGCTGATCTACAAGCAGCGCCGCCAGGTGCTGGAGGGTGAGGACATGCGTGCCTCCATCCAGACCATGGTGGACAAGCTGATTGAGGAGGCTGTCGCACTCTTCTGCGCTGGTGATAACAAGGATTGGGATATCGCCGGTCTGGCCGAATACCTGGAGCGGTTAAGCATCCCTGTCGGCACCTTCAAGGCGAATCGGGAGGCCATGGGTGGGTTTGACCGTCAGGGGCTCATCGATTTCCTCAAGAAAACCGCGAACAATTTCTACCAGCAGCGCGAGGAGTTGATTACCTCCCACGGCATTGACATGCGCGAGCTGGAGCGCAACCTGCTGCTGCGCAGTGTGGACACCCGCTGGATGGATCACATCGATGCCATGGACCAGCTGCGCGACGGCATTGGCCTGCGCGCGTACGCGCAGCGCGATCCCGTCAACGAGTACAAGATGGAAAGCTACGACATGTTTGACGAGATGGTGCGTCTGCTGCAGGAGGACACTTTGCGGGCGCTCTATCAGCTGCGCATCGAAAAGGCACCGGAACGCCGGGAGGTGGCCAAGCCAGTGCGCACCATAGGCGCGGGCGATGCCGCGCCACAGCAGGCGCCATCCGCTGCCCGCCCCCTGCGCAAGGGGGAAAAAGTGGGGCGCAACAGCCCCTGCCCCTGCGGCAGCGGCAAGAAGTATAAAAATTGCCATGGCAGCAATGCCGCGGCGTCAGACTAAGGGATAAGATGGAGTTGCTATGATAGTTGAACTGGAACAATACCGCAGCCATTTGGATAGCCTGCGCGCGCGCCTGGAAGAGGTGCGGGAGGGCCTGCACATCAATCAACTTGAAAGAGAGTTAGTGGAGCTGCGCGAGGAGATGGGCGCCCCCGGCTTCTGGGACGACCTGGAGCGTTCCCGCGTGGTTAATCAGCGACTGGCGGCTATCGAAGCCAAGATGGAGCACTTCAACGGCCTGGTCAGCCTGTGTGATGATGTGGAGACCATGATGGAGCTGTCGCAGGATGAGTCCGACCAGGGGATGGCGGATGAAGCTGGCAAAACGCTGGAGCGGTTGGATCAACAGGTGGAATTGCTTGCGCTGGAAACGCTGATGCGCGGCGACTACGACCACTGCAACGCCATTTTGTCGCTGCACGCGGGCGCCGGCGGAACGGAAGCACAGGACTGGACACAGATGCTCTACCGCATGTACACGCGCTATTGTGAGCGCGCGGGCTTCAAGGTGACGCTGCTGGACTACCTGGATGGCGATGAGGCAGGCACCAAGTCTGCCGCCTGGGAGGTCGAGGGCGACAACGCCTATGGCTTCCTGCGCGGGGAGAAGGGCGTGCATCGGCTGGTGCGCATCAGCCCGTTTGACTCCAACGCAAGGCGGCATACCTCTTTCGCGTCGTTGGACGTATCGCCGGTGATAGATGAGGACGGCGACATTGAAATCAACATGGAAGATGTGCGCGTGGATACCTATCGCTCCACGGGCGCGGGCGGCCAGCACGTCAACAAGACCGACTCTGCCGTGCGCATGACACACATCCCATCGGGCATCGTGGTTTCCTGTCAAAATGAGCGCAGTCAGGTGCAAAACAGGGAGATGTGCATGCGCATGCTGCGTGCCCGCCTCATCGAGCTGCGCGAGCGAGAAAAAGAAGAGCAGATGGCCGACATCAAGGGCGAAATGAAAAAAATCGAATGGGGCAGCCAGATCCGCTCCTATGTGTTCCAGCCCTATACCATGGTGAAGGACCATCGCACAGGCTATGAAGCCGGCAACATTGACGACGTGATGGACGGCAATCTGGATGGATTCATCACCGCCTATTTGAAGATGCAGTGATGCGCAAATCGGCGGTGTTGCTGCGCATAGGGCTGGCCCTGGTGCTCATCCTGTGCCTGGTGGCCTACTTCGCGCATTCATTGGCCAGCTTGGCCACAAATGGCGTGAAGATGGCAGAAAAAATGACCCGGTATGCTGATACCAGTCTGTCCGGCGTGTCGGCTGATGCGTATCCGGCTATCGCTGATGCTATCACCGGGTATCTCAAGGGGACATTGCCGACGCCGCAAATCACCATCAACCGCGATGGTCAGAATGCTTCGGCCTTTGCAGCGCATGAGCTGCTGCATCTGGCAGACATTCGCGGGCTGGTTCATCTGGCGGGCGTCATTCGTTATGCTGCGTTGGCGGCTGTAGCCATCAGCTTTATTGTGTTTCTGGTCCTGCGCAAATGGCAACCGGGGGTGCTATCCTTCATCCGACCGCAGCGGGCATTGGTGGCAGCGATGGCCGCTTTCTTTTCCTTTGTTCTCATCATTGTGATATGGGCAGCCGTCAATTTCGAGGGTTTGTTTTATGCTTTTCATCGGCTGTTGTTCCGAAACGATTTATGGCTCCTGGATCCGCAAAGAGACCTGCTGTTGCAATTGATGCCGCTGCCCTTTTTTGTGTCCTATGGGTGGGATTTGCTCAAGCAGAGTGCCGCTGTGCTGCTCATCCTTCCGCTGGCCGCCTTTGGCCTTCGGACGGCGGGCCGGGAGAAACAGGGATGAGTTATATTGAACGGATTAAACAAGGGGCAGATGCATTGCGGGAGCGTAAGGTTGTGCGCATCCTGGCGATTGAATCTTCCTGCGATGAGACGGCGGCCGCGGTCATTGAGAATGGACGCGGCGTGCTCTCTGATGTGGTGTATTCCCAAATCGATTTGCACACCCTCTACGGAGGGGTCGTACCTGAGATTGCCAGCCGCGCTCACGTTGAAGAAGTGGGGCCGGTGGTACGCCGCGCGCTAAGCGAGGCCGGCATTGGCTTTGCTGATATCGACGCGGTGGCCGTAACCGCTGGCCCTGGCTTGGTGGGCGCGCTGCTGGTAGGGGTGAGCTATGCCAAAGGGCTGGCGTTTGCGCTGGACAAACCGCTTGTTGCCGTCAACCACATCGAGGGTCATATTTGCGCCAACTACCTCACCTACGCTGCCCTGAAACCACCCTTTTTGTGCCTGGTGGTGTCCGGGGGGCATAGCCACCTGATGCAGGTGGAGGTTGGCGACAGCTATCGGCTAATTGGCTGTACGCAGGACGACGCGGCGGGCGAAGCCTTTGACAAGGCGGCCCGTGTGCTGGGGCTGCCCTATCCCGGCGGGCCACGCCTGGACGCTATCGCCGAGGAAGGCGACGCCCTGCGTTTTTCCTTGCCTACGCCACACACCCAGGGGCGGTTTGACTATAGTTTTTCCGGCCTCAAGACAGCCTTTATCAACCTCACCCATCAGATGAAGCAAAGGGGCGAAGCGTTGCCGGTTGCCGATCTCACCGCATGTTTCCGCCACGCTGTAGTGGAGCAATTGGTCGACAGGGCGATGCTAGCGGCCGGTGAACTGGGCGAAACCAGGCTGGCATTGGCAGGCGGCGTGGCCGCCAATAAACTGCTGCGCCGACGACTTCAGGCAGCATGCGACGAGCGAGGTATTACCCTCTACCTGCCGGAACTCAAGTATTGCGGTGACAATGCCGCGATGATTGGCGCGGCAGCTTACCTGCGGCTGATGCACGGGCAGGTGGCTGATATGCGCCTCAACGCGAACCCGGCGCTGCGGCTTGTGTAGTGCGATTATTATTGTTGTTTTTTTAAAGTGATTCGGTGAATTTGCGCCGGCGCGCCAAGGCGTACGGGCAATAATGATGTGCCCACACCGTTGGATACGAAGATTTGCTTGCCCCCTTCTTCAATCCATCCGGAACGATAGCGGTCACCATAGCGGCTGGACGAGTGAATGGTGTGCCCAAAGGGAGCCACTTGCCCGCCATGCGTGTGCCCGGTGAGCACCAGGTCAAAGTCAAAATGCCCCTGCTTGAGGGCGGAGGGCAGGATATCCGGCGAATGCGGCGCGTAGATTACAAAATCGCTGGCCGTCGCATGTGGTGTGAGAGACGGGAAGTGCGGATGCCCCTCCCGGATATCATCGGTGGCGCAGATGCACAGGCTTGCGCCATCCCTAACAATCACCCGCGCGTCATTGAGCAGGGGATAAGCCCCCCAAGCCCGCATCCGCTCCAGCAACAGGCCAAAGGACGCTTCATCGCCCATGCGGTCATGATTGCCGATGGCGGCAAACACGCCATATGGCGCTGATAGCTTGGGCAGAACGTCAAACAGCGCAATTGATGTGGCCGTATCTTCACCATAGTCGCCGCCCAGCAAAATGATATCGGCTTGCATGGCGCGCAGACGATTGGCCAAATCTACCGCTCGCTCCTTCCCAAGAAAGGGGCCGTAATGAATGTCCGAGGCATATGCAATGGTCAATCCATCGAACGCCGCGGGGAGTTGGGCGAAAGATACCACTTCGTTGGTCTCATACAGCTGTGCCGACAGCCAGAAAGGGTACAACAGCTTGTAGCGCGTAGGAATGCGACCTGCAAACCGCAGCAGTTTTCTGATGATGTGCCCTTTTGCGCTCACCGTACCCCTCCTATCACCACAATCAGCACTCAGATTAGTGAGGATGTGATGTTTTGTCAAGGAAACTGCCTGGAAGTGCCCAAAAACGCTTGCGCTAAGCGTTTACATTCGGCCTGTGTTATGTTAATATAAACTTCGTGGCCATAGAACCGCATGCTCGGGCTGTCGATTCTCACCGTCATTCTGTGTTTGCGGCGATTGAAGAGCGGGCTGCCACCCCCGCAAGAGAGGAAGACCCATGGATAAGCAAAAGAAGACCCAGATCATCGAGACCTATGCCCGTCACGAGGGTGACACCGGTTCACCGGAAGTGCAGGTGGCCCTGCTGACCGAACGCATCAACCACCTCAACGAGCATCTGAAGCTCAACAAGAAGGACCACCACAGCCGCCGCGGTTTGCTGCTGATGGTCGGCCAGCGCCGCGGTTTGCTGGACTACCTGATGCGCACGGACATTGAGCGCTACCGCACCCTAATTGGCGAACTCAATCTGCGTAAGTAAGAGAACCTAAGGGTCGGGACCATACAGGCTCCCGGCCCTTTTATACTGATTCGTATCAGTGGAATGGCGCACCCGCGGGGGAGCGGGCAGCGCGAAAGAAGTAAGGAGAAAGAAAGAAAGCATGGAACCAAGAAAGTACACAATGGAATTTGGCGGCCGCCCGCTGAGCTTTGAGTTTGGCCGTTACGCCGAGCAAGCAGCCGGCTCTACCCTGGTGCGTTACGGCGACACCGCGGTGCTGGTCAGCGTCACCTATTCCGAAAAGCCGCGCGAGGGGCAGGATTTCTTCCCGCTGAGCGTGGACTTTGAAGAGAAAATGTATTCCGCCGGCAAGATTCCCGGTGGCTTCATCAAGCGTGAGACCAGGCCCACCGAAAAGGCCACCCTCACCGCCCGTCTGATTGACCGGCCCATCCGCCCGCTGTTTGACAAGGGCATGCGCAACGACGTACAGGTGGTTGCCACTGTGCTGTCGGTCGACGTGAATAACCCGCCGGATATTCCGGCGATGCTGGGCTCGTCCATCGCGCTGTGCGTGAGCGATATCCCGTGGGCAGGCCCCACCGGTTCGGTCACCGTTGGGCGAGTGGATGGCAAGTTCATCATCAACCCCAACGAGCAGGAAGCGGCTGTGAGCGACCTGCATCTGACGGTATCGGGCACCAAGGATGCCATTATGATGGTGGAAGCCGGTGCCAACGAGGTATCCGAGGACGTGATGCTGGACGGCATTCTCTTCGCGCATGAGACCATCAAGGAACTGGTTGCCTTCCAGGAGAAGATTGTCGCCGAAATCGGCAAACCCAAGCGCAGCTTCCAGCTGTTCGTGACCGGTGATGACATCAAGGCCGATGTGCGCGAGTTTGCCATGGACAAGGTACGCTGGAGCTTTGACACCGCTGTGCGCGAAGAGCGCCAGGCGCGCGAGGAACAAGTGAAGGCGGAGGTGCAGGAGCACTTTGCGTCCATTTACCCCGATCGTGCAGGCGAAATCGGCGACGCGGTCTATGCCTTGAATAAAGAAGTGATGCGCCGCAAGATTCTGGACCAGGGCATCCGCCCCGATGGCCGCGGCACCACCGAAGTTCGCCCCATCTGGTGTGAAGTAGGTATCCTGCCCCGCGCCCACGGCAGCGCCGTGTTTACCCGTGGACAGACGCAGGCGCTCACCGTCACCACGCTGGGCTCGCTGCGTGAGGTGCAAATCCTCGACGGCCTGTCTAATGAGGATTCCAAGCGCTACATTCACCACTACAATATGCCGCCCTATGCCACCGGTGAAGCCGGCCGTATGCGCGCCCCCGGCCGCCGCGAAATTGGCCATGGCGCACTGGCAGAGCGCGCGTTGGAGCCCATGGTGCCCAACGAGACTGATTTCCCGTATGCCCTGCGCTTGGTCAGCGAAGTGTTGAGCTCCAATGGTTCCTCCTCCATGGCCTCCGTGTGCGGCAGTACCCTGTCGCTGATGGATGCCGGTGTGCCGATTAAGGCGCCAGTTGCCGGTGTGGCCATGGGCCTCATCAAGGACGACCAGTCCGACAAGGTGGCCGTGCTGACGGACATCCAGGGCCTGGAAGACTTCCTGGGCGATATGGACTTCAAGGTCGCCGGCACCATGAACGGCATCACCGCCATCCAGATGGACATCAAAATCAAGGGCATTGACGAAGCGATTCTGCGCCAGGCACTCAGCCAGGCATTGGACGGCCGTTTGCATATCCTCAAAATCATGTTGGATACGCTGGCACAGCCGCGTGAGCAGCTCAGCCGTTACGCGCCCAAGATTATCACCTTCATGATCAACCCCGACAAGATTCGCGAAGTCATTGGGCCCGGCGGCAAGATGATTAACAAAATCATCGCCGATACCGGTGTGAAGATTGACATCGAGGATGACGGCCGCGTGGCCATCGCCACACCGGATGACGAGGCCGCCGCCAAGGCACGCAAGATCATCGAAGGCATTGCCAAGGATGTGGAAGTGGGTGAGGTCTACCAGGGCCGCGTTGTGCGTGTGATGAGCAGCCTGGGCGCCTTTGTGGAGCTGCTGCCCGGTAAGGACGGTCTGTTGCACATCTCCAAGCTGGCCAACGAGCGCGTGGAGAAGGTTGAGGACGTGCTCAATGTAGGCGACGAGGTGGAAGTCAAGGTACAGGAGATTGACTCCCAGGGCCGCATCAACCTCATTCGCAATGACATGGTATACGAGCGCCGGTCCTTCGCGCCTCGGCCGGGCGGCGCTGAGCACCGCGGCGGCGGCGGACGCCCCCCGCGTCGTGACGGACGCCCCAACAACCACTGATTCAGTTAAGATCACATAAGCATGGGGAACCTGTTGCATCAGCAGGTTCCCCTTCTGTCAAGGGAGCATACATGATTCAAACGCATACCCTGTCAAACGGACTGCGCGTCATGATGGAGCGCATGCCGCATCTGCGTTCGGTGTCTATCGGCGTGTGGGTCAAGGCCGGTTCTATGTTGGAGACACCCTCGGAAAACGGTTTGGTGCACTTGTTGGAGCATATGGCTTTCAAGCGAACGCAGAACCGCAACGCGCGTCAACTGGCTGAGGAAATGGATGCCATCGGCGGGCACATGAACGCTGCCACCAGCAAGCTGTACACTGTGTACTACGCCAAGGTAACCGACACCGATTTACCAAAGGCCATCGATTTGTTGGCGGATATTACCTGTCGGCCAACCATCGAACCGGAGGAACTGGCGAAAGAAAAGAACGTCATCCTTGAAGAAATTGCCATGGTGGATGACTCGCCGGAGGACACCGTATACGATTTGCTCAACGATGCGCTCTACCGTGGGCAATCCCTGGCCATGCCCATCACGGGAACCAGGGAGCATGTTATCGGGTACACACAGGATGATGTTCAAGCATTTCGTCAGAAATACTATACACCAGCTAATACAGTGATTGCGGTCGCCGGGCATTTCAAAGCAGAGTCGCTTCTGGACATGCTGGAGCAGCAGTTCGGCGCGTGGCAGGGGAACAACGAGGCGGATTTTCCTCCTAACCAAGCCAATGTGCAGCCGGTTCAGTTGGCCTGCGACAAGCGATCAGAGCAAACGCATATATGCTTGGGATATCGCGGCATTCCCTATGAAGCCCCCGGCAAGTATGCCATGATGGCACTCAATACGCTGTTTGGCGGAGGCGTATCCTCCCGCCTGTTTCAACGGGTGCGCGAGGAGAAGGGCTTAGTTTATAGCATCTACTCCGCCCCATCGTCCTATCCGGGATGCGGTGACTTTGCCATATGCGCGGCCGCCGCGCCGGGCAGCGCGGCGCGCGTCATTCGAGAAATATTAGAGGAATGCAGTCGGCTGCTTCGGGATGGCGTTAGTGAACAGGAGTTGGAGCAAGCGAAAGCGCAGCTGCGCACGGGGTTTGTTCTCAGCCAAGAGAGCGCCTATGCCCGTATGAGCAGCCTGGGGATGCAGTCTTTGCTACGCAGCAAAGTGACCCTGCCATCCCAAACGCTGCGGGGAATAACGCGCGTGACACCCAAGGCTGTGATGGCAATGGCACAGCATATCTTCACACAGCAACCCAGCATGGCGGTGGTTGGGCGCAATGCTGAAAAGTTGGTGAATAAGCAGGGGCTTGTATAGTACCCCGATTGGAGGAAGTCAGCCCGACAGTTGACTTCACCATATCTGGCATCTTTAAGGTATCGAAAGGGAACTTGCGTGCCCGCAGGCGATACGATAAAATGATGGGGGGAAGGAGGCGGCCAACATGAGAGCCAAGCTGATATCTGTCCTGATTATTGCCCTGTTGGGAACCGGGTGGTTGACCGCCTTTGCCCAGACGGAGGGGATACAGGTCGAGTATGTGACACAACAACAGGGAAACTCCTCCGTCACCTACCCGCAGTTGAGCGGCATGCCCAACACCTTCGCGCAGGATACCATCAACCGTTCCATCATGGCGGATGGCGGAATCACATCATATTTGGCTATGCTCAGTGCATTAACGGATCCTGCTGCCACCGGCTTGAAGGTATCGGCCCATGCTGAGATATTACCGGCGCCCATGGGCAACCTGTTGGCCGTGCGCATGGTGGCCGAGGGCAGAATCGGGCCGGGTCGGCCCGGGTATGCCGTCACACCACTGATGTATAACCTGTTGACCGGCCAAAGAGTACACGCGAAAGACTTTTTTGTAGATGTAAGTACAGCGGCTGGGGACATTGAAGCGATGATCGCCCGTGACGTTGAATCGGATGTCAGTGCGTATCTGTCAGCGGGCGCCTTGTATCCTGTGCCGATTAAACAGCTGCTGGCGGATGAAGTGGGCATCACATTTTTCTATGACCAGGCACAGTACACGACGCTTTCCGGCCGCAGTGGCGCAGTCCATTTTTTGTACGACGACTTGATGCCTCTGCTTCATACAACACCGGGCTCTGTTCTGGGAGACCTCCTGCAGAAGATTCCACGTGCGCCCTCATCCGAGGCGGCGCAGGCGATTGCTCAGACCGTGCAAACGGGCACGCTGCCGGGGTTATCGATAACGCTAGGCGATGCATTGGATGAAGTCTTGGTCCATTACCCAATGCTGACGGATCCGGACGGCTTTCCGACGGGGACCAAGTACCAACCTGAGGACGCAAGCTGGCGCGGCACGGCATTCATCGAGGCCAATGGCCGGGTTACCGGTATCCTCAGCAACCGTGCGAGCTTGTATGGGTTGACCACAGGGAAGGCGGACCGTGAACTGGTTGTGCAGACGTTGGGCCAGCCTGTCGGCAGCATTGCGTTGGATGATCAGGCGGCGATGCAATACGGCATGGTTGCCGGAGCATTGGAAAGTTACGCGTATCAGGGCAACACTTTATATTTTAATTATGATGCGGACAGCACATTGCGCTATATCTGGCTGTCGCTGGACGAATCGCATCAGATAGGATAGGGAGATTGGTATCTACAGCAAGGGGTACAGGTAAAAATATCCGCTCCACCGATCGCGGGGGCGTGGTTTCGCTGGCGGCCGGCATTCTGTGCCTGGCGCTTGGCTTTGGAATGCAGATTGGCATCACGCTGCAGGCTTCCAGCCGCACCGTAGTGGCACTGAAAGAAATGGCGCTGGGCATGGGGGGCGTATTGTATCCCCTTGTGCCGCTGTTCTGTTTTTGGCTGGGGTGGCTGCTGTGTGTGTCAGCACGGCATTATATATCCTTTCGCGCGTTTGCAGTAAGCTTTGTGGCCTTCCTTGCGCTGCTGGCGCTTCTCACGATGTTAACTACCGTTGCCGGCTTTGGCACGCTGATGCAGTATATCCGCAACATGAACCTCAACATCCTCAAGGTAGCGGAGCCCGATACCTGGGGGGAGTATATGGCGCGCGCCTATCAGCGTTACAGCAACCAGCTCAACCCGCTGCCCGGGGGCGGTGCGTTGGGCATGTTGGTTGCTTTCCCGGTTTGGCGCGTGCTGGGGCAGGTTGGGGGCGTCATTTTCTTGATTGTGGTGCTAATTGCCCTGTTCTTTACACTATTTCGGATTAATCCTGTCTTGCTGGTGCAGCGGTTGGATAATAAAATACAGGGGCGTGGGGAGTCTGCGCGAAATCAGGCCGCGGCTGCGGGCCCAGCACCTCAGGATGTGCCACAGCCGGAACCGCGGACTGCGGAGCAGGAGTCCGTACCCGCTTATCAGCCCAGCGTAACGCCTTATTATGTAGAGCCTTACCAACCGGTGAGCGTTACACAGGATCCATACCAGCCTGCCTATACCGCTCAGGAAAACGGGTGGCAGGCGACGCCTGTCACGGAGCGGCCGGAAGACGAAGGCTTTACTGCGGTGACACAGGACGTTTTCGAGCAGTTTGAACAGACACCGCCGCCCACGCCCATTCGTGTGCCGCGCAAGACCAGGCAAAACGCTGTCGAGTCTGCGCCCATATCGCAGCCTGTGCAGCCCATGGAGCCTCAGTCTATTGTCAATACACCCGCTGAGCAGCCTGAACGCATGTCCGTGGCCACCAAGCCATCTGCGCAGGAAGACAAACAGAAAGCGCATGAAGAAGTGCCTGTTGCAACGCAGCGTGTTCCCGCTTATCATGAAGCAGTGCCGATTGAACCTATCGTCGAGCGGCCTAAACCTGTTGCGCCTTCAGATGACTGGGAAGAACCATCCCCAACACCCGTGCCGCAGCCGCCACGACGGCCGGTTGCGAGCGGCATGGTGCGTGATGTGGGCACCGCACCTTCCGTCGCGTTAACCGGCAAGCGCGTCGTGGTGTCGCCCGGTGGCAGCAGCCCATCCACACAAAATAGTTTGGATGGGATGGCTCGCACCAAAGCGGCCAGCAAACAGATGAGCATGCCCATCGACAGCTACGAGAGACCGCCGGCCCGGCTGATGTCGGTCCCGCCGCCCGATGAACAGGCGGATACCACCGAGGAAGACTTGGCGCGCGCAGATAAACTGATCTCCACGCTATCCAGCTTTAATATCGCTGCCACCGTGCAACAGATTGTGCACGGCCCGGCCATTACGCGCTTTGCCATTCGTTTGGCGGAGGGCGTCAACGTCAATCGACTGCGCAACGTGATGGACAATATCGCCGTGGAGTTGCTGGCCAAGAGCGCCATCCGCGCGGAAATCCCCATCCCCGGTACGCCGCTGATTGGTATTGAGGTCTCCAACGACAAGGCAACTACCGTACACCTCAGCGAAGTGTTGCTGTCGCCCAAGATGCAGGAGCTCAAGTCGCCCACAGCCGTGGCGTTGGGCAAGGATATTACCGGCGCGCCTGTTATCTGTGAGTTGATGGATATGCCGCACTTGCTGATTGCGGGTGCAACAGGCAGCGGTAAGTCGGTCTGCATCAACAGCATCATCACCAGTTTGCTTTATCGTGCCACGCCGACGGATGTGCGCATGATACTCATTGACCCGAAATTCGTCGAACTGCAGCCTTATAATGATATTCCGCATCTGCTGCTGCCTGTGGTGGTAGACCCCAAGAAAGCTGTGATGGCGCTGGAGTGGGTGTGCCAGGAGATGGATGAGCGCTACCAGAAATTGCAGAAATATGGTGTGCGCAACATTGATGCCTACAATAAGAAGATTGATCCGGACGAAGAACCCATGCCCAAGATTGTGGTCGTGGTGGATGAAATGTCCGACCTCATGGCCAGCGCCGGCAAGATAATTGACGAGCATGTGAAACGCATTACCGCCAAGGCACGCGCTGCCGGCATCTGCCTAATTTTGGCTACGCAGCGCCCGTCAGTGGACGTTATTACGGGCATCATCAAGGCTAACATCCCCAGCCGCATCGCCTTTCAGGTGTCGTCCCAGGTGGACAGCCGCACCATCATCGATTCACAGGGCGCTGAAAAGCTGCTCGGCTACGGCGATATGCTGTACCTGCCGCGCAACCTCTCCGCGCCAAAGCGCGTACAGGGATGCTTTATCAGCGACAAGGATGTGGGCATGGTGGCCGACTATGTCAAGAGCCGCAATCAGGCGGATTATAATGTGGATATCATGGAGCACATTGAGAAAGGCGACAAGCCAGATGGTGGAGGCACCACATCGGGGGATACGGCCGGCGATGTGGATGAGTTTGATGAACTGCTGCCCAAAGCCATCGAAATGGCGGTGGAGGCCGGTCAGATGTCCATCTCCATGCTGCAGCGTGTCCTGCGCGTAGGGTATGGCCGCGC